>JAZQVO010000013.1:0-39713 GCA_045631905.1 Bacteroidaceae bacterium
GCGCAATGCTCGTTTAAACTTCCGTCAATCAGAGAAAAGTCATCTTATGGAGAACTTAATCTATAACGAATTAAGAATTAGGGGATTCAATGTAGATATTGGAGTTGTTCCTGTCATTATAAAAGATAACGAAGGTAAACAGCAACGAATACAGCTTGAAGTGGATTTTGTATGCAATTTGGGAAGCAGACGATACTACATTCAATCTGCTTTTAGAATGGAAACAGATGAAAAAATTAAACAAGAAAGAGCTTCTCTGTTGAAAGTGGATGACTCCTTCAAGAAAATTATTGTATTAGGAGAAGAAACACCAATATTGAGAGACGAAGACGGAATAACTACAATTGGTATTTACGATTTCTTACTAAAGGACAATTCTCTTGAATTATAGTACATCGCTATCAGTTTCAAAATACTGTGATAAATAAAGACTTTGTCAAGGAGTGACGCACTGCTGTGTGTCACTTTTGCTTTAGTATTAAATGATACATAATTGTAAGATTTTACACGAACGAAGCACAGAAATAGAACATATTTTTGACGAATTCCACCTTGTGAAGTAGGTATACGTGACAAAACCCCGGTCTTTTCACGTTTCTTCTTAATCCATCTTCTACCTTTAGAGTCAGTCTCAAAATGTTCGCTCCTTAACATCTTTATATCGATATAACTAAGTCCCGTAAAACACCCGAACAGGAACATATCCCGGGTACGAACCAATCGTTCTAATGGTGAATCGAACTCTATAATCTTCTGTAACTCTTCTTCTGTAAGATATTCCGGATTCACCGGTTCACGGATAACCTTATACATACTCAAAGAATTGTAAGGAACATAACCGTTCATAACAGCAACATTCATAATCTTATGTAGGAATCTAAGAAACTTTGTAGTAGTGTTCTGTCTCATTTTCCGTTCACTCATCAACCACGAATGGAAACTACCTATAAACCCAATCTTCACTTCCTTAATACTCATATCTTCCCTGTTGTAATGACTTCTCATAAACTCACCGATCAACTTCTGACAATACTCATAATTCCACAGAGTACTAGCAGTGATGGATTGTCTTTCTTACCCCTGAGCTCATCCAAATGAGTTTCAATGACACCCATCAGAGTCCAATCCTTCAGATAATCCAACTTATCCAAATAAGCATCCCTTAGAATCTGTGGAGTAGCACCTATACCCCTATCAATCAGAACACCTTCGAGATAATACAGACGAGCACGGACAGAATCCAGAAAACGGTTCAGTTCAATACTCACCTCATCCTTACCCCTAACCCTTTGATTCTTCTGATCCCAATCAGAAACCCTCACCACCTTACCCGTACTGAAACTCGCGCGTTCACCACTTTTGGTAAGTTGAACCTGAATAGGACACATACCATTCTGTCGGGATTTACTGGCTCTTACAGCAAAATAGATTGTGTTGTTTGCTCTCATATTCTACAATTATTGATTATACATTCATATAGCAAAACCAATGCAAAAACACAGAAAATAATTTGTCAAATTGATCCTTAATTACGAATAATTTTCGGTAGCTAGAAAACTATCGCAATTGGGGTGTGTAAATAGTGCTGCTCTATGGACAAAAAAACGCACCAGCTTAAGCAGGCGCGTTTTACAAAATACTTTATATTGTATGTTTTTGATATACAAACTGTTTTTAGACATTTTGGTTGTTTATATTGTGACATTCAGTTGCTTAAGCGCTGTGTTTAGGTCGCAAAAGTTGACTCCTAAAGCAATACAGGCATCTGGTATTTTTACGCGATTTCTACATGACGGATTAGATTTCTCATACGTGACCAAAGTTAAATTTTTAGCTGCTGCTGTTGCTACTAGATATGCATCAGCAACATTTGCAAATTCATTAATTGCTATAGGTTTGAAAATGGTGTTATTCTTAGCCCAATTTTGTGCTTCTGCATATTTTACTAATACATCCGAATCTATTTGGTAATAGAAATTTTTATCAGCATTTATCTTCATCCATTTTGTGAGTTCATCATTGCCTCTATCAATTTCTTCTTTAACCTTAATACTAGAATGTATTTTTCCGTCACGAATCAATTCTGCAATACGAGTCCAAAAAGTCGGCCATATATCAGCAGGCATATCGTTTTTTGAGCGTATAAATATGTTTGTATCAAAGATGTAATTCATACCTGCATTTAAATGTTATTGTTCATGAATTGTGTATATGTATTGCCATACAATCCCGTTAATCGATATGCTTGCGTATAGGACAACTGTCGAGAACTTACTGCATTTTTTACATGAATTGCAAAAAGACGACCAACTCGTTTTAAGCTAGTTCTATAAAAACTGCCACCGGAATTGTCTTTTTCCCTCATATAGCGTGGGCGGGTGCTATATTCTGCCCAAAACATTCGATATTCTTCATAGCTCATCAAACCTAAATCGTGTCCTCTACGTGCAATAACTAGTTCGCTGACTTTGAACTTTTTACACATTTCTCCAAGACAACCATTCCATAAAGTTTGCAATTCTGCAGCAGGAACAAGGAATTCCGCAGCTACTCTATCACACCAGTTTTCAGTAGCATCCATACACAAAGTATTTGTTTCTGCATGACCAGCACTAACACCTAACATTAAATGAGCAGCTTCATGTATCAATGTAAATAATTGAGCTGTTGGTGCATCTCCATTATTTATAAATATATAAGGTGCGACTTGATTGACAAGTGCAAAACCTCTACATTCTTTAACGTCAAGTATACGATGAGTGTTGTTGCCTACGACGCCATTATATGCTAAAAAAACGCCTGCATCCTCTAACATTTCTGTTAATTTGTTTATCGCTGCATTGGTGTTTGTTAAAGCAAAGGCCCATCGTGCGTCTAAATTTAAATTTGTACGCAATATGCTCACGGCTTCAGCTATTGTAGTTCGCGTTGTTGCACAACCTACAAATTTGCATGTGTCTATGCCGTTTTCTACAATATAGTCCTCTAACCAATTTTGTCTTTGCAACACAGTGTTTACTGTGTCATATACATTTAAATCAAAATGATCATATCGTCCTGAATCTCCACGGAAAACAGGAAATGGGATGTTTTCTATAGGAACATCTTCTAAAAATAGAAAACCAAAAGGAACATTTACACTTTTAGAGAAATCTTCTAATTGTTTTATTGTTGGTTGTCTGTTTCCTTCCATCCAATCATATACAGCAATCTTTGGATGACTATTTATGTAGTCATCTACCGTATATCCTGCACGCTGAATGGCCCAACGATAACGTTCCTTACTAATATTAATCCGATTTGTTTTTGCCACAAGATTTAGGTCTTCTTTGCAAATATAGTGCTTTTTACTTTATTGCAGTATTTATTTTAATTTTTTTGTTTATCAACTTGGATTAATAGTGTTGCGTAAGCAATTAACGTGTGGTATATCCAATAGTCTCATCATAATTGGGGTTCTTTTTCTTACTGTTTGTCTTATAGATGTAATAATCAACAATGTAAGAATAAATAACAGTAGATGGAGAGAAATGTTGATAATAACAATAGTAATTAAAAACCAAAAGGATATTTAAATGAGTGAATTCTCAAAAGTAGTAACGACCTTATTTGCGACCACGCGAAAAATGGTCGCTATTTGGTCGCACGAAACACCTCATAAAGGTCAATATAAACCCATTTAAGACCTTCGAAGGTGGAATAAGGTGATTTGGTATATAAAATGGATTTGGAAGTCACAGAATGGTTATAAATGGCCTCTAATGCCAATCAGATATAGCAACAAAAAAGAGAGTCACCCTAAAAAGGATAACTCTCTGTAAGGTATTCTAAATCAATTGTATTATTTAGAAAGTGCAGCAGAGATATCAACTGCGATAGCAACAGTTGCACCTACCATGGGGTTGTTACCGATACCGAGGAAGCCCATCATCTCAACGTGTGCGGGAACCGACGCCCGAGTGAGCGCAAAAGAAAACTTGTTTGCTTTGCCGAGCGAAAAGGAGGAAAACGAAGTTAACTGTGCATCAGAGTGCATACGGCCCATAGTGTCGGTCATAAAGTTGGAAGTGCTTTATAAATCCTTGTAATATTCTTGAACTCGTTTGCAAGTTGCTGTATTACAATGCTATATTCAAAATTTTTAAGAGCGATGTTTATAATGATAACTGTTTGTGAACAATAAATGGTCGCGAATAAGTCGCAAGTGTATATTGCTTCTGGGGTATATTCAACCCTGTTTAAGTTATCTGTAATGCAAATTTATAGATAATTACGCTTCTTGCAAACGATAAAAAGGGCATTTTTACAATTCTCTTGAATCTTTTTAAGCGTTTCTACTTACCGTATATCGCGGTATTTTACAGCTCGGCTGACACCTAAAATTCAAAGGTGGGTAATCTGCGACGCCCTATAAAGTTCTTAAGAAAAAAGCCAACTATAGGTTGGCTTTTACTGTTATGTTTGTTGTGGTATGCTCTTATTGCATTACAATCTTAATGCCCTTTCCTGCAATGTTTACAACGGCAATCTCACCCATTGCAAGTTCGGTGCTTATGCTAGCATTACCGTTTGTGATTGTAGCATTGCCAACAGCAACACCGCTTGTGGTATAAACAACAACCTCTGCACCATCTTTACCACCGCTGATGTTTATTGTACCATTGTTGCAAGTGGTAAGCAGAGGCATTGCCTCAACCTCAATGATGCTGTTCTCCTCTGAACTACTACTTACAGCAATCCAACAGAGCGTTGCTGTGGCTGTTTCAGAATCCAAATATCCCGATTTTGTTGCGTATGTTGTTATGCTGTATGTTGCAGATAGGTCTATTCTGTCACCATTGTATGAATTAGCATCGCTACAAGTAATATCTGTGTGAATTTCTGCGCCATCAGTTTCCGTTGTAATATCAAGACCACTATTGTTGTAAGTGATTACAGGCGTAGCACATTTCTTTACTTCTTCCTCTGGTATTTCTGTTGTGCCCTCCTCGCGTATATCCCAAAACTTTTTCCAAGTATCTGCTGCTTGATGTGTCTCTAATGAGCCTTTGGGCACAAAAAGCGTTATATCCGTGTATTGTGCTTCGGAAAAATTTCCATATTCAACAGTAGGCGGTGTTTCGCCGAGTAAGTGAATGCTTGTAAGATTAGTGCAACCTTCGAATGCATAAGAGCCAATGCTTGTGACACTATTACCTATTGTTACACTTTCGAGGTTTGTGCAACTACTGAACGCGTATCTTCCAATGCTGGTTACGCTATTGGGGATTGTTCTGCTTGCAAGGCTGCTGCAATGGCTGAACGCGTATCTTCCAATGCTGGTTACGCTATTGGGGATTGTTCTGCTTGCAAGGCTGCTGCAATTGCTGAACGCGTAGCTTTCAATAGTTGTTACGCTGTTGGGGATTGTTACGCTTTCGAGGTTGCTGCACCTATAGAACGCGTCGCTTTTAATAGTTGTTACGCTGTTGGGGATTGTTATGCTTGTGAGGCTGCTGCAATTTCTGAACGCGTAGCTTCCAATAGTTGTTACGCTGTTGCCAATGGTTACCGAAGTCAATGTTGTTTTTTTGTAGAAAGGAGAATAACCATAACCAGAACTTATATAATATGACAAATTCCTTCCTAAATATAATGTCTCCAATGGACAATCATAGAAAAGTCCTTCACCAACACCGATATCATTTTGAGCATTATGTCCCAAAAACAATGTGCCTTCACCGTCTTCTATGCGTAAATCTTTCAACGACGTGCAATTATCGAACACTTTGTATCCAATGCTTGTAACACTGCTGCCAATGGTTACCGAAGTCAATGTTGTTTTTTGTAGAAAGGAGAATAACCATAACCAGAACTTGTATTATATGACAAATTCCTTCCTAAATATAATGTCTCCAATGGACAATCATAGAAAAGTCCTTCACCAACACTGGCATTATATCCCAAAGACAATGTGCCTTCACCGTCTTCTATGCGTAAATCTTTCAACGACGTGCAATTATCGAACGCATAATTTCCAATGCTTGTTACGCTGTTGCCAATTGTTACGCTGGTGAGGCCGCTGCAACCCTCGAACGCACTCCCGCCAATGCTTGTAACGCTGTTAGGTATTGTTACGCTTGTAAGACCGGTGCAACCTCGGAACGCATAATCTCCAATGCTTGTGACAGTTAAAACCTTGGACTTGTAAACCACGTTTGATGGTATAATTACTTTACCAGTATATTCGTTTTCTCCTCTTGTAACTGTTACGGTTAAATCACCTGCAGATAGAATGCTGTAATAAATGCCATCAACTTCAAAATCATAGGCATTTGCCGTTACGCTGCATAGTAGCACTGCTACTGTTATCAGCAGTTTTTTTATTGTTTTCATAAATTAAATTAGATTTATCCTTTCACCATCGTCAGTTGTGTAAACAACTATATCAAGAACTTTTTGTCTTTTTAAACTCTCAAGTACATGAAGTGCAATATTCCCTTTCAATAAATCATCTTCCAGTGATTTTTCATTGAATTCCAACGTTACAGCTTCACTTACTTTTACTTCATTAAAGAGATATGCAATGTTACCCATAATAAATGATGTTTTTTAGGCTCTCCAATTCCCAGATGAAAGCGGATAAAAAAATAAGGTGTGGGAACTATATTTGCTTTATCCTAAAATCAGGCTTCTCGCATTGCCTACGGTATGGATAAAGCAATAGCCCACACCAAAGAATATGCAAAAAGCCAATGATGGCTGTACATATCAATGGAGTGGTGCTACTGCTATCATCTTCATACCGTTTAAAATTTTGCGAGAATTTGATTTTAGAAGATAATTTCAATAACACCTATTATTGTAAAAAACTCTTACTTTGCGGATTGCGCTTCAACCCTCCGTGTCGAGTGCTACAAATATACTGTAATGTGAGTAAAATAACAAATTTATTTTAATATTTCTAAAGAAAGGTTCCAAATCAATACCTATTTACAATAGCATATAAAAATGTTGCAGCTGTGTTATAAAAAATGATCTCCCATAACTTTATGAGTTACAGGAGATTATAATATGTAATTATCTATCCAATTACTTGCTCAATGCAGCCGAAATATCAACTGCGATAGCAACAGTTGCACCAACCATAGGGTTGTTACCGATACCGAGGAAGCCCATCATCTCCACGTGTGCGGGAACCGATGAAGAACCTGCGAACTGAGCGTCTGAGTGCATACGGCCCATAGTGTCGGTCATACCATAAGAAGCGGGGCCGGCAGCCATGTTATCGGGGTGCAATGTACGGCCTGTACCACCACCCGAAGCTACTGAGAAGTAGTTCTTGCCGGCGAGGATACGCTCTTTCTTGTATGTACCTGCAACGGGGTGCTGGAAACGTGTGGGGTTGGTAGAGTTACCTGTGATAGATACGTCTACACCCTCTTTCCACATGATTGCTACACCTTCGCGAACATCGTCGGCACCGTAGCAACGTACTTTGGCACGGGGGCCATCGCTGTAAGCGATCTCACGTACGATGTTCAACTCGCCTGTGAAGTAGTCGAACTGTGTCTGCACGTATGTAAAGCCGTTGATGCGTGAGATAATCTGTGCGGCATCTTTACCAAGACCGTTGAGGATACAACGGAGGGGCTCTTTACGTACTTTGTCGGCTTTGGCGGCAATTTTGATTGCACCCTCGGCAGCGGCGAATGACTCGTGACCGGCCAAGAAAGCGAAACATTTTGTCTCCTCGCGCAACAAACGTGCGGCAAGGTTACCGTGACCGATACCTACTTTACGGTCGTCAGCTACTGAACCGGGGATACAGAATGCCTGCAAGCCCAAGCCGATAGCCTCGGCTGCGTCGGCTGCGTTTTTGCAACCTTTTTTCAATGCGATGGCAGCACCTACTACATACGCCCATTTAGCGTTCTCGAAGCAGATGGGCTGTGTCTCCTCACAAGTTTTGTAAGGGTCGATGCCATACTGCTCGCAAATCTCGTTAGCCTCTTCGATGCTGGCGATACCATTCTCGTTCAAAACAGCAAGGATCTGCTTGATACGACGATCCTGACTTTCAAATTTAACGGGTCTTATCATAGCTTAATCCTCCTTATTCTTTACGTGGGTCAATGTATTTAACTGCGCCGTCCTCCTCTTTGAAACGACCGTATGTCTTTGTAAGGCTCTTAACTGCCTCGTTGGCATCGGTACCTTTCTTAATCTCGTCCATGAGCTGGCCGAGGTTGATGAACTGGTAACCGCAAATCTCGTCGTTTTTGTCGAGAGCGAGCTTTGTGATGTAGCCCTCTGCCATCTCCAAGTAGCGTGAACCCTTTGCAAGTGTACCATAGAGAGTACCTGTCTGGCTGCGAAGGCCTTTACCCAAGTCCTCCAAGCCGGCACCGATAATCAAACCACCCTCAGAGAAAGCCGACTGGCTGCGACCGTAAACAATCTGCAAGAACAACTCGCGCATTGCAGTGTTGATAGCGTCGCAAACAAGGTCGGTGTTAAGAGCCTCGAGGATAGTCTTGCCGGGAAGAATCTCCGATGCCATAGCGGCAGAGTGTGTCATACCCGAACAGCCGATAGTCTCAACGAGAGCCTCCTGAATGATACCGTTCTTGATGTTCAATGATAGTTTACAAGCGCCCTGCTGGGGAGCACACCATCCAATACCGTGTGTGAAACCCGAAATGTCGGCAACCTCTTTTGCCTTAATCCATTTGCCCTCTTCGGGAATGGGTGCGGGACCGTGGTTGGGACCTTTCTTCACTACACACATGTTTTCTACTTCGTGTGAATAAACCATAATTTTTTATGTTTAAGTTGTGAAACTGGTGAAACAAATTTTAGTCTCTTTCAATTTGCGAAGATAGTGAAAAATATGGATTATCTCAAAGCGTGTGGTCGAAATTATTTGTAAAAAAATGAAAGCATGCTAAAAAAATATAATATTAGCGCGATATTTGGTATTTATTATATAGTTTTCGCTTTTTCTTTATAACTTTGCGTTTCTGTTGAACTATATTATATTGTTGAATGAAATGAAAAAGTTATTTTTTGGTTTGTTGTCATTGTTTGCGGGCGCAATGCTTTTTGTGTCGTGCGATGGTGCCGAGAATGGTGTACACTATACCGGGTTCTATATGATGAATGTGTTTGATATTAAAAAATCATATATTTACCCTTCGTTTTCCGATACTGCATACTTTGTAGAGGATATAGCTTTGGGCGACGGGCAGACAACCCTTGCCGATGGTGACAGGGCTTACATGAGCATAGATATCGATTACGACCCTTATACCATGAAGTACCCTAAACAAAAGATAGGGTATGTAATTTCCAAAATAACACGTCGCGAGTTGAGCGAGAAGGGCGGTTTCGTTGTAACGAAATATAACTCTCCTTTCAAGCGTATGGCCGAGCTTGTGAGCTTTATGGATCACTCGGGTGTGGTTCACGATTCCGATTTTCTGTGGGCCGATGCCACAACCCAGAATATTATAATGTGCTTCAAAAAAGGTTGGATATGCTCTCCCCGTATGGTGGTGGACAGTTTGCGCAAAGGCGATTTGGGCGCAGTGCTTTACTTCCGTCTCTATGCCGATATTGCCGAAAGAAAAGGTTGGGTGGACAACGAGGTTATAACAAACGATAACATCGATCTTTCGGCCAAGATATTCTCGTACAACATGGATTGGGAGAAAATTAAAAGTGAACTTACTGCCGAGGAGCAGGCTATGCTTTCGAGCATCGATTCATTGACGAGCCACATATCGGTAGTTGTGGAGGGCGCAAAGAAAGATGCCGATGGTATGTATATCCCCGAGGGATATTTTACAAACGACAAGTTCGCCAACCCCTATTATAAGAAGTAGGGCGGTAATTTACAAAAATCAATAATAGAAGATGGATTTTAAGAAATTATTGAGTGTAGTGACCATGTTGCTCTTGCAGCCGGCAATGGCGTGGAAGGCAATATCGCATGAACATGAAAAAACACGCATGCTCAATAACTTTCTTTATCCCATGCTGATGCTATGTTGCCTTGCCACGTTCCTTGGTGCAATCTTCGACCATGAATTTAGTCTCGATGGTTTCTACATGGCAATAGTGAAGATGGGTGTAAAGTTTATAACGCTGTTTTTTGCATATTACCTGTCGGCGTTTGTGGTGTCGAAACTGCCGAAATTATTGCTCAATACAGAGTGTGACAGTTTAAAAACAGAACATCTCACCGGCTATTCGATGGTGGTGTTCCTTGCGCTTGATATATTAATTGCACTATTCCCAAATTTCAGAATAATAGCATGGATATTGCAGTTTTACACCGTTAAGGTGGTTTGGGACGGTGTGGCAGTGCTTTTGCGTGTGGGTGAGGAGCAACGTCTGACAATAACCATGGTTGTGTCGTTGCTTGTGATAACCGTTCCCTTTGTGGTGGGGCTTATTATGTCGGCGTTGTCGGCCAATTTAGGATAAAAAATAATGGATAAGAGAGTAACAAATATAAATATAAAGAACAAACGTGCAACGTTCGACTACATTATAACCGATACCTACACGGCCGGAATAGTGCTCACAGGTACCGAGATAAAGTCGATACGCCTGTCGAAAGTGAGCCTTGTGGATACCTATTGCATCTTCATAGGCGAAGAGTTGTGGGTTAAAAATATGCACATTGCCGAATATTTCTACGGTTCTTACAATAACCACTCGGCACGTCGCGACCGCAAACTCTTGTTGCAACGTAAGGAGCTGAATAAATTGAAGCAGGCGGCGAAGAACCCCGGCTTCACCATCGTTCCCACCCGGTTGTTTATAAACGAGAAGGGGCTCGCCAAGCTGGTTATCGGTCTTGCACGCGGTAAGCACGAATATGACAAGCGCGAGACGCTCAAAGAGCGTGACGACAAGCGCGAGATGGATAGAATGAGACGTATTTATTGATAATAAAACGGGGCGATGCCGAAAGCGTCGCCCATGCTTTTTTTTCTTGTAAAATATGAAATTGACAGATGCTTTAAAGGAGAGAATACTTGTTCTCGACGGTGCTATGGGCACAATGATACAACAATACTCGTTGAAAGAGGAGGATTTTCATGGCGAGCGTTTTGTGGCCCATGAGGTGCCCTTGAAAGGAAACAACGATATCTTGGTGCTTACCCGCCCCGATGTGATAGAGGCCATACACGAAAAATATCTTGTTGCCGGTGCCGATATAATAGAGACCTGTACTTTTAATGCAAACCGCATATCGCAAAGCGACTATGCTTGCGAAGCACTTTGTACCGAGATAAACACCGCTGCCGTGAGAATAGCTCGTGGCATAGCCGACAAATACTCAACCCCCGAAAAACCCCGTTTTGTGGTAGGTTCGGTGGGCCCCACAAGCCGTACATGCTCCATGAGCCCCGACGTGGAGAACCCAGCTCTTCGTAACCTCAACTTTGATACCTTGGTGTCGGCTTATGTGGAGCAGATGACTGCGCTCATTGAGGGCGGTGTCGATGCTCTCTTGTGCGAAACAATATTTGACACGCTGAATGCAAAGGCCGCCACATATGCAGCATCGGAGGCGATGGAGAGAGTGGGGCGCAGGGTGCCTGTGATGCTCTCGTTCACCATAGCCGACTGTGGAGGTCGCATACTGTCGGGGCAGTCGATAGAGGCATTTATGGCCTCGGTGCTGAACCGCGATGTGCTCTCGATAGGCCTAAACTGCTCCTTCGGTGCAGGTCAGATGAAACCTTTTATTAAACGCTTGGCCGACATCGCACCTTGCTATGTAAGTGCCTACCCCAACGCCGGTCTTCCCAACGAGCTTGGCAAGTACGACCAGACACCCGCGCAGATGGCCGCCTTGGTGAACGAATACATTGAGGAGGGGCTTGTTAATATAATAGGTGGCTGTTGCGGTACAACAAACGAATATATATCGGAATTTCCGGCCCTTGTAAACGGCAAGACCCCGCGTAAGCCCGTGCCCTACCCGGGGGATATGTGGCTGTCGGGCCTCGACCGCCTTGTGGTGAACCCCTCGATGAACTTTATAAACATAGGGGAGAGGTGCAACGTCGCAGGCTCGCGCAAGTTCCTGCGTCTGATAAATGAAAAGAACTATGCCGAGGCACTGAAAATTGCCCGTATGCAGGTGGAGGACGGTGCGCAGGTGCTCGACGTGAACTTCGACGACGGCCTCTTGGATACAAAAGCCGAGATGATAAATTTCTTGAACCTGCTTGCCGGCGAGCCCGAGATTGCCCGTATTCCCGTCATGGTCGATTCGTCCGATTGGGAGGTGGTGTGTGCCGGTCTCAAATGTCTGCAAGGTCGTTCGATTGTAAACTCACTCTCCTTGAAAGAGGGCGAAGAACTGTTCCTCGCGCGTGCAAGCGAGGCGAAACGTCTTGGAGCATCTGTTGTTATCATGGCATTCGACGAGGAGGGGCAGGCTGTCACATACGAGCGTAAGATAGCTGTGTGTGAGCGAGCATATAAACTCCTTGTAGAAAAGGTGGGCTTTGAACCCCACGATATAATTTTCGACCCCAATATACTTGCGGTGGCAACAGGTATCGAGGAGCACTCGGCCTATGGCTTGGACTTTATACGTGCATGTGCATGGATAAAGAAAAACCTGCCGGGAACTCACATAAGCGGGGGCGTGAGCAATTTATCCTTCTCGTTCCGTGGCAATAACTATGTGCGCGAAGCGATGCACGCTGTCTTCCTCTATCATGCAATAGAGGCTGGCATGGACATGGGAATTGTGAACCCACAAACATCGGTGCAGTACGAAGAGATACCCGAGGATTTGAAGAAGGCTATCGAAGATGTTATCCTTGCCCGTACCCCCTCTGCCACAGAGGTGCTCACAGCCATGGCCCAGGAACTTAAAGACAGAACCGTGGGTGCCACACATCACAGCGACGATGCTTGGCGTGGCGGGTGTGTAGAGGAGCGTTTGAAAGTGGCTCTCTTGAAGGGTGTATGCGACTATCTCGAACAGGACATCGCCGAGGCGGTTGAGAAGTATAAAACTGCGATAGCCGTGATAGGCGGTCCGCTCATGGCTGGTATGAACCATGTGGGCGAGCTGTTTGGTGCCGGTAAATTGTTCCTCCCTCAGGTGGTAAAGACTGCACGCACCATGAAAGAGGCAGTAGCTATTTTGCAACCTCTCATAGAGGCCGACAAAAACCGTATGGTGGCATCGGCAGGCAAAGTGGTTATTGCCACCGTTAAGGGCGATGTGCACGATATAGGAAAAAACATAGCCGGCGTGGTTATGGGGTGCAACGGCTACGATATTATCGACCTCGGTGTCATGGTGCCTGCCGAAACTATTGTGTCGGCGGTAGTGGATAACAAAGCAGACATTGTTATATTAAGCGGTCTTATCACCCCCTCGCTCGAAGAGATGATTACGGTGGTGCGTTCACTTAAAACAGCCGGCTTGGATATTCCCGTGATGATAGCCGGTGCAACCACAAGCCCCATGCACACCGCTTTGAAGATTGCTCCCGAATATAATGGTCCGGTGATACATGTAAAAGATGTGTCGCAGAATGTTATTGTGGCATCTAAATTGCTTGGTAGCGATGAGGCTCGCACCGCTTTTGTTGAACAACTCTTTGCCGAGCAACAGTTGTTGCGCGAGCAGGCCGCCAAAAAGGAGCAGGAGCAGTTGCGCTCGCTCGACGAGGCTCGTCGCAACCGTCTCAACCTCTTCGACGATGAGCACAAGCATGGCGCGGGTTGCGATTGTGGCTGCTGTTGATTAATGTATTTTGTATAATATAATCTGTTAAAAATATAATTTATGGAATCGGTTGCATTTATAGAATGGTGTCTCGAACACCTTAACTACTGGACAATAACCCTGCTTATGGCTATTGAGAGCTCTTTCATACCCTTCCCCTCGGAGGTTGTGGTACCACCTGCCGCGTGGCTTGCCGCCGACCCCGAAAGTGGTCTTAACGTCTACCTTGTGGTATTCTTTGCCACACTTGGTGCCATGCTGGGTGCGGTTGTGAATTATCTCCTTGCTTTGTGGCTCGGTCGCCCCATCGTGTATAAATTTGCCAACAGCCGTTTCGGGCACATGTGCCTCATAGACGAGCCTGCCGTTAAGAAGGCCGAAGAGTACTTTGAAAAACGTGGTGCCGCATCAACCTTTATAGGTCGTTTGATACCTGCCGTGCGCCAGCTTATATCAATCCCTGCCGGCCTCGCTCGCATGAAGATGAGTACTTTCCTCATATTTACAGCCCTCGGCGCAGGTATATGGAACGGAGTGCTTGCCGCTCTCGGTTGGTATTTGTCAAGGGTTCCCGGCATCGAAACAAAAGAACAGCTCATAGAGAAGGTAACCGTTTACAGCCACGAGATAGGGTATTGCTTTATAGCTCTCGGCGTGTTTATTGTGGCATACCTTATTTATAAAGGGTATAAAAAGTAATCTTTAACAAAAATTTACACTATAAAAATTTCCTGCTTGCTGTCACAGCGAGCAGGAAATTTTTTGTCAAGTCGAAGACAACGCCAAGCCTGCTACTTTAACGCATAATCTATCGTTGTAACCACGCGCACACGTTTTATTTGCGGGGTAAAGTCGTCGCTTGTTATGCTAAACTGCCCTTGGTTCGCCTTGCGTATATCGCCGAGAGTGCTTTGCGAGTCCTCGGCAAATTTTTGTGCCACGGCGCGTGCGTTGCGTGTGGCCTCCTCAATCATAGTGGGTTTAAGCTCGTTGAGCTTTGTAAATTCAAAGGTGGTTTGGTATTGATAGTCGGTGGTTATTGCTATGTTCATCTTCATTAGCTCCACCTGTTTCTGCATGAGTGATAGAATCTTATCCACCTGCGACGATATAACCGTTACCACCGTCTCGGCTTGGTAGCGGTATTTTATGTCGTTACTGCTGTAATAGTCGGCTTCGCGGTCGCGTACCTGTGGAGCCGATACCAAAATTTCGTTGGCGTGTATACCATTATTTTTCAAGAAGGTTATTATGGTGGTGCTGTTGCTCTCCACCTCCTTGTATAGTTGTGTAAGGTCGTTGCTCACACACTTGTATGGCAGGTTCCACACAACGCGGTCGGCTTGCACCTCGCGTTCGGCAAGGCCTTTGACCGTTACGTATCGGTCTTTATTCGAGAAGTTGTCGATACCGCTTTTAATAAACCACCCCATACTCATGAGGCCTGCCATAATCAGTGTTGCACCTATAACTTTGCTTTTGTCCATAATATCTGTTTTTTTCATGTTCAACCATGCTAATGTATTTAAATATTGTTCACCTGTCAAACATTTTATTGTTTTTATGCTTTTTTAAAAGAAAAACGGCTCCTTTTGCTTAAAAAAGATAATTAATTTATATATTCGCAGTTGATTTATTCGTAACTCCCTTTTTGTGGAGATATTAAAACGCTAATATTAAAATTCAATATAGATGAAAACACGTCTCGAACACGATTCATTAGGCGAGATTCAGGTTCCTGCCGAAGCATATTATGGTGCCCAAACTCTGAGGGCTTTGGTTAATTTCAGAGATGTCAGCGGTTTGTCAATAGGCGAACACCCCTATTATATCAAGGCTCTTGCTATGGTAAAGTGGGCGGCCGCACATGCCAACGTGTCGCTTGGCACACTCGACGAGACCATAGGTGTTGCAATTAAAAAGGCTTGTGAGGAGATTATGGAGGGTGCTTTGCACGACCAATTTCCCATAGACCTCATACAGGGTGGTGCAGGTACATCGACCAATATGAACATCAACGAGGTGGTTGCCAACCGTGCGTTGGAGATTATGGGCCACGAGAAGGGCGAGTACCAGTATTGTAGCCCCACCGAGCATGTCGACCTCTCTCAATCGACCAACGATGCTTACCCCACAGCCTTTAAACTATGTTTCATACTGCACAACGAGGACTTGGTGCGCGAGTTGCAACGTCTCATCAACGCTTTCCGTGCAAAGGGCAAGGAGTTCGACCACATTATTAAGATGGGCCGTACACAGTTGCAAGACGCAGTACCCATGACTCTTGGTCAGGAGTTCGAGGCTTTTGCCGTTACTCTCGACGAGGAGGTTAGCCGTTTGAACGAGATTGCTTCGCTCTTCTTGGAGGTGAACCTCGGTGCTTCGGCCATCGGTACAGGTATCAACACCGTTCCCGGTTATTCACACACCGCGGTAGATGCTCTCCGCGTTATTTCGGGTAAGAAATTTGTGCTTGCCGGCAACTTGGTCGAGGCTACATCCGATGCAGGTTCTTCGGTAATGTACTCTTCGGCTTTGAAACGCTTGGCTGTCAAGCTGTCTAAGATATGTAACGACCTGCGTCTCTTGTCGAGCGGTCCCCGTTGTGGCTTGAACGAGATAAATATCCCGGCAGTTGTGCCCGGTTCAAACCTCATGCCCGGCAAGGTGAACCCCGTTATCCCCGAGCTCGTAAACCAAATATGTTTCAGCGTTATAGGTAACGACCTCACAGTTACTTTTGCAGCCGAGGCAGGTCAGTTACAGCTCAACGCTATGGAGCCCATTATCGTTCATTCTATACTTGCATCTATCCGCATGTTGTTGAAGGGACTCACCCGCTTGCGTGTTCTTTGTGTCGATGGTATCACTGCCAACGAGGGACACTGCAAAGAGCTTGTTCTTGGTAGCATCGGTATTGCAACCGCGTTGAACCCTGTTATCGGTTTCGAGAATACCGACCGTTTGGCAAAGCGTGCTCTTAAAGAGAATCGTGGTATTTATGACCTTGTTCTCGAAGAGGGGCTCATATCCAAGGAGGAACTCGACGAGTTGCTACGTCCCGAAAAGATGATTGCTCCTCACTTGCGCCCGAACAGAAGACGTTTTTAATAATTCATTATAGTTGTACAAAAAGGCTCCCAAGCGGGAGCCTTTTTGCTGTGTATCATTGCTTCACAAAGCAATGTGCGATGCGCGTCAGCACGACAAGGAATATATAAAATTTTTCACTCCACAAAGCTTTTCAGGTGAACCTCCACCCGAAAAATCTCGCAATTATCGGCATACAAAAAACCGCACCATATGGTGCTGTTTTTTGTATGTGTGTTATAATAAAACAATTACTCCTCTGTGGGTTTGTAGCGTTTGTTAAGCCCCTCTATAACCTCGTTTGTTATGTTGAGAGCCTCGTTTGCATAAAGCAGGTTGTCGCCCAAACGGCTGATGATGAGGTCGAAGCCTTTTTCTTTGTTATACTCTTTAATGAAAGCATTGATAGAGTCGCGCAAAATAATGTTGTTCTTCTGGTTTTCGGCGGCAAGCTCGCTTGTCAAACGCTCTGTGAGTTTGTTGTATGCCTCTTCGCGTTTCATTATGCGTGCCTGTTCCTCTTCGGCTCTCTGCTGTGTTGCGTAAACATTGTTTTTGATTTTGCGTGTGAAGTCATCAATGTCTGCCTGAATGTCTTTTGCCTTCTCGCTTAATGTCATTCTCATGTTCTCCTCTTTGCGCAACATCTCTTTGTTGATGTCTTTTGAGAACTCATAGTTGATGAGTAGTGTGTCGATGTCTACAAAGGCGATTTTTATACCTTGTACACTCTCTGTTGCAACAGGTGCGGGTGTGCTTTGGGGCTGTTCGTTTTTACATTGTGTAAATGTGATGATGGTGGCAAGTGTTGCTGCCACAAATCCTAGTTTAGTGATAAATTTCATAGTTCTTTTATTTTCTTTTTCTTGTTTCTTCTATTGCCATGGGGTTTTTGCGACGGGCATCTTTGTCCTGCGACTGTGCACATTTTATACCTCTCTTTCGCATCTCCTTGTTACCTCCCACGTGTGTGTTGGGGAATTTCCCGTTCTTTTTAATTATTATTGTTATTGCTAATAGTGCAAAGCTGATAGCAATTATTAATAATGTATATATAAATGTCTGCCACATTTGTCACTCTCTTTTTTCGATAAATTGCAGGCGCATACCGCGTCTGTTGTGAAAATTCAAGTAAATTTGATTTTTTCTTCGCTCGCCTTTCACTATATTTGCTATGCGCGAGAAACAGATGCGAATATAGCTTTTTTGTGGCTCTTTCACCTTAAATTCGTGACAAAAAATATCAAAAAAAGGGTGCTAAGTTCTAATATTAAAGTTATTTTGCAATTTGCATGCGTTTTTAACAAATTTAAACAGTGATATAGTATGGAAAAACAGAAATTAGAACCTCAAAAGGTGTTCGATTATTTTTTGCAGTTGTGCGAGATTCCTCATGGCTCTAAAAACGAAGCCGAAATATCGAAATTTTTACAAGATTTTGGAAAAAGCCTCGGTCTTGAAACTTTGGCCGACTCAATGGGTAATGTGCTCATAAAAAAACCTGCATCGCCCGGCTACGAGAATCGTAAGACTGTGATTTTACAGGGGCACATGGACATGGTGTGCGATAAACGTCCCGACGTGGAGCACGACTTTACAAAAGACCCTATACGCACATATGTCGATGGTGAGTGGCTGAAAGCGCAAGGCACAACACTTGGTGCCGATAACGGCATAGGCGTTGCGGCGGCTATGGCTGTTCTTGCCGACAATACCTTGAAGCATGGCCCTATACATTGCCTTGTTACGGTAGACGAAGAGACCGGTCTCACAGGAGCCGAGAAACTTACGCCCGAATTTTTGGAGGGTGATATTCTCATAAACCTCGACTCGGAAACAGAAGGAGAGATGTTTATTGGTTGTGCGGGAGGTGTGCGCAACACCGCAATATTTAAGCATCTGTGGACACCTGTTGCCGGTAAAATGTTCTACATGAAGGCCGAAATTTCGGGGCTCACAGGCGGACACTCCGGCGACGACATAGACAAAGGTCATGCTAATGCCAATAAATTGCTCAATCGTTTCCTCTGTCGCATAGCCGAAAAGTACGAGTTTTACCTCTGCGAAATTTCGGGTGGCAGTTTGCATAATGTAATTCCGCGCGATGCAAGTGCGGTGTTTGCTGTGCCCGAGCCCGACAAAGAGAGTGTGCGTGTCGATTTTAATATCTTTGCAGCCGAGGTGCAGAGCGAGTATAGCGTAACCGAGCCTAATGCCCGTTTTGTTTTGCAGAGCACCGACCATGTGAATCGTTGCATCGCTCCCGAAGTTACAAAGAACCTGTTAAAATCGGTAAATGCGGTGTTCAACGGTGTGTTTGCCATGAGTCAGGATATGCCCGGCCTTGTAGAGACATCGAGCAACCTTGCATCTATTAAACGCACAGCCGACAATGTTATAACTATTGTTACAAGCCAAAGAAGCTCCATCGAATCGGCACGCGACAATGTCTCTTCGTGCGTGCGTTCGGCCTTTGAACTTGGTGGTGCAGTGGTTGAGACCAACGACGGTTATCCCGGCTGGAAACCAAACGTAAACTCCGAGATATTGAAAGTTGCTTGCGATACATACAGAGAGATGTTTGGCAAGGAGGCAAAGGTAAAGGCTATTCATGCGGGCTTGGAGTGTGGTCTCTTCCTCGAAAAAGCACCTAACCTCGACATGATATCTTTCGGCCCCACAATGCTTGGCGTGCACTCTCCCGACGAGAGATTGAACATACCCTCGACCGAGTGCTGGTGGCGTCATCTTGTAGCGGTGCTCGAAAATGTCCCAGTGAAGTAATTATGTGAAAAACACCCCATAGAGACCGGTAGTATATTTTGCCGGTCTCTTTTTTTCATCTTTTCTGCAATAAAAGCACATTTGTTGCGTTATAATCTTGATGTATGAATGTGACAGATAAATGAGATTACCAAATAAAATATTTACCATATTATTGCTCGCGGTTGTGCTTTTTTCGTGCACCGACGATGCCGACTTTTCTGCCAGCCCCGATTATAAGTTGGCCTTTTCGGGCGATACAATATTGTTCGACACGCTGTTTACCACCATACCCTCTTCGAGCAACGGTGTCATGGTGTACAATCGCAACGATAAAGATTTGAGGATAACAGCCGTAGAGCTCATGGAGGGTGGCGAGAGTGGTTTCCGTGTGCTTGTCGATGGGCAGTATGGCACCATGATGCACGATTTTGAAATAAGGAGCAAAGACAGCCTCTATGTCTTTGCCGAAGCGACGTTGCCAGCAAGCGGTGCCGACGAGCCTTTAAAGAGAGAGGAGGTTTTGCGTTTCACCTTGGAGAGTGGTGTACAGCAAGATGTGTTGTTGCTCGCTTATGGTCGCGACGTCTCTTTTATGAAGGCTGTGACAGTTTACACCGACTCGACAATTACAGCCGGGCACTATGTGGTGTACGACAGCCTTGTGGTAAACCCCGGAGTAACACTCACAATAGAGGAGGGTGCCACGCTATATTTTCACGACAAGGTCCCCATGATTGTTCGTGGCACAGTGTCGGCTGTGGGAACAAAAGAGAAGCCGGTGGTGTTCCGTGGCGACAGAACCGATAAAATGTTCCCCTACCTTCCCTACGACCGCATTCCCGGGCAGTGGGACGGTATTGTTATTGCTCCGACAAGCAACGGCAACGTGTTCGAAAATTGCGATATTCACAGTGCGAACTATGGTATAAAGGTTGAACCGGGCGATACAACGGTAAACCGCTTGTCGATGAATGCGTCGCGCTTGGAAAATTTTTATGGTCACGCCCTGGAGCTCTACACCTCGCATGTCGAAGTAACCAACTCGCTTATAGCCAATGCCGGCGGTAACTGTGTGAGGCTCGTGGGTGGAAAGTCGCGTTTCCTGCACTGCACGATAGCAAATTTCTTTGTCTACAAGGTGCGCGACGTGGCACTTACACTGCATAATTCATATAGCACAACCCCGGCTCCTCTCTATGGTGCCGACTTTATAAATTGTATAATAACGGGTATAAAAAACGACGAGCTCATGGGCTACCTCTCAAATCTTGGCGACACGGTGCCCAACTGCAAGAACTACCGTTTCGAAAATTCTCTCATAAACACGGTGGTGGGTGACGATGAAAATTTTGTAAACGTCAAGGTCGATAATGCCCAAGAGCCCCCCTTTGCAAAGGAGCACTTTGAGAAGATTGATCACGACACGTTTTTCTATAATTTTCACCTGACAAGTGAGTCGACGGCGCGTGGGCTTGGTAGCAATACACATGCCGGGGAGAAACTAATGTACGACAAAGACGGTGTGCCCCGAGAGGGCGAGTTTGTCGATGCAGGCTGTTATCAATATGTAGAAAAGGCCGAGGAGAGCGAGGGTAATTAATTAAAAAGTAATTTTTATGGGAAGAAAGAAATTTTCGGAGAAGGAGATAACCATCATACGCAAGTTGCTTGCCGGCAAGATGTCGGGCAACCGTTCACAGCAAAAAATGTCGCGACACACACTGCGCACAGTGTTTAATTTCAATATTTCCGATTTTAATGTGCAAGGGAAGGCCTTTGGCCCTGCCGACCTCGACGAGTGCCTTCGTCGCGGTCGCATACAAGTGCTCGACGATGCAACAATAGAGGCCATGAAGTTGCGTTATGCCGAAAAGAAACAGCACGAAGAGGCGATGCGACAGGCCGAGGCAATAGCCGAGGGAGAGGTCGTCGATTGGCAACAGGTGCTCAAAGAGTGGAACGAGTATTACGGCACCGAGGCAGAATAGAAAAACCCTTCTTACAAACACAAACGGGGAGCACATTGCTCCCCGTTTGTGTTGTTATTCGTGGTGGTAGGGCAGGTGGTTTATTATAGTATATGCACGGTATAGTTGCTCTATAAAGAGCAGACGTATCATCTGGTGTGAAAAAGTCATCTTAGAAAGCGACAACTTCTCGTGTGCCGTGTCATACACCTTTTGCGAAAAGCCATAGGGGCCTCCAACCACAAAAACCAATCTCTTTGTAGATATATTTTGCTTGTGCTCAATCCATGAGGCAAACTCGGTTGAGCGGTACTCCTTGCCACCCTCATCGAGCAACACCACACGGTCGCCCGGTTGCAGAGCCTTTATTATGAGCTCGCCCTCCTGCTCCTTTTGTTGCGCCTCGCTTAATTTTCGAGCATTTTTAAGCTCCGGTATAACCTCGGTGTCAAACTGGGTAAAGTGGCTCAAACGCTGTGTGTAATCTTTTATTCCTGCGGTTATGTTTGCATCGACAGTGCGTCCCACAACAAGTAGTGTAATCTTCATTTTAAGTTTTAAAGGTCTGTTATGCAAAAATAGTACGATTTTGTGGAATTTACATAATTTATTACACTTGTATGACAAAAAGTGATAAAAAGAGCACCTCTCTTTTTGCACCAATTAAGGGAATTGCCTATATTCGCAGAAAATTCTTTTACTATGAATATCAAAGATGAATTAATCGATAAACTTATCGATCTTGCTTTTGCCGAGGATATTGGCGATGGTGACCACACAACCCTCTCTTCAATCCCTGCCGATGCTATGGGAAAGAACATGCTACTCATTAAAGAGGACGGTGTGCTTGCCGGTGTTGAGATGGCTAAACGCATTTTTGCACGTTTCGACGAGACTTTACAGGTAGAGGTGCTCATTGAGGACGGAGCCGAGGTTAAGAAGGGCGATATTGCAATGTATGTAACAGGTAGTGTGCGTTCGCTCTTGCAAACCGAGCGTCTTATGCTGAATGTTATGCAACGCATGAGCGGTATTGCTACCATGACACGCAAATATGTGAAACGTCTCGAAGGTACAAACACTCGCGTGCTCGACACCCGCAAAACAACTCCCGGCATGCGCATCATGGAGAAAGAGGCTGTGCGCATAGGTGGTGGTGTTAATCATCGTATAGGCCTTTTCGATATGATTCTTCTCAAAGATAACCATGTCGATTTTGCAGGTGGCATAGAGGCTGCAATCACCCGTGCACAAGAGTATTGCAAGGCAAACGGCAAAGATTTGAAAATAGAGATAGAGGTACGTAATTTCGATGAGTTGCAACGCGTTCTCGACTTGGGCGGTGTGCACAGAATAATGTTCGATAACTTTGATACCGAAAAGACACGCAAGGCTGTGGAGATGGTTGCAGGCCGTTACGAAACCGAGTCGTCGGGTGGTATCACTTTCGATACTTTGCGCGACTATGCTCTTTGCGGTGTCGATTTTATATCGGTAGGTGCGCTCACCCACTCGGTGAAAGGTCTCGACATGAGCTTTAAAGCAGTAAAATAACCTTTGTAAGAGTTTTGTTTTATAATAAATTAGTTTGCAGAGCCCTTTTGTATAAAGGGCTCTGTTTTTTGCAAAAAAATGTCTCTTTGGTAATTTAGGCATGTTCTTTTTGTGGTTATTTAATCTATTTATTGCCGATGCTTCGTGTTTCTCGCTCGTTTTTTATTATATTTGCCTAAACGGCGAATATAATCAGCACTCGCTGTGATAAACATTCAAGCAAGCTTGATGTTTCTCGCTCGTTTTATATTAGATTTGCCATGCGACTATATTGCAAACCTTTGAGCTTGTTTCGATGTTTGTATATAGGTAAAAATATTTAATTATGAAACATTTGGATTTTATGCGCCGGGCAATAGCTTTGGCTGTGGATAATGTAGAGAATGGTGGTGGCCCTTTTGGTGCTGTCGTGGTGCGTAACGGCGAGGTGGTGGCAACCGGTTGCAACAGGGTTACTCCCAATAACGATCCAACTGCTCATGCCGAGGTGGTTGCGATTAGGGAGGCTTGTAAAAAACTTGGTACCTTCGATTTGAGCGGGTGTGTTATATACACATCTTGCGAGCCTTGCCCCATGTGTCTTGGGGCTATCTATTGGGCACATATCGACAAAATTTATTATGGTGCCAACCAACACGATGCCGCTGCAATAAATTTTGACGATTCTTTTATATATAAGGAACTTGAACTTAAACCGGCCGACAGGCAAAAGCCTATGGAGAATATTTTGCACGACGAGGCTCTTGCTCCTTTTAATATGTGGCGCGACAAAGATGATAAAGTGGCATATTAATGTTAAAAAGGGATATACGCAATGCGTATATCCCTTTTTAACGTAATGTCTTATAGTGCAGAATGTGTACTGTGATTGCTGTTGCAAGCGCAATAAACATACATCGGAGCCACAAAGCATCGGCTATGCCGAAGGCGCAGTAGAGCAGTGTGCCCCACAAGAGACATACCGATACAATTTTTACACGAAGAGGGATTGCCTTGTTCTCCCTGAAATTCTTTATATATGGCCCGAAATATGGGTGCGACAGCAACCAATTATAGAGCTTTGGTGAGCTACGCAAGTATAGCGCGGCCGAAAGAAGCAGAAAAGGGGTGGTGGGGAGTAACGGCAGGAATATTCCTAAAATACCTAAAAAGAGCGATGTGGAGCCCAAGAATGCCAATATATATTTCATTGTGTTTACATGTAGCATGTGTGTACAAAGTTACTGAAAATATTGCTAAAAAGAGATAAAACTCCTGCTTATGGTTAAAAATAGAGGCTTTTTTTTCTTTTTTTCAAAAAAAGTAGTACATTGCAGGTGTTTTAGAAAATCTTATAAGAAACCATAAAATTTACCATTATGAAACGTATGATGCTCTTCTTGGTAACTCTGCTTGTGAGCGGTGTTGCCTATGTTAATGCCCAACAGAAAACCGACGACAACATTTATGGTCTTTGGCAATATGTCGAAGAGCGCATGGCTCCCGACGGCACAATCCAATATGTAGGCAAGCCTATATTCAAAAGCATTAATAAGGATAACAGCTATTTTGCGATGGTGGCTATCACAATAGATGTTGCAGCCACAGAAAAATGTGCCGCTTACTCGGCAACCGAAACTTATATCACACAACGTGGTGAGATTGAGTTTCGCGAACCGGGTAACTACATGGAGTATATATCGGAGCATTTTACAAACCCCGACCTCACAAACACCATCACAAACCTTAAATATGAGTTCAAAGATGCCGAGAAGAAAATTCTTTACATAGAGTATCTCACCGCAAATAATAACGATACTTGGTTTGGCGAGACTTGGATTAAGGTTCAGCCTCTTGGTGGAAGATAATGTTTCTCTATATTGCTAAACAACAAGCGCGTCTCGGCCGAGACACGCTTGTTGTTTCTTCTTTACTCTTTTTTAGCTAAAATCGGACATGTCCACAAGTTTATTCATTATGGCGTAGACCGTGAGGCCGGGGATACTGTTTATGCCTAATTTCTGTGAGATGTTACGGCGGTGCGATATAACGGTGTAAACCGATATGTTAAACTCGTCGGCAATCTCTTTGTTGGTCTTTCCCTTTGCCACGGCTGCAAGAATGTCGCGCTCGCGCGACGATAGTTCGTTAAGGTCGTTACGGGGCGTTTGCGATGCCTCTTCTATTGCGTTGCGCAGTTTCTGAATAATGCGCTGTGCGTTGTCGTAAATTCCTATGCAACCATCGTATTGACGTAGCACGCTCTCTTCGTGGCTACCAATCATGAGTGCTACTATTGTCAGCTCCTCTTTCTCAAAGTATGAACGTATGTCGAAACGCTCGTTGTAGTCGATGACCGAAGGGTTTATTATTACAACGTCTATGTTATTACCTGTTGTCGGGTTGTAGTAACCGAGGTTGCTCATTGTTTGCACGATGGAAAAGTCGGGGCAACGGCCTATAATTTCCGCAAGCCCGGCAGCCACAATCTCCGATGGTTCTACAAGCAGAATTTTGTGTTTTTTTGTTCTATCCATTGTGCTTTTCCATTATTTCAACAAGGGGTATGAGCAACTTGTTTTCTATGAGAGAGTGTAGGCGAAGGTCGTTCTCCAGCGTGTATATGTCGCTCAAAATCTCATAGCGCAGAGCTGTTGCATGCTCTTCGGGCAGGTATTTTATGATTATGTTTTTAAGGTCGTTCAGCTTCTCGTTTATGTTGCTGTGGTTCTCTTCGAACTTGCTTATCTTGTATGGCATGTTCCCTCTATCGCTCTTTTTGAGTACCGTTTCTATGTAGGGGAACACCACCTCTTCTTCGTATTTAAGGTGATTGTTTACCTCGCTGTCGTAATCGTCGTAAAATCTATCTATGAGGCGACGGCTCACGTTGTCGAGCTCCTCAACAAGCATGTGTATCTTGTTATGAATAGTGGGGAAACCATGCTCGCTGTAATATTTGTGCGAGGCACGGAGGTATGTGGTTATCTTTTTTATGTCGTGCTCGTTGAGTGCGCTTGTTTGTGGCTCGTGACAACGATATGTGCATATGTTACAAATCTCCAAAAAGAGGTCGGCCGATATATTGTAGCTGTTGCACAGCCCTTGAACGGTTACCTCGCCAAAGCCTAAGCGTATGCCGAGGCGTTGCAGTATGGTAAGAAGTTTGTTGTCGGTTGCAACGAGGTCGGCAACTTTCATGTTTTTTTTATATGTAGTTTTTGTTGTCATCTCTTTTTCTTGTTTTAGAATAGTCCCCCTATGAGGTATGTGAGGTATCCTGCACACCATGCTACCGCTGTGTTATACACTATTGAGAATAGTGCCCACCAACGACTGCCTGTCTCGGTGGCTATGGTTGCAACTGTGGCGATGCATGGGAAGAATAGCAGAATGAATACAAGGAATGCCGCGGCCGAGCGTTGTGTGAAGTCGCCCGAACTTTTAAGGTCCTCTTCGATGCCCTCTTCGGTGTCGCTACTGTAAAGCACTCCAAAGGTGCTCACAACAAGCTCTTTTGCAGGTATACTTGTGAGTATAGCCACGCTCGAACGCCAGTTTTGTCCAAGTGGTGCCATGAGTGGCTCCATGGCGTGTCCGATCATGCCTATGTACGACGATGAGTAGTTGTCTCCTGCTGTCTGCTCTACGGGTGTGGTGCCTATGGCTGTTTCGCCCTCGGGGCGTGGGAAGTAGCTGAGGAACCATACTACTATTGTGGCTATGAGAATGGTACTGCCTATTTTTCTTATGTATTGTTCACATTTGTCCCACATGTGGCGTACCGTGGCACTGAATGTGGGTATGCGGTAGGGTGGCAACTCCATTACAAAAGGTGTCTCGTCTTTCTTGAATTTGGTGTTACGCAGTAATCTTGCCGTGAGTATGGCTACTACTATGCCAAGCAGGTACAGGGCTATAAGCACAAGGGGTGCATGGTTGGGGAAAAAGGCACCTGCAAACAATACGAGTACCGGGAGGCGTGCACTGCACGACATAAATGGTGTGACGAGTATTGTTATTATGCGACTGCTACGGCTCTCTATGGTGCGTGTGGCAGTTATTGCAGGTACGTTACAACCGAAGCCCATGAGCATGGGGATAAACGATTTTCCGTGTAGGCCCATCTTGTGCATCAGGCGGTCCATGATGAAGGCGGCACGCGCCATGTAGCCCGAGTCCTCCATGAGTGATATAAAGAGGTATAGTATGAGAATCTGTGGTATGAACACTGCCACACTGCCTACACCGCCAATTATACCATCGATAACAAGGTCCTGTATCATGCCTTCGGGTATGAAACGGCCGGCAAGGTCGCCAAGCAGCCCAAAGAGGTTATCTATCCAATCTTGCGGGTATGCACCAAGCAAGAATACGGCCGAGAACATTACCCACATAACAAATATAAATATGGGGAAGCCAAGCCAGCGGTTGGCAACAAGACGGTCTATTCGTCGTGTCTGTTTTTGTGTATCTTTGTCGCCGGGGGTGTATGTCTCCTGCAAGGCACCGTTTATGAAACCATATTTGGCATCGCTCATGGCTGTCTCTACATCGATGCCGAGGCGTGTGTGTATCTTGCTCGATGCCTCTTTGGCAATTTTTTGCCACTTGCCGAGCTCTTTGCAATGCGCAAGTTGTGCGGTAGCCTCTTTATCTCCTTCGAGAAGTTTCAACGCCCAATAGCGCACGGGAAATTGGTAGGGCAGGTCGCTCGCTTTGTGCATGGCATCGGAGAGTGGTGCAAGCTCGGCTTCTAATGTCTTGCCGTAGTTAATGTGAATGTGTCTTATGGTGCTGTTCTTTCCCTCGAAAAGTTCTATTACTATGTCGAGGAGTTTGTCGAGCCCCTTGCCTGTCTTTGCAATAACGGGTACCATGGGTATACCCATCATGGCTCCCAAGTGCTCATAATCTATTGTGGCACCGCTTGCAATAAGCTCGTCGTACATGTTGAGTGCAACCACAGTGCGCAGGTTCATGTCTATGAGCTCGGTGGTGAGGTAGAGGTTACGCTCGATGTTCGATGCTACAACGGAGTTAATTATGATGTCGGGCATCTGCTCGAAAAGGTGACGGCGCACATATATCTCTTCGGGCGAGTAGGCTGCTATGGAGTATGTTCCGGGCAGGTCGGTGATGTTTATGCGGTAGCCTTTGTAGTTGAAACTACCTGTTTTTGCATCAACTGTAACACCGCTGTAATTGCCCACATGCTCGTTCTCTCCTGCAAGGGCATTGAACATAGAGGTTTTACCGCTGTTGGGGTTGCCCACTAATGCTACGTTTATAACATTGTTCTTCTTTGTGCTCACCTTTCTTTGTGTGCAGTTGCGACAAGCGCAACCGTTGCAGGCATCGCACACCGACATGCAACTGAACGATGGCGAGGGGGGGAGCTCTTTCTTTGCCTCCTCCTCGGGCAGAACCTCTATCATGTCGGCTTCGTTACGGCGCAAGGAGACGTCGTATCCCATTACATGATATTTTACGGGGTCGTGCATGGGGGAGTCGAGAACCGATTTTACCTTCTCTCCTCTCACAAAACCCATCTCCATGATGCGCTTGCGGAAACCTCCGTGTCCCGACAAACGTACAATTACAGCTGTTTCGCCATTTTTAAGTTCCGATAGTTTCATATTTTGTTTACCTCTTTAATAGAGGTTTCGTTTTTACGAAGCAAATTGTGTAGTATAATATATAATTACCTGTTGTTAAATAGTTAGGCAGTTTTTCTGTCGTTCTATTTATGTTGCAAAAATAGTTCTCTTTTTGTACTCTTGCAATAGTAGTTTTTTGCAAAAACTTACCTTCTGTTAATTATTAATAACTATTATTGTTTCTATTTTGTGTGCTGTGCATTGTAAAAAGGTGTATGAATTATAAAATCTTGTTACTCTTTGTGGCTAAATTAGTCTGTTTTTGCGATTGTCGGCCTTGCTGTTTGTGTGTAATTTTGCAACGTAGACGAAGTGATTCGTTTTTGTTTTTTTCATAGTAAGAAGTTATTTTATTGGCTTCTAAGTAATTGTAATTATCCCAAAGAGGTGGCTGCCACGCGCGTGACAGCCACCTCTCTTTGTTTAAGTACGAATTTGTTTATTTTTATGCTTTGTTAATGGTTTAGTTTGCCAAGAGCGATATAAGGCCTATAACTCCTATGGCTACTGCTGTTGCGTTTGCAACGTCGTTGTCGCAGTGGTGTACCACATGTACAAGGGGCGCAGGGCGATGTACCACATGTACAGGGGGCGCAGGGCGATGTACCACATGTACGGGAGGTGCAGGGTGGTGTACCACATGTACGGGAGGCGCGGGCTTGTGTACCACATGTACGGGAGGCGCGGGCTTGTGAACCACTGCCGGGCGAGGTGCAGGCTTGTGCACTTGGTTCTGTGGGCGAGGTGCAGGCTTGCTGTTTACCACTTGTGGTTTCTCTTTGTGGTTTACTTTGTTCACCTTCATCTCTTTGTTGCGGTTGTTGTTCTGTCTGCTTTCCACTCTCACTCTGCGGTCGCCACCTCTTTGGGGCTCTGCCGCCATGCTGTTTGTGGGGAGTGTGAGGCCGGCAATTATGGTACCTGCAAATAATATTCTTTTTACGTTGCGTTTAATCTCTTCGTTCGAGAAAATGAAAGATCTGTTTTTCTTCTCTTCGTTTCTTACTGACTGTTTCATAATCGTAAATTTTAAAAGGTTCAACTTTGTTTTTTCTTTGTTGTTTCTGTGTCAGCAAAAGTATAGATGAAAAAACACCCCTGCAACATTAATTTCCTAATCGTTGCAGGGGGTTTCCCTATTTGAAGGAGGATTTTTCCCGCTCCTCTTTATATTGTTTGTTCTGTATCGGTTGTTGCAACAACCTCTATCCCGTTAAAGGTGTCGGCGAGTGCATCGCAGAGCGGTGTCTCATCTTCGGTCTTTACACATAGTACAATGTGACCGCTCTTTGTTGTGTCCATGCCTATAAGCAGGCCTAAATGTGTGGTGTCGCCTGCAAGTGCATTTATAATTACACTTGTGGGTATGTTTAACAAGTGTTCGTCGTTGCTTACTCGGTGCATCTTTTCGGCAACAGCGAGTATCATCTCTTTTACTGCTGTGAGCTCTCTCTCCGTGCCAAATATGTATAGCAATTTGGTTGTCATGCTTTTATTTGTTGCTCTTGAAGTATGAACCTATCGACAGCAACCAAGCTACTGCTATGCTCACAATCATACCTATTGCACCGTAGAGCAGGAAGTTGGCATCGGTGTATTTGCTCACTAAGAATACAACCGCTTCGCCAGCCACAAATCCGGCAAGTGCGGCATAGCCTTTTACTCGTTTCATGAACACGGCGATGAAGAACAAACCGCCCAAACCGCTGGTGAGAAGTCCCAAAATCTCGTTAAAGAAGTCGAGGAACGACTGTATATCCCATGTTGCCATGAGCAGGGCAAGCACAAGGCCTATCATACCGCTCACTACCGAGCCCCAACGGGCAACCACCACGAGTTGCGAGTCGGTGGTTTTGGTGCGGAAGCGTTTCCAGAAGTCTATGGAGAAGGCTGTGGCTACGCTGTTGATGTTGCTCGAAATTGTGCTCATGGTTGCAGCGAATATTGCGGCTATGAGTGCGCCTGCGATGCCGGCAGGCATCTGGCTCATCATAAAGAAGGGGAAGATGGCGTCGGATTGTCCCATAGTTATGTCGAGCTCTGCGGGGTGTGTCTTGTAGAATGTGTAGAGGCCTGTACCTATCATATAAAAGGCTACCGACACAAACACGCTCATAACTCCATTTACCAATATGCCACGTCCGGCCGACTTTTCGTTCGATGTGGTGAGGTAGCGTTGTATCACTGTTTGGTCCGATGTGTACGATATGAGGTTGTTTGCCAAACCTCCGAGAATGATAACCCACCAGGTGGCTTGCGACCATGTGTTGTTGAGGTTGAACAGCTGGAGCTTGTCGTTTTCCAAAGCAATCTCTATGCAACCGCTTATGCCACCTTCGGTACTCATGGCAAGGTATATTACGGCAAATATGGCTCCAAAGACAAGTATGAGTCCTTGAACTACGTCGCCCCAGATAACTGCTTCTACACCGCCCATAGTGCAGTAGATGATGGTAACGAGGCCCATTAGCACGATGCACAGGTATATGTCGATGCCTGTAACGGCTGTGAGTGCCAACGAGGGCAGGTAGAGTACTATGGCCATGCGCACAATCATAAATATGCAGAAGAGCGTTGAGGCTAGCATGCGTGTGAACAGGTTAAAGCGTTGCTCCAATATCTCGTAGGCGCTTGTGACGTTGAGCTTGCGGAAGTATGGCAGGTAGTACTTGATGACGGGGAAACTAACAAGCAGTATCATCCATAGCATGGGGTAGTAGGTCCAGTCGGTGGTATATGCCTTGGCCGGGATAGTCATGTATGTGATGGCCGAAAGCATTGTGGCGTAAATGCTTATACCGGCAGCCCACCAAGGTATGCGACCACCGCCTTTAAAGAAGTCGTCGGCACTGTTTTCTTTGCGCATAAAGTAGATGCCCATACCCAGCATTGCTACAAGGTATAGTACCAATATTGTCCAGTTGAGCCAACCGAAACTTTTGTCGTTGGTTACCTCTATGTGTGTAACGTCGGCACTGCGCACGCCGGGCTTGAGCTCGCCACCGCTGTAGCTCCAGCCTTTTCCTCCTTGCTCGGCTGTGAGGCAGGCTCCGGCGCGAGCCAACAGGCTGTTACCTGGTAGGAGACCCCACGAGTCGGTGATGGTGTGGTATATGAGCACGTCCTCGCGGAAGCGGTACCAGTCGGGCGTGTGTCGCAGGTAGAGGCTGTCCTGCTTGCCGTTGATGGCGCTGTGGAAAATATCGTAATTAACACCGCCAAAGAAGAGCACGTGGCTGTATCCTGCGGTACTGCATGTGCTACCCACTACCGCTTCGAGGTGTTGTGTTCGTTTGCCGTCGGTTGTGTGGTCTACCCATGCAAGGGTGGGCGATGTGCGCTTCCATTGCGACACTGCGACGTTGCCTTTTTTTAGTTCGGCGATGGGAATGTATACACCATCGGTGTATACTATGCCTTCTTGTTCTTCGCTCTTTGGTTGGTATCCTCCAAAAACAAAGAGGGTGTAACCGTTTGCTGTGTTTTGTACTGCGACGCAGGGTTGCAAGCGACAGGCATCGGGCAGGGTGGCGGCAACTGCCCACTCTTTGCCTTCGCCGGGGAATGCCAGGGTGTATACTTGGGTGTTGGGCACTCCGTTGCTTTGTCCGCCGGCAACCCATATTGTGCCGTCGTGGTATGTCGCGGCAAAATTATCTAATTTTTTTGGCAGTGGGGCGATGGTGGTTTCGGTGCCATCTGTGGCATCTATGAATGTGCACTCATCGAGCGATGTTGTTGCATTCATGCCTCCTATATATACTACACCGCCGGGCACTTGTACGCTTGCTCCGTAGGCACATGGGTAATATACCTTCTCGCCACCATCGGCACAGGGTACGTTGGGAAAATTACAACCTCCGTAGGTCGCAAGTTGCCCTTTTATCCACCCTGCATAGTGGCCCGAAACGGCTCTATCCATGGGTGTTGCTTGTTGCACCGTAACTCGGTTCTGTGCTATGACGAACATGGAGCAGAGGAGCAGAGGTAGTAACAGGTATTTTTTCATATGGTAATTCTGTCGTTTGTGATGGGTGTGTGAGTGTTATTTTGCAAGTTCTTTGCACAAATCGTAAGCCTTTATCATCATTCGGGGTATGTGGAAGGGGCCTTTGAAGATGTTTCCTTTGGCGGGCTGTGCTACGGTTCCGTCGCGGTGTAGGTAGCCATACCATTCGCCCATCTCCTTGTCGGGGAAGTGTGCGTAGGTCCATTCGCTTATCTGCTTGTGCCAAATGAGATATTTGTCGTCGCCTGTGGCCTCGTAGGCGTAGAGGGTGGCGATGATGGCTTCGGTTTGTGGCCACCAGAATTTCATGTCCTGTGAGTAGTCCTGTGGTGGCAGGTTACGGCAGTCGCGGAAATTTATGATACCGCCATATTGCTTGTCCCAGCCCCACTCCCACGACCAGTCGAGTATTTGGAGGGCTTGCTTGGTAAGGTTCTCTTCCCAACCGCGATGTTTGGCCTCTTCGAGCAGGAACCACGCGGTTTCGATGCAGTGACCGGGGTTTATTACTCGGCCGTTGCATGTGTCGATGAACTCGCCGTTGGGGCCTACCATCTCGAGTAGTGCCTCAAATTCGGGTTTCATGAAATCTTTGAGTGACTCTATCGATTCGTCTATCTGACAGTCGAGCACAGGGTCGCTTATTACGTTGCGTATGCGAGATGCTGTGTTTATGAGTATCATCACGAGGGAGTGTCCTTTTGCTTGTAGTGCGTCGAGGTATTTGGGCTCCATGTAGCCGGGGGTGGCAACAAACTTGCGTATGTCCTTAAAGAGCGCAAGTGCTTTTTCGGCATAGGTGTTGTCGCCCGATGCTTTGGCGTATTCGGCCATGGCTATGGCTGCAAAACTCTCCGAAAAGACGTAACGGCGTTTGCGCAGGGGGGTACCGTCGGCCATAACTTCGAAGTACATGCGACCGTCGCTGTCGAAGCAGTGTGCTTCTATAAAATCGATGGTGCTTTTTGCGGCTGCCAACCATTCGGGGTTCTTCTCTATTGTGTTGTAGGCGAAACTGCACACAAAGGCGAAACGGCCTTGAAACCACACCGACTTTGTGCTGTCGATGAGTGAACCATCGCGGTCGAGGCAGGTGTAAATACCTCCGTTCACCTTGTCGAGACCGTTTTTAAGCCAAAAGGGCATGATGTTCTCGCATAGGTCTTTTTTGTAGCTTTCTTGCCAGTCGGCAATATATTTTTTCCAATTCATAGCTATGTGGTGTTAGAATTTATTACAACGCTCAAAGAAGTTGATGGCTTCGAGCTCTTTACGCATGGCTGCCTCTTCTTCGTCGGTCATGTTCTGGAAGGGGGTGCGGTTCTTGCCAAGGTCGAGGCCTATTAGTTTCATGATTCTCTTTCCGCCTACGATGTTACCGCGGTAGTGGCATATTACATTTATAACCTCTTGTGAGAAATTTTGCAACTCGCGCGCCTTCTCCAAGTCGCCGGCGTTCCATGCATCTATGATGCCTGCAAGGTTGCAACCGTTGTAGTTGGTTGTTCCGCCTATACCGCCTTGTGCGCCACCCATGGCAAGGCAGGGGAGAATGGTCTCGTCTTGTCCGTGCAACATGTCGAACTTGCCGTTTTTGTAGAGACGGCATTGGTTATACTCGTACAAGCTCTCGTAGGTGTATTTTATACCTGCAAAGTTGGGGATACGGCCATCTACTGCCTCCAAGAATTTAACCATAGGGAGGAAGGCTCCGTTGAATGCGGGTATGTGGTAGAAGTAGAAGGGTAGCTCGGGGGCTGCCGATGCTATCTCTTCGCAATATTTCACAAGTTCTTCAACGCGACCTACTTTGGGGAAGGGGGGTGCCATGGCTCCTATTCCGAATACACCCATCTTTTGCGCATGCTCGGCCATGCGACGGCTCGACTTTACGCAGGTGCTTCCTACATGTACAATTATCTTAAACCCTTCGGGGGCGGCTGCCACCCATGCTTCGGTTAGTTTAATGCGTTCCTCTTCGGTGAGCATGTAGCCCTCGCCCGATGAACCGTTTATGAATACTCCCTTCATGCCGTTTTTGGCAAGCATCTGTGCATATGCGGGTATAGGTTCGTAGTTTACTTCGCCGTTCTCGTAAAACGGTGTAAAGGGGGCGTCAATTAAGCCGATGATTTTTTCCATGGTGTTTTATTCTAGTTAGTAATTATGTTTTTTTATATCGTACAAATGAAATGAAAAAAGATAAATTGTGCAATATGTTTGTTGCTATACCTTTAAAAATATCTTGTTTTTGTAGAGGTAACGCAAAATAAAGAAGAGGATTGTGCTGTTGCATGCGGTGAGCAACACGCTATACCAATCGTGCCCCAAATATTGCTCGGTGCCGTGCAAAAGAGAGTGTGCCATGCCACGGAAGTTTATTATCTCTCCTATGAGGTAGGCGGTTATTGCGTTACAACCGTAATATAGCAACCACTCCCACCCTTTACGATGTCCTTTAACATCTATCCACCAGTAGAAGAGTGATAGTAGAAGAAAGCATAAACCTCCGCTATAAACAGTCATACTGCCGTTCCACACACGTTTAACCATGGGTTGCCACATGTCCCAGGCTACTCCTGTGACAACTAGTGCAACTCCTGCCACAAGCAATGTGAGTGCGACCTTTTTTCTGTTTTCGTTACCTCTTTTTATTATTGTTCCTGCAAGGCTTCCCATTGCTACGGTGCAGCAAAAGGTGAGACTGCTCCATATCCATGTGTAGTCGTACCATGGTGCAAACACCACACTGCCGTCGGTGGCTATCTGGCTCTGGTCGCGGAAACGGCCTAATATGAGTTTGTCGGTGGCACACGCGAAATTATCTTGCGGGGTACATTCGCCCCAGAGTGTCATGGGAACGGTATATATTATAAGGAGTATTATAATTGTTATAATCTGCCGGCTGGGGCTCATGTATAGTACCATGGGTACGGTGAGAATATAACCAACTGCTATGGCTTGCAGGGTGTTGCTGTAAAGGTATATGGCATCGGGGTCAAGCGATAGTATGTTCCCCTGCACCAGTATGCCTAGCGCAAACAATATTATAAAACGTTTTAAAACGCGTGCCCACACTTTTGTGTTGTTGTTCTGTTTAAGGTATTTGGGCAATGAGAAGGGCATTGTTACTCCCGACATAAAGAGGAACAGGGGCATTACAAGGTCCCATGCTCTGAACCCTTCCCATGGTGCATGGTCGAGTTGTGCAAGCAGGGTGCTGTTCAGTGTTTCGTTGTTTATTACAAGTAATGCGCTCCTTAAAACGGGTTGCAGCGCGACCAGCATAAAGAGGTCTATTCCGCGCAGAACATCGAGAGAAAGCAGTCTGTCGTTTTTCATTTACAGTTGTACTTTTTGGGGTTTTATATATTTTACGAAAATAACCATTTTTTTTGTAATTTTGCGCATATATTTTCTATTTTACATATAGTGGTATGAACATAGAACCTATAGCATATTTTCGTTCTGCTTTTTCAACAAAGTTTGGTATACCTCGCCAGAGTGGTCTTGTTGAAGAACTTCGCGGTGTAATTGTTTTTGAACCTGAATATAGGAACAGCGAGGCGTTGCGTGGTATTGAGGGGTTCGATTATCTGTGGCTTGTTTGGGGCTTTTCGGCAAATGTGCGTGAAGGGGCCGGGTGGAGCCCTCTGGTGCGTCCTCCGTTGTTGGGGGGTAACGAGGCGGTGGGTGTTTTTGCTACACGCTCGCCTTTTCGTCCTAACGGGCTTGGTCTTTCGTCGGTTAAGCTCATGGGGGTTGTTCACACTGCCGATAGTGGTGCGGTGATTCATGTTGCCGGTGCCGACCTCATGGACGGAACACCTATTTACGATATTAAGCCTTATTTGGAATATACCGATGCTCATGTGGGTGTGCGCTCGGGCTTTGTCGATGAGAGAGTGTGGGTGGCGTTGGAGGTGGTTTTCCCTGTGGAGTATGAGGGGCTTTTCTCTTCTCGCGATTTAAAGGCTCTTTTAAAGGTGCTGGCTTTGGACCCTCGTCCGCAGTATCACGATACTTCCGACCGTGTCTATGGCATGCCTTTTGCCGGATACGATGTGCGGTTTACTGTTTCGGGTGGTGTTTTGCGGGTGGTTGAGGTGGTTTCTTTGTGAAAAGTTTGCGGTTGTTTGTGCTTTGTCTTATCTTTGCACACTCGATGATGCAAAAAGAGGTGTAACCTCGTTTTAAATAATACAGCTACTTATCGGCATAAGTAATCAGACCTTTAATTAGGCGGTTCTTATGAGGTGGGTGGCTGTTTTTTTATAATTTTTGTTAAAAGCTACTCGTAAGAGTGTATATTATTAATAAGGTGTAAAAAAATAAGTGGTCGCCCCGAAGGAGCGACCACTCTTTGTGGATATATCTTTCAAAGATTATTCCTCGATAGCACCCTGAGCAGCTGCCAAACGTGCGATGGGCACGCGGAAGGGAGAACAAGATACGTAGTCGAGACCTACTCTGTGACAGAACTTAACCGACTCGGGCTCACCACCGTGCTCACCGCAGATACCGCATTTGAGCTTAGCGTTTACTGAGCGACCTTTCTTAGTTGCCATCTCAACGAGCTGGCCAACACCTGTCTGGTCGAGAACCTGGAAGGGATCGTTCTTCAAAATCTTCTTGCGCAAGTAGATGGGCAAGAATGAGTTAACGTCGTCACGAGAGTAACCGAAGGTCATCTGTGTCAAGTCGTTTGTACCGAATGAGAAGAACTGAGCCTGCTCTGCAATCTGGTCGGCTGTAAGAGCGGCACGAGGTATCTCAATCATTGTACCGATTGTGTACTCTACTGAATCGCCCTCTGCTGCGAACAATGCCTCAGCTGCCTCTACGATAGCGTTCTTCTGCTCCTCGAACTCGTTGATGATACCTACAAGGGGAACCATGATCTCGGGATAGATGGTCTTGCCCTCTTTCTTCAACTCGAGAGCTGCACCCAAGATAGCAGTTGTCTGCATCTTTGTGATCTCGGGATATGTGTTACCCAAACGGCAACCGCGGTGGCCAAGCATGGGGTTGAACTCCTCCAAAGATTTAACGCGACGCTGAACAGCCTCTACGCTCTTGCCCATAGCCTCGGCAAGCATCTGCTGGCCTTTTGCATCGTGGGGAACGAACTCGTGGAGAGGGGGATCCAAAAGACGTACAGTTACGTGCAAGCCCTCCATAGCTTTGAAGATACCAACAAAGTCGGCCTTCTGGAAGGGAAGCAACTTGTCGAGAGCGATTTTGCGCTCTTTTGTAGTCTCGGCAAGAATCATCTCGCGCATTGCTTTAATCTTCTCGCCCTCGAAGAACATGTGCTCTGTACGGCAAAGACCGATACCGATAGCACCGAAGCTGCGTGCAACCTCTGCATCGTGGGGAGTATCTGCGTTTGTACGAACGCCCAAGCGTGCGTATTTGTCGCAAAGTGTCATAAGCTCTGCAAAGTCACCGCTGAGCTCGGGAGATTTTGTCTCAACTTTGCCCTCGATAACCTGACCTGTAGAACCGTTGAGAGAGATGTAGTCGCCCTCGTTAAGCTCCAAACCGTCTACTGTGATAGTGCGTTTCTTGTAGTCGATAACAAGGTTACCTGCACCCGATACACAGCACTTACCCATACCACGGGCAACAACGGCTGCGTGTGATGTCATACCACCACGTGCGGTGAGGATACCCTCGGCTGCTGCCATACCTGCCAAGTCCTCGGGAGATGTTTCGATACGTACCAAAACAACTTTCTCACCCTCTTCGGCCCATTTTGCTGCGTCATCGGCGAAGAATACTATGCGACCTGTTGCAGCACCGGGAGATGCGGGAAGACCGTTAGCGATAACTTTTGCTTTTGCAAGAGCGGTGGGGTTGAACACGGGGTGGAGAAGCTCGTTGAGTTTCTCGGGTTCCATGCGTTTGAGAGCTGTCTTGTCGTCGATGATACCGTCGCGGTAGAGGTCCATAGCGATTTTAACCATCGCGGCACCTGTACGTTTACCGTTACGTGTCTGCAAGAACCAGAGCTTACCCTCTTGAACGGTGAACTCCATATCCTGCATGTCTTTGTAGTGGTCCTCCAAGCGAGCCTGGATAGCGTCGAGCTCTTTGTACATCTCGGGCATAGCCTCCTCCATAGAAGGATATTTAGATGCACGCTCCTCCTCGCTGATACCCTGCATCTCGGCCCAACGCTGTGAACCAATCTTTGTAATCTGCTGAGGTGTGCGGATACCTGCTACAACGTCCTCACCCTGTGCGTTTACAAGGTACTCACCGTTGAAGAGGTTCTCACCTGTTGCGGCGTCACGAGAGAAGCATACACCGGTAGCCGATGTGTCGCCCATGTTACCGAATACCATTGCCTGAACCGAAACGGCTGTTCCCCACTCATCGGGAATTTTTTCCATGCGGCGGTAGAGGATTGCACGCTCGTTGTTCCAAGACTCGAACACAGCGCAAACAGCACCCCACAACTGCTCATAAGCGTCAGTTGGGAAGTCTTTGCCTGTCTGTGCCTTTACGGCAGCCTTGAACTTTGCAACAAGTTCTTTGAGAGCCTCAACGCTGAGGTCCTTGTCAAGAACCACGCCCTGCTCCTCTTTTACTTTCTCGATGATAGCCTCGAATGGGTCAATCTCCTCCTTGCTGGTAGGCTTCATACCAAGAACAACGTCACCGTACATCTGTACGAAACGGCGGTATGAGTCCCAAGCGAACTTCTCGTTGCCGGTCTTCTTTGCAAGACCCTCTACAACGATGTCGTTAAGACCGAGGTTGAGGATGGTGTCCATCATACCGGGCATAGATGCACGGGCACCTGAACGCACTGATACCAACAATGGGTTGGTGGGGTCGCCGAATGTAGAGTTCATCAAGTTCTCGATGTTGTTCACAGCGGCCTTTACCTCTGCCTGAAGAAGCTCGATTACCTTCTCTTTGCCAAG
>JAZQVO010000014.1:0-39702 GCA_045631905.1 Bacteroidaceae bacterium
TTCCTTTTTAAAGTGCCCCCAAATTTTTTTTTTTATTTTTTGGGCCCCTCTTTAAAAGAACACCACTTTTCTTATGATTTAATGTTTAAATTATTATGGCTTGCACTCTGTTCGACAACAGGCAGGCTCTCTTTCCACCTCTTTGCATACGAGTCGAGAATATCCCTTACGCTGTGTCCTATTATAGAGTAGTCGTCGTTGTGCAGGTTGGCAAGCGACACTCTTATGCTCCATTCAGGCCCGTCGAAACCACCGCCGTTGAGCACTATAAGTGAAGTTTCCGTCGCAAGGCGATAAACTATATCGAGTGGGCTGTAATTGAGTCGCAGATATGTTGCAAAATCCTCACCATAAATCTTTTTTGCCCATAGCATAAGGTCAATCTCCGAGTAGTATCCGGCACGAAGGCTGTCGGTGGCAAGTGTGAGGTCCATGCTCTTCCACAGTGTTGCGAGCCTTCTATTTACTATCCCTGTAATTTCGTGTTTAAGCCTCTCGCCCTCGCGCTTGTCAATTATGGAATATAGTGCAAAGAGCGACATTTGTAATTGTTGGGGTAGGGAAAGACCGGCTGTGTGGTTAAGTGCAACTTGTCGGCTGTCGGCTACCATGCGGTCTATGAAGCGCATCTCATCGACGTTGTGTCTGATACTGCCGTATCGTTGTTGTAACTCGCCCTTGCGCTTACGAGGGAGATATTTAAGTTTTTTGTCGAAAATATTATCCCTGTGCATGGCTGTGACTGCCAAACGCCAGCCCGTGGCACCAAAATATTTTGAAAACGAGTATACGCATATAGTGTTGTGTGGCAGTCGGCAATAGAGCGATTCAAAGCCCGATACAAAGGTCGCATACACATCGTCGGTAATAATCATAAGGTTGGGGTTCCAGCGTTCCACGATATCAACAAGCAGGTCGATGCTCTTTTTGTCCATAGCATAGCTTGGCGGGTTACTCGGGTTCACAATAAACAGAGCTTTGTACGAAGGGTCACGCAGTTTGTTTATATCTTTTTCGTTGTACTGCCACATGTGTAGCCCCTCTTTACTCATTCTGCTTGCCGGAATTTCTGTAACCTTGTACTTGTAACGATTAAGTTTGGGAATCTCTATGTAAGGGGTAAAGACGGGTGTCATGAGAGCAATGTTATCGCCTCTTTCCAGCAGATAGTTTTGTTGCATACTGTCGAAGATATAGCACATGGCGGCTGTTCCGCCCTCTGTGGCAAAAAAGTCTGTTTCGCCCTGTGGAGCTCTCCCGTTACATAATTCCTGTGCAAAGTAGTCGCGCATTATAACCTCGCAATATTTTAAAATGCGGTCGGGGACAGGGTATTGGTTGCCTATGGCACATTCGGTCCATTCATGAACAAGCTCGTCGAGGTCGGCTTCGTGCTCCTCCTTCATGTAATCTACAAATTTTTGCAGGAAGGTGGTGGCACGCTCTCCCTTTTTGTTAGCAATAAAGGTGCTCAATCTCTGCGCGATGCCCTCTTTTTTGGGGATACCTGCAATATCTTCGCTGTAACTCCTATCCTTGTGGCACTCCTCGATACCAAACATGCCAAGCAAGAAAAATATCTCTCTTGGCAACGTAACAACCCAGTTGGGGTTACCTCGCCCGGCATTAAGCAGGGTGTGCATCATCTTTTTTATGCGTTCGTTGGCAAGTTCTATAAGCCTGTCTTTAAGCTCAAAAGGGCTTATCTTCTCCATCTCGTGTACAAAAGAGGCAACTTCGCTCTTTTCATTAAGTAACTTATTCATAATTGTGTGAATTTTAAATTATTGACATAAAAGAACTATGAATACACCCCATAGAATGAGCAGGGTGTTACCTACTGCATAGGTTACCGTGTAACCGAGTGCGGGAGTATCGCTCTCGATGGTCTCTTGTAAAGAACCGAGCGCTGCAGTGGTGGTACGTGCCCCTGCACAGCAACCCAAAGCAATAGCCGGGTGAAACTTGAACCAATGTGTGGCAATATACAAGCCAAAGAGCAAAGGCAGGGAGGTCGCAACTACTCCTGCAAAGAATATATGCACCCCAAGCTCTTTGAAGCCATCGATAAATCCCGGGCCTGCCGTAATTCCTACTATCGCAATGAAAATATTAAGTCCAAGGTTGTTGAATACCCATAAAGCACTCTCGGGGATAGTTCCTATGGAGGGGTGGTGCGAGTGCCACCAGCCAAAAACAAGTCCGGCTATCAGAACACCGCCACTACTGCTCAGGCTTATAGGTACATTCTCTATTCTCAAAGCAAGGCTACCAACTATGGCACCTATGAGAATGCCGAAAGCCATAAAAGCAACATCGGTCTCATTTGTGGCTGGTGCGGGGTAGCCGATCTCTTTTGCCGCAGGTTCGGCCTCGAATTTGCGTCCCACAATCTCAATAACATCGCCTATGTTGAGTATGGTTCCCGGGAGAACAGGGATACTTACCCCTGCACGCAATATCTTTTGTATGCTCACCCCATGCATGAAAGGCTGTGCACGTAATTCGCCTACGCTTTTACCGTTGTAACTGCAAGGGTATTTAGCCCTCTTGCCGGCAATCCTTGTTTTGATAACAAGTACGGGAAATTGTAATATAGCATCGTCATCAACCTCGTCGCCTATCCATCGCTCCTCGCCCACGGCATACTCCCGTCGGCCACTAAGAACAACCTCGTTGCCAATATCTATTATATCTTTTTCACTGATATTGTCGAAAATTTTTCCGCCTCTCCTTATGCGCTCAACAAAAAGCCTTTTGCCATCTTTCTTAAAGAGATTTTCGAGCTCGCCAACAGTACGCCCACCGCTGAACCATTCATTCTTGGCAATATATGCACGGAAGGTAACAGGGCGCAAAGCTTCCACAAAGCCGGGCTTCTCGTTTTCGCCTCGCCCCATCTTCTCTTCAAGCTCGCGGCACGCTCTCTTCACCTTGTCGAACCCGCCCATCATTCTTGGGCCGAGGCGTGCGATAATCCATGCCGAGCCTGCTGTGCCGAATATATATGTTACAGCATAAGCAACAGGTATAATGTTTATCATCTTTTGCTCTGTGGCGCTGTCGAGCCCTAAGCTGTGAATTGTATCATCGGCAACACCTATCACTGCACTTATGGTTTGTGAACCTGCAAGAAGGCCGGCCGCCTCTCCCGGGCCGTAGCCCATAAACAAAGAGACAACCCATGTGGATAATAAAATTGCCACGCACATCACAACGGCAAAAAGAACCTGTGGTAACCCCTCCTTTTTCAGTCCGTTGAAAAACTGAGGACCAACCTTATATCCTACGGCAAAAAGGAACATGAGAAAGGCTACCGGTTTAAGTGTGCCACCTACGGGAATATTTAGTTGTCCCACAATAACACCAACCAATAAAACACTTGAAACAATGCCCAAACTGAATCCTTTAATCTTTATTCGGGCTATGACAAACCCCATAGCAATAGTCGCATATATTGCAAGTTCGGGGTGTGAGCGCATGAGTTCTATTATCCAATCCATAAATATTTTTTTATGAAGGATAACAGAAGAAGGGCGGTAAATGTTCCCTCAGAAAGTAAAAAAGAGACCTTTAATCCAAGAGGTCGATGAGTAGAGTAAAATTATCGTCGTTCATGCCATTTTCCCTTAGAGTGGGGAGGTCTTTGCGCATGTGCGACACAAAAAGTTCATCATTTGCACACATCTCTTTGGCCTTTTTATAGAGCTCATAGGCTCTCTTGGGCCTGTGCAGAGACCACTCAACATGTCCGGCATTCAGATAATCGCTGAATTTTGCTTTGGGCGTCTCCATAATTTTTTCGTAGTAGTTCGCGGCCTGTGTATATTTCCCAGTGAGGAACGAACACCAGGCTATGGCGCGTAAAGTATTTATGGAGCCGGGTTGCAGGTATTCAACCTTAAAGAAACGTGCGAAAGCTTCGTCGTAACGTCTCATCGAAGCCATACACTCGCCTGTCTGTCTCAGCAACGACAAATCCTCGGGTGCAATCTCTTCGGCAAGCAGGTAGAAACTGAGTGCCTTCTCTGTCTCTCCCGAAAGACGGTAGCACTGTGCCATGTGGCGCAAGGTCCACAAACTGTCGGGCTTTATAATATCGGCACGGGTGTAGTAATCTATTGCATTGCCATATTCTTTCTCTTTCTGCAAGCAATATCCCATCTCTTGGTAGAATTGTTCGTTTGGCTCGCCCCTTTTCTCATAGATTTTTCCTGCATTTATGGCTTCGCGATAATACTCTTTATCGAGCAGGTATTCGAATGTTTGTAACAGGGTTTCGGGCGACGATGATATTTGCATTAGAGCATCACATTCGAGCATATTGAGCGACAAGGTAAAGGGGTCGGTAAATTCTTTCCTGTAACTCGACAGCTTGAAGAAACGGTATAGGTCCTGAATATATTGGTTGCTCATTATTTCGGCCTCTTTTTCGCGTGCAACCTCGGTAAACGTGTCGGGTGCCTGCTCCGAGAGGTCGCCCTCGCTTGTTATCTGTTGCATGAGCATGTCGCGTTGCTCCTGTGGTACCTGCTTGAAGGTGAGGCAGAATGAATATTTGTCGCTGTTGCAAAAGAATCGCGAAGAGCATATAGCACCCAGCATAGTGTTTTTTAATGCCTTCTCCCGGGGTAGCATGTCGGCTATCGCAGGTACCGCTGTGTCGAACGGGCGCAACCAGTTCATTATGTCGTTGAAGAAGGGGTAGTTTTTCAACTGCGAGAAGGTGCTCATGTACACATCGGCTCCTTCAATCTGCCATTTGGTCATCTCTTCTATTTTGCCTTTTATGCCGTCTTTCTCTATCCACTCTTTCCACTCGGGGTTTTTATCCTCGTCTTGTTCTATCTCCTTCAATATGTCCATACCAATCTTCTCATTGTGCAGGTTGGGGTTTTTCATTATTGCAGGGATAATCTCCTCACGCATCTTGCGGTCTATCTTCTGTGTTTCACGGCTTCGCAACAGCAGAATTTGTGTTGTCCCGATTCGTTTGGCTATGGCGACATCGTTACTCAGCTCATCTATTGCCAAGGTGAGCTCGGGGTAATATTTTATTCGGTCGTTGTGCATGAATATACCGAGCAAAGAGCCTATAAGTGCTCTTGTCGATAATATCATATCGTTGCTGTAAACCATGTTCAGCAACAAGAGAAACTTTGCCGGCTCAAAACATTTAAGCATGCAAAGTGTAACTGCGCTGATGAGCGTGGCTCTGTCGTTAATATTGGTATCTTCCTCCTCGAGCAGAGCTTGAATACTCTCCTTTTCTCCCTTTTCCCACGCACAACTGCTCCAAATTGTAGCAAACAGTTCGTTTAATATCTGTTCGTGCTCTTTTTGTTGCTCTTCGGCCACCTTTTTACACTCATCTTGTGGGAGCATTTTTGTTACAGCCATGTTGGCCCTGTTCTCTTTCAATCGGTTGTGTAAAGGAATTATATTGCTCAAATTGCTATATTTGCGTTTGTGCTGGAAATATACCGACAACGAATGCTCTGCTTTACGACTTATGGCTATGAGGTCGTTTAGCATGTAACATTCGCCCATCAATGTGGTGCGCATTTTCTCTCTTTCGGGGTCCTCTGCACCCGAACGCAGGTACTCCAAAAGGTACATGTACGATGTACGCATCTGTGCGAAGCGTGTTTGCAGAGACCAGTCCTGCAACTCCTCGATATCCTCTCCAAGAATATCGATAGCTTTTTTCAAACGACCGTTTGCGAGCAATCTCGCCACCTTCTCTTTTATTTCAATAATGCGTTTATCTTCCATCGTATATGTATGTATAAACATAAACAGCGCGGAGAACCACGCTGTTTATGAAGTTATTTTTGGAATAATAAATTATTCACCTTTGATAGCTGCAACACCGGGGAGTACTTTACCCTCGATAGCCTCGAGAAGAGCACCACCACCTGTTGAGATATAAGATACTTTGTCGGCCATGTTGAACTTGTTTACGCAAGCAACAGAGTCGCCACCGCCTACAAGCGAGAATGCACCGTTTGCTGTTGCTTTGGCAATAGCCTCGGCAATAGCAAGTGAACCACCTGTGAAGTTGTCGAACTCAAATACACCTGCGGGGCCGTTCCAAAGGATTGTTTTTGCATTCTCGATAGCTGCCGCAAATGCTTTGCGAGCCTCGGGACCTGCGTCCAAGCCTTCCCAACCCTCGGGAATTTCGTTTACCGAAACAACCTGGCTGTTAGCATCGTTAGAGAAGTCGTCGGCTGCAACACAATCGGTAGCAAGTACAAGGTTTACACCTTTTGCCTTTGCCTGAGCAATGATATCGAGGGCAAGTTGCAACTTGTCGTCCTCAACAATTGAGTTACCGATGTTGCCACCCTGAGCCTTTGCAAATGTGTATGTCATACCACCACAAAGGATAAGGTTGTCTACTTTGTCCATAAGGTTCTCGATGATACCGATTTTTGTAGAAACCTTAGAACCACCCATGATAGCTGTGAAGGGGCGTTTGATATCTTTGAGAATGTTATCAACAGCTTGAACCTCTTTCTCCATCAAATAACCGAGCATCTTGTTGTCGGCATCGAAGTAGTCGGCGATAACTGCTGTTGAAGCGTGACGACGGTGAGCTGTACCGAAAGCGTCGTTGATGTAACAGTCGGCATATGATGCGAGTGTCTTAGAGAACTCTTTCTGCGACTCTTTCATAGCCTTCTTAGCATCGTTGTATGCGGGATCCTCCTTGTCGATACCAACGGGCTTGCCCTCCTCTTCGGGGTAGAAACGAAGGTTTTCCAACAAAAGCACCTCGCCGGCTTTGAGAGCTGCGGCTGCCTCAGCTGCTTTTGCGCAGTCGGGAGCAAACTGAACAGCTACACCGAGTTTCTCCGAAACAGCATCAACAATCTGGCTCAAAGAGAATTTTGCATTAACCTTGCCTTTAGGTTTGCCCATGTGCGACATGATGATGAGCGCACCGCCATCGGCCAATACTTTTTTAAGTGTGGGGAGAGCTCCTCTGATACGTGTATCATCGGTGATTTTACCCTCTTCGTTCAAAGGTACGTTGAAATCAACGCGAACGATTGCTTTTTTACCTGCAAAATTAAATTTGTCAATTGTCATAATTACTGAGTATTTATGTGATTAGTAATAATATCTCTTTTATTTATTCTTTGGCACAAGGCCATACATTGCAAATGTAATGTTTTTAAATAAATTTATGTGCTATTGTTTTGTAAATATTTTCTCTTTTTTGCAACTTTTTTTCACTTCTTTGCAAAAATCGTGCAAACCACATTCGTTGCACAGCGGTGTTCGTGCTTTGCAGGTGTATCGTCCGTGCAGAATGAGCCAGTGATGTGCTTTTGGTATAATATCGGCAGGCAGGTATTTCATGAGCTCTTTTTCCACGCTGTAAGGGGTGGTGCAACGCTTGGGCACAAGCCCTATTCGGTGGCTCACACGAAAAACATGCGTGTCTACCGCCATGGCGCTTTTGTTAAACACAACAGCCTGAATGACATTTGCTGTTTTTCGTCCCACGCCGGGCAAGGTGGTCAGCTCGTCGAGAGTGGCAGGCACCTCGCCTCCAAAATCACTGCATAGCTTTTGCGCCATGCCTACAAGGTGTTTTGCCTTGTTGTTGGGGTACGATATGCTTTTAATGTAGTTATAAACCTCGTCGGGGTGAGCAGTCGCAAGTTCTTGCGCGTTTTCGTAGCGGGCAAAGAGGTCGGGTGTAACCATGTTTACCCTTTTGTCGGTGCACTGTGCCGACAAAATAACCGCCACAAGTAACTCGAAGGGGGTGGAGTAGTTAAGTTCCGTCTCGGCTATGGGCATAGCCTTCTCGAAGTACTCTATTACTTTTTTATATAACTCGGAGGTTCGCATGTTTTTTAATACCCGGGGTTTTGTATCAGGTTGGGGTAGAACATAAGTTCTCTTTCGGGGATAGGCATATAATGTTTGTATGCCAAGCCTCTGCGTTTGAGCATGGCCCAATAACCATATGAGGAACCATTTATTTCGCTCCACAGCTCCTCAAGAGAGCCTGCCACCTGAGCCTCTTGTCGCAAGAACTCGATATATTGTGGCGTGTAGAGAGCTATCTCTTTTCCAAAGATTGAATATATGTCCTTTTGTCCTTCGTTTACAGAAAGGCTGAAATTTTGGTAACATTGCGAAAGTAACTTCTCGGCATGGCCGTAGCTTGGAGCCGGGAAGTATAAATCAATTTCGGCCTGTATCGCAAGCAGGGTGCTTGGGCTTATACCATACTCCCCGAATCTGTTGTTCTCAAAAATATTGAGGAGTGAGCTAATCTCGTCGTGAATGATACCGAACAGCTCATCTTGTCTGTATATTGGTGAATTTGCGATTACGTCGGTATTTGTTGCTGTTACGTAAGGAACCTGTCCCCACAAATGAGCAATGTTATAGTATATGAAACAACGCAGAGCTTTTGCCTCGTCGGCATATCTTCGGTATTCTTCGGGAGCATTCTCTATGATGTTGTTGCAATAGTTAATTGCTCGGTAGGCATTTTCCCAACACTTGGCAACCTCGGGCGAGGTGGGTGTAAGGCTCTTTGTTCTACCTTCGAGGTCCTTTCCTGTTAATTTAATGTTTTCTAAATTCAGTTGCGATGCAACAAATTCGGTGCTGTTAATATAGGTTGATGCAAGCGCGGCGGTAACGTGGTTTTCGCTAATCCAAAAATTATCCTGTTGAATATTGCTGTCAGGCAATATTTCAAGATTATCTTCCCCCGGCTCGTTGTTATCCACTCCGGGGGTGTTGTTATCTTCCTCGGGGGTGTTGTTATTTTCAGGCTCTTTGTTGTTATCCCCCAGCTCGTTGTTATCGTTGACGGTAAAATTATTTTCAATGTAGCTCTGTAATCCTTTTATAATATTGTCGCCACCATCATATTCGGTGAACATCTCTACATGTCCGTCGTTGGTTATAGAGAGCGATGAACCCGTTATTGCCAGCTTGCCACTTAAAGTGTATTCGTCGCCGGCCTTTATTGCGATATTATCGTTGGCAACGGTATATTGCAAGGGCGATGTGCTTGTTTCCCACTCTTTGCCTGTGTATGTGTAAATTACAGCTTCGCCGGTACCATTATCGTCTATTCTCAAAGATACTATCTTGCCGTTTTCTGCAATGTGCCAGAAGCCAACGAGAGGGTTTGTCTCCTTCTCGTCGTTCGAGTCGCTACAAGAGAAGAAGGAAAAAAACAACCCGATAAATAGAATAAGTAATAATATCTTCTTTTTCATGGCATAGAGGTTTTTGTTTCCCACCAAAATGTTATACGGTAAATTCTCTAATCTCACAATTACCCATGAGGGTTACATCGCGGTGTGTGACGCCTTCAATCTCTGCCTGCAAAATGCGACAGAAGAAGCCGTGGCTGAACGCAAGCACCTTTTTGCCGGGATACTCCTTTTTCACCTTTTCTATGAACATGCGTGCACGCTCCTGCATCGACTCCTCGGTCTCCACGGTGTCGTTGTATACAGCACCTTTTATGGGTGTTCCGGCAAGGTTACCAAGGTCGCGTTCGCGCAAAAGAGGTTCTTTGATGAATGTGCACTCAATGCCGTCGAGAGCAATCTCGGCTGTGTCGAGGCAGCGTTTGAGGTCGCTACAAAGTACAACGTCGAAGGTCATGCTTGCCAAGCGTGGGCGTAGGCTCTTGGCCTCCTCTTTACCTTTTTCCGAAAGGTGGCCTGGTGTCTGCCCTTGAAATACTCCTCTTGAATTTTCCTCGGTCTCGCCGTGGCGTGTCATGTAAATAGTGGTCTGCATGGTGTGGTATGTTTTTAAAAAAGGGCGACAATCTTTTCACGATGCCGCCCTTCTGTTTTTTATGAATTAATTAGCACTCTCGAACAGCTTTAAGAAACGCACATCGTTCTCGCTGAACAAGCGTAGGTCTTTTACCTGGTATTTGAGGTTCGTGATACGCTCGATACCCATACCGAATGCGTAACCCGAATACTCTTTACTGTCGATACCGCAGAGCTCAAGAACGTTGGGGTCTACCATACCGCAACCGAGAATCTCAACCCAGCCTGTGTTTTTGCAGAAGGGGCAACCTTTACCGCCACAGATGTTACAGCTTATATCCATCTCGGCGCTGGGCTCGGTAAAGGGGAAGTATGAGGGACGCAGACGAATTTTTGTATCCTTGCCGAACATCTCCTGTGCAAAAAGCAAGAGAACCTGTTTGAGGTCGGTAAACGAAACATTTTTGTCTACATACAAACCTTCCAATTGGTGGAAGAAACAGTGAGCACGGTAGCTGATAGCCTCGTTACGGTAGACGCGGCCCGGTGCTATGATGCGGATAGGGGGCTTGCTTGTCTCCATCACACGGCTCTGCACGCTACTTGTGTGTGTACGCAAGATGATGTCGGGGTGTGCCTCTACAAAGAATGTGTCCTGCATGTCGCGGGCGGGGTGGTCCTCGGCGAAGTTCATCGACGAGAATACATGCCAGTCGTCCTCAACCTCGGGGCCGTTGGCAATAGAGAAGCCCAAACGGGCGAAAATATCCACAATCTCATTCTTAACGATGGTAAGCGGGTGGCGTGTACCTAGTGTTGCAGGGAACGAAGGGCGTGTCAAGTCAATCTCGCACTGCTCGTCGTCGCTTGTTTCCAGTTTTTCACGCAACGCATTAATATGCTCCTGTGTAGCGTTTTTCAACTCATTGAGTTTAACACCTACCTCACGTTTCTGCTCGGCAGGCACCTCGCGGAACTGTGCCATAAGGCTGTTCAGAATACCTTTTTTGCTCAAATATTTCAAACGTAGAGCCTCCAACTCCTCGGCGTTGGCGGCAGTTGTTCCTTTAATCTCTTCAAGCAATGAATTAATTTGCTCTATCATATTCAAAGTTTCTATTATCTGTTATTCTATGCTATATAAGTTGCATTTACTACAACTTTGCAAAGTTAATCAATTCTGCCGACAAATAATAATACTATTCTGTTTTTATTTTGCGCACTATAAGATTGTTCTCTCTTGTAGAAACTCGCAACTGTTTTTATGAAGAAAATTTATGCGTTTTATGAGTATAAAAACATTAAAAATATTTGCGTATTAATTATTTTTTAGCAAATTCGCATTTGTGTTTACATATTTTAAACCAATTAATGCAGAAAGGGTATGGAATACGTTGAAATTGACAAAGGAGTGGAAGATTTGCTGGTCACTTTGTCGCGCCGTTTATCGGTTGAGGATATTGGTAGAATACGTGAGGCTTATGAACTTGCAAAGGAGGCACATAAGGAGCAACGTCGTAAGTCGGGCGAGCCGTATATTATACACCCCATAGCGGTAGCTCGAATAGTTGCCGAGGAGTTGCGTTTGGGTGCCAACCCCATCATAGCCGCTTTCTTGCACGATGTGGTCGAGGATACTCATTATACAATAGAGGATATAGAGGAGCGTTTCGGTAGCGATGTTGCCTTTTTGGTGAATGTGATTACCAAAAAGAAAAAGGCTCACTACGACTCGTCGAAGCAGATAGACAACTACAAACAGATGCTCGACTCCATACACTATGATATTCGTGCCCTGCTCATCAAACTATCGGACCGCCTTCATAACATGCGCACGCTCAGTAGCATGCGCCCCGACAAGCAGATGAAGATTGCAGGTGAAACCGACTATTTTTATGCCCCGCTTGCCCATCGTTTAGGTTTGTATCACATTAAACGCGAACTCGAAAATCTTTCGTTTCGTTACCGCTGTCCGCGTGAGTTTGCACTTATCGACAGGTTGCTGTCCGAGGAGATGACCGAAAAAGAGGAGTCGCTCAAAACCTTTTTGCAGAAGATTGAAGAGCTGTTGCAAAACAACGGAATATACATGGGTCGTACCGAGATTTGTTGCCGTGGCCCGTACAGCACATGGAAAAAGATGCACGCAACGGGTTGCGACTTTAAGCATGTCGAAGGTAAGTTCTATGTGCGCATAATATACCCCAACACCCACGACTACTCCGAAAAGGACATGAGCCTTAAAATATACTCCATGCTCACCGATTGCTTCAAGGAGAAACCGGGTTCTGTTGCCAACTTTATAGATTCTCCCAAAGAGAACGGCTATCAGAGTTTTCACCTTAAACTATTGACCGACAAGGGAAAGTGGGAGGAGATACACCTGTCATCGGAGCGCATGGTGCGTAAGTCGCAGTATGGCTGTGTGGCCGAAAGCTCGGAGAGTAACATCACCAACTGGCTCGAAAAATTTAAATTGGTGTTGCAGGATATTGCCTTCCACGGCAAGGAGGTTGAATACATGGAAGGTGTCACCTCATCGTTCTACAACGACGACATAATGGTGTTTACACCCAAAGGAAATTGTGTTATTCTGCCCACGGGTGCAACAGCACTCGACTTTGCCTTCGAGATACACAGCGAACTTGGTGCACATGCCCAGTATGCAAGGGTAAACGGTGTGCTCTGCTCCATAAAAACCGTTCTTAAACGTGGCGATTGTGTGGAGATAGGGCAGAATATGAGTGTGGTCCCCAAGCGCGATTGGTTGCAACATGTAATTACCTACAAAGCAAAGTCGCACCTTAACAGCATACTCAACAAGCAGAAAAAACTCACCTACGAGCGTTGCGAGAACTGTCACCCCTTGCCCGGCGACGAGGTTATAGGCTTTAAAAAGGAGGACGGTAGCATCATCGTGCATCGCCGAGATTGCAAGTCGGCAATCAGGCTGGCATCGCAACATGGCGACGATATTGTAGCTGTTAATTTCGAGGAGGATAGCGATTTTCTCTATCCCGTGAACATAAAGATTGTGGCGATAGACCGCTATCACTTGCTCATCGACCTCATAGATTGCATAACCAATAAGTTGAAGTTATCCCTCTCGCACATACACACCGAGAGCCATGACGAGATAGTCACCTGCTCGGCAACCTTCTTGGTACACTCTTCGGCCGAGTTACAGGAGGTAATATCGAGCATCTCCGATATCGACGGTGTCGATGAGGTGAGCCAGAAGATAGAGTAGTGCTATTACCTACATAAAAAAATCCTCGCCATGGCGAGGATTTTTTTATGTCTATGCTCTTTGCAAGGCCAAGCAGTTACGTTATTCAATAACCACGGTTCTGCCGTTTATTATGTATATACCGCCCTTTGTTATTTTGTCTATGCGGTTACCCCTGAGGTCGTGAATAATCTCGCCCTCGGGCGTTGCAACAACCTCCTCAATGCCGGTAAGGTCGGCCTCCACAATATTTCTAAACTCATTCCAACCGCTTGTCGAGGCATATGTGGCTTTTGTGCCTATGGGCACGTAGAGGGTACAGGCTGTTTTATCAACACCATAGAATACATCGCTTTCTATCGCAAACAGGTTTTCGGCAGGGATAAGTGATGTTAGCTTAGTCAGCCCTGTACAATTAACAAATGCTGTGTATTGTATGTATTCAACCGTTGCCGGTATTATAAATTCTGTCAATTTGTAACACCTCGCAAACGCACCGCTATAAATCTTTTTAAGGTTGGGAGAAACCTCAACGTGCGAAAGGTTTTCACACTCCTCGAAAGCGCTTCTTATGCTTTCCACCCCGTTTCCCAAATTTACGGTCGTCAGCCCTTTACAAGCAGAGAAGGCCCAATTATCTATAAATTTTGTACTGTTGGCCATGGTCACACTTGTGATATTATTACAATTTACAAAGGCCCATTGCCCTATTGAGGTTACACCTTCGGGGATAACAAGCTCTGTAATCTCCTCCCCGTTTACATATATGCTTTTTGCTACATGTGTAGGGTTAGAATCGTATGTGTTGAAGTGAATTTTACACCATGCGGCGAGGTCGCCGATATTAACTCTTTCGAGTTTGTAACAATCACTGAACGCCTTGTCTCCGATTCTTGTATCACCACCCTCCATAGTCACAGATGTTAGACCGCAACTACCGAACGCCTGTTGTCCGATACTTGTTACGCTACCGGGTATCTCTATGCTCGTTAAGTTTTTTAGCAAGCAGAAAGCAAAATCTCCAATTGTTTTTACACCGCTTTGAATCTCTATGTTAGCAAGTTTGTCGCAACCATTGAACGCGCTTCCTCCTATGCTTGTTACGCTACCCGGAATTTTTACTCTTGTTATGTTGTCGCAGTCGCCGAAGGCACTGCCCCCTATCCCTGTTACACCATCTGGTATTACAACACTTGTTATGTTGTCGTGGTTACTGAACGCACGTTCTCCGATAGAGTAATTTTCGCCTTTATAATTGTCGGGGAGAATAATCTCGGTGTCGTTACCGAAATATGTTACCAAATTGTTCTTGCCGTAGGCTGTCGAGAAAAGAAAATCTCCAACTATGGCACCGTTGGAGGCATTTATAACTGTGTCGGCGTTATCAACAATATAACCATAGTGGTTGGAATATTTTTTGAATGTTAAAGAAGATAGGTTAATAACGGTTTTTAGGTTGTTGCAACCATAAAACGCCACGCTCCCAATCTCTTTTACGCTATTACCAACCACCACCTCTTCAAGATTGTAGCAATAATAAAACGCGTATTGACCAATTGTTGTTACGTTGTTGCCAATTACAACGCTTGTTAGTTTTTGGTTGTCGTAAAATGTATTATCATTGATGCTTGTTACGCTGTATGTAACATCATTGTAACATACGGTTTCGGGTATTACAACCTTGTCTTTGTATGCCTCGCGATATTGTCCTCCTGAATTGCCTTTGTAGGTTACTTGAACAGTTTTTTCGGCTTCACTTGTGATGTTGTAGTAGATACCATCGACCTCAAAGTCGTAAGCCGAGACAGCAATACTGCTTAGTAGCATATATACTGTGAACAGCGATTTTAAGTAAAAATGTTTCATGATGAATATGTATTGTTGATTTTTTTTGCAAAGTTACGCATGATGTAACTAATTACCCCTCCATCTGTTAATATAAATTAATTATTCCATATCTCCCACGAAGCAAGAGCCTGCAAGTACCACATCTCGTACCCGCTCTTTGTGTCGGCTCCCATGGCCACACCTTTTTGCAGAAAAAGGGTGTTTTCGGGGTTGTACACAATATCGTAGAGCAGGTGGCTTGCGTTTAGTAGCTCATAAGGTATGTCGGGGCATTTGTCTATGCCGTGCCCTGTCATGCCAAGCGGGGTGCAGTTTATTATGAGTGTATGGGTGCTCATAATTTCGGCTGTCAGTTGCTCGTAGGCGATAGCTTTTTCGCTTGCTTTGCGCGACACAAAGATATATTCTATACCAAGCTTGCCAAGTGCGCAGGCAACCGCTTTCGACACACCGCCTGTCCCAAGTATAAGAGCTTTTGAGTGCTTGCCTTTTGCGAGAGGTTCGAGCGAGCGCGTGAAGCCGATAACATCGCTGTTGTAGCCGGTGAGGTGTGGGGCACCTTTGTCGTCGCGTGTTACTTTTACCACGTTCACGGCTTTTATGCTCTCAGCCTCGGGGCTCATGCTCTCCAAGTAGTCCATCACGGCAATCTTGTGCGGTATCGTCACGTTGAACCCGCAAAGCTCGGGTTTCTTCTCTATTATGCCGGGTAGCTCTTTTATATCCTCAATCTCAAACGGGATATATTCGGCATTTATTCCCTCGTTTGCAAATTTTGCATTAAAGAAAGCCGGTGAGGCCGACTGCCCAAGCGGGAACCCTATTATGCCATATATTTTCTTCTTCATGTGATGATACATTATTAAATAATATATGGCGCATATGCGCCATATATCTATAATTGTAGGTGATTATATTACAAACGCCTTGTCGTTCGACGATTTAGTGTAATATTGTATAATTTCCTTGTTCAATTAACAACCAAGGTACTCTTTAATGTTCTGCTTGATGCGCTCGTCTATGTGGTCGGTCTCGCCTTTTACAAAAGGTTTGCCCACAATGTGCTCATAAAGCTCAATGTAACGCTCCGAAACGCTGTTTACATACTCGTCGCTCATCTCGGGAACCTGCTCGCCCTCGCGTCCCATGAAACCGTTTTCGATGAGCCACTGACGCACGAACTCTTTTGACAACTGTTTTTGGGGCTCGCCCTTCTCAAACTTCTCCTCGTAACCCTCGGCATAGAAGTAACGCGAAGAGTCGGGGGTGTGAATCTCGTCGATGAGGTATATTTTGCCGTCACGCTTTCCGAACTCATATTTTGTATCCACAAGAATCAAACCCTTCTCGGCTGCCATCTGGCTACCACGCTCAAAGAGTGCGTATGTGTATTTTTCGAGTTGCTCATAATCCTCCTTGCTCACGATGCCTTGTGCAATAATCTCCTCTTTCGAGATGTTTTCGTCGTGTCCTTCGTCGGCCTTTGTTGTAGGTGTAATTATGGGTGTGGGGAATTTCTCGTTCTCTCTCATGCCATCGGGGAGTGCTACACCACACAACGAACGGCAACCGTTCTTGTATTCGCGCCATGCGCTACCTGTGAGGTAACCGCGAATAATCATCTCCACTCTGAAACCTTCGCACTTCAAGCCTACGGTTACCATGGGGTCGGGTGTGGCAAGTTTCCAGTTGGGTACGATGTCGGCTGTTGCATCGAGGAAGGTGGCCGCAATTTGGTTCAGCACCTGTCCTTTGAAGGGGATACCTTTGGGTAACACAACATCGAACGCCGATATGCGGTCGGTTGCAACCATCACCAATTTGTCGTTGTCGATGTCATATACATCGCGCACTTTACCATGATATACACTCTTTTGTTTCTTAAAATGAAATTCGGTGTTTGTTAATGCTTTTGCCATAATTTATCTGTTTTTATTCTCTTCTTTAATATTTTTCTCGTAGCTTTCGTATGCCTCTACAATGCGTGTCACAAGTTTGTGGCGCACAATGTCTTTTTTGCTGAGTGTTACAAACCCTATGCCTTTCACATCTTTCAAAATTTTTGTGGCATGAATGAGACCTGAATTTTGGTGTTGTGGAAGGTCTATCTGTGTGAGGTCGCCCGTGATAATCATTTTGGTGTTGCTACCCATGCGTGTGAGGAACATCTTTATCTGTTGCGGGGTAGTGTTTTGCGCTTCGTCGAGTATCACAATAGCATCGTTCAGTGTACGTCCGCGCATGAATGCAAGCGGAGCAATCTGAATAACATTCATCTCCATGTACTCTTTGAGCTTTGCCATGGGAATCATGTCTTCGAGTGCGTCGTACAAAGGTTGCAGATAGGGGTCGATTTTGTCGCGCATGTCACCCGGCAGAAAACCGAGTTTCTCACCGGCTTCCACCGCCGGGCGACTGAGTATTATTTTTCTTACCTCCTTGTTCTTTAATGCTCTCACGGCAAGAGCTATTGCCGTGTATGTTTTTCCTGTACCCGCCGGGCCCACAGCAAACAGCATGTCGTTTTTCTTGAACTCCTCGACAAGGCGACATTGGTTTTCGCTACGTGGGTAGATGGGCTTGCCGTTTATGTTGTAAACAATTACATTGCTGTCGCTGCCTTTGTCGCCTTTCTTGCCGTTTACCGCGTCTATAATAGCCTCTTCGTTAAGGCTGTTGTATTTTACGCAATAATCGATTAGTAGTTCTATTACTTTGTAGAAACGCTCAAGCTCCTCCTCGTCGCCTATGGCTTTTATCACATTGTCGCGTGCTACGATGCGGAGCTTCGGGTGCAACCTTTTAAGCATTTGCAGATGGACATTGTTGGCCCCGTAGAAACCTACGGGGTCGAGTCCTTCAAGGATTATATGACGCTCTATCATATAGGTATATCTCTTTCGGCTTAGTTATTTACGTTTAACCTCTGCTTCGAATCTTCTGCTTGCTTCGCCACCCTCACTGCATGAGCAGGGGCCTGTGATGCAACCGCCGGGGCACGACATAACCTCTACCATCTTGGTGGGGCACTTGCCTGTTTTTGCATATGCTCGCAACATCGCAATATTCTTTTTGTTGAGGTCGGCAATAACTGTTCCTTGCAACTCAGCCTCACCAATATAATTTTTAACAGCGGTGAACACACCGGTTGTTTTTGCGAAGTTGTGTGCGTCTTTCGATGCAATCTCGGCCGGGGTGTAGGGGATAGATGTTTCGATATCAACTCCCATACCCTGAATAACAGAGTCGAGCTCGCGGAAGGTCCACACGAAGTCCACGTTTGCATCTTCCAACCCCTCGGCTTTCTTCGAAGCACAAGGTGCAATGAACACAGTCACGCAATCTTCGAATTTCTCTTTTGCATACTGTGCGGTGTAGTGCATGGGAGAGCCTGTCGATGAAACATATTTCACAAGGTCGGGTATATGCTTGCGGGCAAGGTTCACATATGCGGGGCAACAACTTGTAGTCATGAAGGGAGCACCTTCTTCTATCTTCTCTTTCAGCTCCTCGCTCTCTCGACGTATGGTCTCTTCGGCACCATAGGCAACCTCAATTACATCGCTGAATCCTATTGCTTTCAGTGCGCCATAGACCTGCTCGCTGGGGTAGCCAAATTGCGCAAGAACCGCGGGAGCCACCATGGCAATAATCTTTTTACCGGCTCTCATGCGTTTGAGAACATCGAATACCTCGCATTTGTCGAATATGGCACCAAAGGGGCATGCGTTGAGGCACTTACCACAATATATACATTTGCTGGGGTCAATATGTTCAACTCCATATTCGTCTTTCGAGATTGCTTTCACGGGGCAGGCCTCTTCGCAGGGAACAGGCATGTAGATGATTGCGTGGTAGGGGCACACTTGGTGACATTTGCCACAGCTTATGCACTTATTGTGGTCGATGTGTGCTTTGCCATCGTTGTCATATGTTATGGCATCTTTGGGACAGTTTGTGTAGCAGGGGCGTGCCGCACAACCTCTACAAAGGTTCGATACCTCGTAGTTGGTCTTGATGCACGACGAGCAGGCCTCGTCCATAACATGGAGAATATCCTTCTCCTGTGAAATGTTTTCGCGGTCTATCATGCGTTGTGCGTAGCTCTGCAACGAGTCCATCTCGTCAACTTCATCTTTCATGGTGAAGCCAAGCATAGCCATGGTTTTGTACTTGGTCACTGCACGTTCTTTGTGAACACAGCAACGGCCGTGAGGTTTTTGATTACGTGGGTGAAGCAGGTAGGGTAGACGGTCTATCTTTTCAACTAACTCGTCGTTCTTCCACATAGCAACCAACTCCGCCAAGAGACGATACCTTACAAACATTACATTATTATTATAAGCCATAGTTTTCAAAATTTGCTGTAAAAATAGTTAAAAAAAAATAGTTTCTTGTATTTTTGCGATATTGTTTATCGGTAAAAGTAAAAAAAATGAGTAAAACAGAGTTTTTAGCCCTTATCGACCGTCTTATTTGCGGTTTCAGCCTCTCGCGGTGCGAGTGGAAAGCTCTGTTGCTCTCCTTGTCGGTCGAAGAAAAAGATTATCTGGCGGCAGAAGCCCGTAGGGTGTCAAAGTCGGTTTTTGGCAACGGAGTTTATGTGCGTGGGTTGGTCGAGATAAGCTCTTTTTGCAAGAATAATTGTTACTATTGCGGTTTGCGATGTGCAAACAGAGATGCAGAGCGTTATCGCCTCTCGCAAGATGAAATTCTCGAATGTTGCAGTGCCGGCGAAAAGCTTGGTTTCAATACCTTTGTGTTGCAAGGTGGCGAGGACCCTAAACAAGATGATGTTTTTGTGGAAAATGTGGTGTCGTCAGTGCATAACTCCTTTCCCGACAAAGCGATAACCCTCTCTGTTGGCGAGCGTAGCGAGCAGGCATATACAGCTTTCAAAAAAGCCGGTGCGACGCGTTATCTCCTGCGTCACGAAACAGCCTCGTTGCAACATTACTCGCATCTGCACCCATCGTCTATGAGTGGCGAAGAGCGTCAAAAAGCTTTGTTTGCTCTCAAAAGAATAGGCTATCAGGTGGGTAGCGGTATGATGGTCGGCTCCCCCGGACAAACCGTGGACAATCTTGTCGATGATATTCTTTTTTTGGAAAAGTTGCAACCTCACATGATAGGGATAGGCCCTTTTATACCGGCATCAGGCACCCCCTTTGCAAACGAAAAAGCAGGTAGCGGGGAGCTTACCCTTCGCCTCCTGTCGCTGTTGCGCCTACGCTTCCCAAAGGCTCTGATTCCGGCTACCACAGCCCTTGCAACGCTCTTGCCCGATGGTATGCAACGTGGTATCCTTGCAGGTGCCAACGTCGTGATGCCCAACCTCTCACCCTCAGCTGTTCGTGCAAAATATTCCATCTACAATAATAAAAAGAGCCATGGCAGTGAGTCGGCCCAGCAACTTGCGTTACTCTCCGAAAAATTATCTCAAATAGGCTATGCCATCGATTATAGCCGTGGCGACTATCCTGCATAACCACGGCGGTTTTTGTGTTCATGAAAAGGGTTTAAGTTTTTTTAATAATATAACCCGCATTTTGGCTTAAATTTCGTAAAAAAGAATTAACTTGCACAGGATTTAACGAGAAAGCTTTTGCCGTAGGCTTTGTATAATAGCAAAAGCATTGAAAGGGGATAATTTATGTATAATGTAACATCGAAAAAAGCCGAAGAATTTATTTCGGACAGTGAAATACGCGAATCTATGGCCTATGCGGTCGAACATTCGCACGACCATGAGTTGGTAAAAAGTATAATAGAGAAAGCACGCGCATGCAAAGGTATTACACACCGCGAGGCAGCCGTGTTGCTCGAATGTAACGAACCCGACCTCATCGAAGAACTATATGCGCTTGCACGCGAGATAAAGCACAAGTTTTATGGCAACCGCATAGTTATGTTCGCGCCTCTATACCTTTCAAACTATTGCGTAAATGGTTGTGTATATTGTCCTTATCATGCAAAGAACAAAACCATACGTCGTAAAAAACTTACACAAGAAGAGATACGTGCCGAGGTGATAGCCTTGCAGGACATGGGCCACAAACGTCTTGCACTCGAAGCGGGCGAGCACCCCTTGATGAACCCCATCGAGTATATTCTCGAAAGTATAAAAACCATATACAGCATAAAACATAAAAACGGAGCAATCCGTCGTGTGAATGTGAATATTGCCGCAACCACAGTCGAAAATTATCGTCGTTTGAAGGAGGCCGGTATCGGCACATATTTACTCTTTCAGGAGACATACAACAAGGTTAATTACGAACAACTGCACCCAACAGGCCCTAAAAAAGATTACGCCTACCACACCGAGGCGATGGACAGAGCCATGCAAGGTGGCATCGACGATGTCGGCATAGGCGTGCTTTTCGGTCTCGAAACTTATCGTTACGATTTTATCGGCCTGCTCATGCACGCCGAGCACCTTGAAGCAACATACGGCGTGGGCCCCCACACAATAAGTGTGCCCCGTCTTTGCATGGCCGATGATATTGATACAGCCGATTTTAAGAACGCTGTTCCCGACGAAATTTTCCACAAGATTGTTGCAATCATACGCATCGCAGTGCCCTATACAGGCATGATAATCTCTACCCGCGAGAGCGTAAAGAGCAGGGAGAAGGTTCTGGAGCTGGGTGTCTCACAAATAAGCGGCGGCTCGCGCACAAGCGTGGGCGGTTATGTTACCGAGGAGAGTGAGGAAGAAAATTCGGCACAGTTCGATATATCCGACCGTCGCACCCTCGACGAGGTAGTAGGCTGGTTGCTCGACCTCGACCACATACCAAGCTTTTGCACAGCATGTTACCGCGAGGGGCGCACCGGCGACCGTTTCATGACTCTGTTGAAAAACGGTCAAATTTCAAATTGTTGCCTGCCCAACGCCCTTTTTACCCTCAAAGAGTATCTCAAAGATTACGCATCGCCCGAAACAAAAGAGAAAGGCGAAGCTATGATTAAACGCTTGTTGCAGACCGTGCCCAACGAAAAAGCGCGTGCAACGGCTACAAAATATCTCGAAGCGATAGAAGAGGGCAAGCGCGATTTTCATTTTTAAAATATAACAGATGGCAGACGTAGCACGTTCAAACCGATATCATATAGGTGTTTTCGGTCGCCGTAACTCGGGAAAATCCACACTTGTGAATTTTCTTGTAGGTCAGCAGGTGTCGATAGTGAGTGATGTACCGGGCACCACCACCGACGTTGTGTGGAAAAACATAGAGCTACCCGGAGTAGGGGCCACCGTGATAGGCGACACAGCCGGGTATGACGATAGTGGCGAGCTTGGTGCTATGAGGGTTGAAAAGAGCCGACAAGCTGTTGCCCGCATCGACCTCGCCCTGCTCGTGTTGTCGGGCTCACCTGTTGATTGCGCATACGAGAAAGAGTGGCAAAACATCTTCGCGTCGGCCAATATCCCGCTGATAGCCGTTCTTGGAAAGAGCGACCTTGCCGGCGATGCCGAAGAGTGGGGCAGAGCACTCTCTTGCGATGTGTTGCCTGTGTCGGCAGTCGATGGCACAGGCATCAAGGAACTTTTGCAACGTATCGCCACATGTTACAAACAAGACGATAATATAGACGATATAACACACTCGCTTGTGCAAAAGGGCGATGTGGTGCTGTTGGTTATGCCACAAGACGAGCAGGCACCGCAAGGCAGGCTCATTATGCCCCAGGTGCAGACATTGCGCAATCTTCTCGACAAACACTGTATCTCCGTGTGCTGTGCTTTGGAGGAGCTACCCCGGTTGCTTGGTGCGCTTAAAGAGCCCCCCTCTTTGGTAATAACCGACTCGCAAGTCTTTGCACAGGTCGAAAACGCCCTGCCGGCAGGCACACGCCTGACCTCATTCTCGGTTCTTATGGCGCGTCATAAGGGCGATATAACAGCTTTTCGCGAAGGTGCCGAAAAACTTATCTCCCTTACCGGTAACGAGCGCATACTTATAGCCGAAGCATGTGCACATATACCCAAGAACGAAGATATAGGGCGTGTTAAACTTCCGCGCCTTTTACGCAAAAAGTTTGGCGAAAAGTTGCAGATAGAGGTGGTGTCGGGCAACGATTTTCCGGCCGACCTTACTCCGTACGACCTTGTAATACATTGCGGAGCATGTATGTTCACGCGTCGTCATGTGATGTCGCGCCTTCGTCAGGCAAAGGTACAAGGGGTGCCTGTCACCAACTATGGTATTGCTATCGCGGCTTTAACGGGCATACTGCATAAGATTACTTACTGAAAAAATTATATACTGATGAATGTAAAAGAAGAACTTATAAGAATATATGAAATTCTAAAATTAAAGATTGAGGCCTGTCCCAAGCCATATATCATAGCATCGTCGGCAATAGTGCTTCTGCTCATAATATCTCTTTTTACATGTACGGGCAGTTGTGAAAGCGGGATAATAGATGTGGAGAGTAGCGACAAACCCCGTGCAGAACGTCCCGAAAAGGCACACAGGCTAAGATATGTAAAATACAAACGTGAATTTAACGATTTGAACGACAAACAACTTGATGCTGCCAAAAAGATTGGTATAAAACCTTTGGAGAACCGTGAGGCTTTGGCCGGTTTGTTAGGCGAGTTGGTTGATATAAGGAACAACAGAGCATACGAGGTCGATAAATTAACCCATTCTGTTCCCTATCTGGTTCCCGAGGCGGCCTCTCTTTTGCAAGAGATAGGCGAGAGCTTCCGCGATTCGCTTGTGATGCACCACTATTCGCCATACAAAGTTATAGTGACATCGGTTCTGCGCACCGACGAAGATGTCAAAAAACTATCGAAACGTAATGTTAATGCGTCAAAACGCTCAGTGCACTGTTATGGCACAACATTCGATATTACATACAAACGTTTTCACCGCATGGATAGCAACGAGCCCGAAACATCTCAGGCAAAACTTCAAGCTGTGCTTGGCGAGGTCCTCAGCGACCTGAAAAAGCAGGGGCGTTGTTATGTGAAGTTCGAGGTTAAGCAGGCTTGTTTCCACATAACCGTACGCAAATAAACAGAGAGGTATATATCAAACAAATGAGGAGCAACCATTGGTTGCTCCTCATTTGTTTGATAATGTTGCTTGTAAAGTATTTTTACTATTTTTTACTTGCCTTTTTCTCTTATTTGAAAAGCTCGTCTCGTTGTACATAGGCGATTATATCCCCGCGGTTCACGTGGCTACCTTGCTGTGCACACACCTCTACAACGCGTCCGCCCAAGCCTGTCGATACGGGCTGAAGCTCGCCCCATGGTGTTATGATGGTGCAGAACATATCGTCGGCATCGAACTTTTTGCCTACTGCGGGTGGCATGGACTCGCCTTCTGTAGCAACCTCCCAAATGAGCTGTCCTTTTACAGGTGCAACTATTGCGTCGGCTTTTGCATGCTTTATAGCTTTTATATCCTCTATGCTGACACCCTGCTTTGCCATCTCTCCCTCTTTTGCCTTTTCAATATCGGCAAGGAAACGCTCTTTGGCGATACCGCTCTTGTAGTCGCGATATTGACGCTCGTGCATAGCAAACTCCCAAAGTTCTTCATCGTCCTGTCCTGTTTCCCAGCCAAGCTCCTCCATCTCCTTGTGGTATTTGTCAAGTGCGTCGGGGTAGAAGCTTTGCGGGTCGGCTGTGGTAAATTCGTAGCCTTTCTCCTTGGCAAGCTCAATAATTTCGGGTGCAAGCTCGCCGGGGAGATGTCCGCTTTTACCTAGAATCATGCCCCACATGCTGTCGTCCATACGGCTGAAACGGGGCTCGTCCTGTGCACGGCTCAAAAGGTTCATCAAAGCGATGTTCTTTACATATTGGCTGAATGGGGTAACGAGTGGGGGATAGCCTACGCGAGGCCATACATAAGCAACTTCGTTAAAGAGCTCCACCATAAGCTCGTCGAGGGTGTATGTGGGCTTGCCCTTGCTTTGCAGAATGCCGTTAATGCCTTTGTGAACACCTGCAAGGTCGGACATCATCGAACCCATCATGCCACCCGGCAGGCCACATGTGAGCAAAAGCGAGCTCATGAGCTTGTTGTTGTTATCCATGAACACACCTAACCAATCGTCTATAAATTTTTGTGTCAGGCTGCGTGCTTTCATGTACGCGTTCATGTTTATCTCTGGTACGTCGAATCCTGCATCTTTCAGCATGGCCTGTACGCTGATGATGTCGGGGTGAACTTTTCCCCACGACAGAGGCTCAATAGCCGTGTCTATGATGTCGCAACCATTCTTGCAAACTTCGAGTATAGAGGCCATAGAGAGGCCGGGGCCGCTATGTCCGTGATATTGAATAACAATCTCGGGGTGTGCCTCCTTAATGCTTTTTACAAGGCGTCCCAAAAAGTCGGGGCGACCTATACCAGCCATATCTTTCAAACAAATCTCCTGCGCACCGGCTTCAATAAGTTCGTTGGCAATGTTGCAATAATACTCAACCGTGTGTATGGGCGAGCTTGTTATGCACAATGTGGCTTGCGGAATCATGCCGGCCTCCAAAGCATATTTTATAGAAGGTATAATATTGCGAGTATCGTTAAGGCCACAGAAGATACGTGTAATATCTACTCCTTGCGCCTTTTTTACCTTATACATAAGGCGACGAACATCAGCCGGAACGGGGAACATGCGTAGGGCGTTCAAAGCTCTGTCGAGCATGTGTGTCTGTATACCGGCTTCGTTAAAAGGCTTTGTGAATGTTCTTACAGCAATATTGGGGTTCTCGCCTGCCATAAGATTTACCTGCTCGAATGCACCACCATTGGTTTCGACGCGTGCAAAGCAACCCATCTCTATGATTGCGGGGGCTATCTCTTTGAGTTGTTCTGCCAAAGGCTGGAATTTACCCGACGACTGGAACATGTCGCGGTAAACCAAACTGAATCTGACTTTTTTTCTCATAGCTTTTATTTTACTTACGGGCATAACGCCCTGTGCGTTAGTTTTAAGTTATATCTTCTTTCTGCAAAGATAACTTCTTTGTTGAAATTTCCTAATACTAATTCAAATTTAATTTTCCGGGTTAAATTTGTCGCTTTTTATGCGTTTCACAAGTGTGTTCTTTTTTCTCCGTAAAAGGCATATTTTTTTATAATATAGGGAATTTGTGGTAAAATTCTCTCATAATTTCACCCCTAAATACATAATTTCACCCCTAAATCTCTATATTTGCCAATATTTAACCATGTGTATCGCTAAAATTACCAATTATGAAAATGATATGCGAAATTTGCGATGCGGTTGCGGGTTTTGCAACTTTTAAAGTGTGTTTGAAATATGGAATTTTGCACATTGTTTAGGTGCTTGCGACGTTGGCGGTGTCACTTTGTGCGGTGTTCCGGTATTAATACATAAAATTACAAAAGATGAAACATTTTTTAGCTTATGTCGAAGAGACCATAAAAGAGCATTGGAACAAATCTTCGATTACTAATTATGGAGCCAAAGGATACACTTATGGCGAAATTGCAACAGAAATTTTAAAGTTGCATACACTTTTTGGCGAGTATGGAATTAAAAAAGGTGAACACATAGCTATTTGCGCACGAAATTCAGCCGAGTGGTGCATAACTTTTTTGGCGATTACCTCATATGGTTGTGTAGCTGTTCCTTTGTTGGCCGATTTTCTTCCTCGCAATATAGCCGAATTAACAAAATTATCTGATAGTCGTTTGCTCTTTATAGACAAGAATATTCACTCTGCTTTGGAGCGTGAAAACCTTCTTCCCGAGTTTGCCGGATATGAAAAGTTAAGCGGTATAATTAATATCGTAAACAAAACAGTTATAGATAGTTGTGGTTCGTCACTTAATGTTTCACCCGAAGCGGTGACAGCATCTTTCGATAAACGTTTCCCTAACGGCCTCTCGGTAACAGATTTTCACATCGAGCCGGGCGATTTGAACGATATTGCCGTTATCAGCTATACTTCGGGTACAAGTAGTTCTCCCAAAGGCGTTATGCTTAATGCAAAATCGCTTTCGGGTAACTTGGAGATGGCCCGCAAGTTGGTTCCTATAAGTTTCAGCCCCGAGAATACATCGTTATCTATTTTGCCTTTGGCCCACATATTTGGCTTGGCATTCGATTTTATATTCTTGTTTACAAGTGCTTGTCACATACATATTTTCACAGAACGCCCTGTTCCTGCACGTCTGTTGAAGGCCTTGGCTGACGTTAAGCCTGTGATATTCCTCACGGTGCCTCTTTTGGTGGAAAAAATCTTCCGTTCAAAAGTTATCCCCACATTAAATAAACCCGTTATGAGATTCCTCACGGCGCTTCCCTGGGTGCGTCAGGCTATATTTAAGAAGGTGCGAGCCACAATCCTTAATGCTTTTGGTGGCAACCTTGGTAAGTTTGGTTTCTTCATCGGTGGTGCGGCTATAAGTCGCGATGTCGATAAAGTTATGCAACAGGTTAAAATACCCTATGCAGTAGGTTATGGAATGACCGAGTGCGGTCCTCTTATCAGTTATAAGGGTTACAACCACCCCACGTTGTCGAATAAGGGTGGTGTGACATTGCCTACTTTGGAGCTGCGAATAGATTCTGATTCTCCTGCGCGTGTGCCGGGCGAGATTCAGGTGCGTGGCGATGTTGTGACTGTGGGCTATTATAAGAATGAAGAGGCTACAAAAGCGTCGTTTACGTCTGATGGCTGGTTGAAGACCGGTGATATGGGTATTCAGGACCGTACAAGCACCGTTTATATAAAAGGTCGTTGCAAAAATATGATTCTCACGGCAAGTGGCCAGAATGTATATCCCGAGGAGATTGAGGATATGATAAACCGTCTGCCTTATGTTTTGGAGTCTCTTGTCGTAGGTCGCAAGCACTCAATAATAGCTCTTGTAGTGGTTGATAAAGATGCAGTAAAGGTGGCAGGCCTTGGCGAAGAAGAGGCTTTGGCGCTTATAGATAAAAACGTGATGGCATTGAACGAAAAATTACCTGTTTACAGCCAGCTCGGCCGTTGCGAAATACGCAAAGAACCTTTTGAAAAAACTCCCAAGTTGAGCATCAAGAGGTTTATGTATAACTAATTGATAATTGAATAAATAACATATACTCGTTAAATTGCTTAAATACGTGATAAGATGAAACATTATTTGTCCTACATTGACGAATCTATTAAGGCTAATTGGAATCGTCCGGCATTGAGTAACTATGGTGCAAACACATTTACTTATGGTATGGTTGCATCGGAGATTGAAAAATTGCATATTTTGTTTGAAAAATGCGGTATAGCCAAAGGCGAAAAGATAGCCTTGTGCGCACGCAGTCAGGCCGAGTGGGGTATTGCATACCTTGCGGTGGTAACATACGACGCGGTGGTTGTGCCTTTGTTGCCCGATTTTCTGCCCCAGAATATTGTTGATCTAACACGTTTATCAGATAGCCGTTTGTTGTTGGTAGACAAGACTGTAATAGGTAACCTTAAACGCGAAAATCTTGTTCCTCAGTTTGACACTTTGAAAGATTTTTGCGGACTTATAGATGTTGTGGGTATGCGCGTGCACGCAAGTTGTGGTGGCAAGCTCGATGGCATAAACGAAGAGGTAGAGAAGGCTTTTGCAACACGTTTCCCTAACGGCGTGACACCCAAGCGTATCGATTACACAAAGACCAATTTGGAGTCTTTGGCAGTAATCAGCTATACATCGGGAACAAGTGCATCGCCCAAAGGTGTAATGCTTACCTCTCGTTCCTTGTCGGCAAATGTGGAATATGCGCGTGAGAATATCGGTGCAAACAACGAGGACGCATTGATATCAATATTGCCTTTGGCACATATCTTCGGCCAGGTGTTCGACTTCCTCTTCCCTATAACCTCGGGAACACATGTGAACATCTTTACCGAGAAACCTATCCCTGCGCGTCTGTTAAAGGCTATCGCCGATGTCAAGCCTTTCATGTTCTTAACCGTTCCCCTGCTCATCGAGAAGATTTTCCGTTTGAGAGTGATGCCTCAGTTGAGAAAACCCGCCATGCGCGTTCTTTTGGCAATCCCCGGCATTAAGTCTTTGATTCTTGGAAAGGTACGTGTAAAGCTTATTGAAACATTCGGTGGTAAAATACTTAAAGGCGGTATAATAATAGGTGGTGCCGCTATAAGCAAAGACGTTGAGATGTTGATGCGTAAGATGAAGTTCCCCTACACTGTGGGCTACGGAATGACGGAGTGCGGTCCTCTCATCAGCTATCAATCTTGGACAGAATGTGTTGCCCGCTCGTGCGGTCGCGTGGCACGCCCCGGTGTAGAGGTGCGCATAGACTCCGATGATCCTGCAAATGTTCCCGGAGAAATTCAGGTTAAGGGCGACTCTGTGATGATAGGATATTACAAGAACGAAGAGGCGACAAAAGCAACCTTTACAGCCGATGGCTGGCTGAAAACCGGTGATATGGGTACCCTGAACAAGAATGAGAATGTATTTATAAAAGGACGTTGCAAGAATATGATTCTCACGGCAAATGGTCAGAATGTCTATCCCGAAGAGATAGAAGAGCTTGTAAATCAGCTTCCTATGGTTATGGAATCGTTGGTCGTAGGTCGCAAACATGGCCTTGCAGCGCTTGTGGTCCTCAACCCCGACGAGGTTAAAGAGGCCGCTCTTTCGGCCGAGGAGTTGCAGAAGGTTATGGAGGAGAATGTTTTTGCTCTTAATGAGAAGCTCCCTGTATACAGCAAACTTACCATTTGTGAGATTATGAGGGAGCCTTTTGCGAAGACACCAAAGTTGAGTATAAAAAGATTTATGTATAAATAAATTTTAGATTGTAGATTATTTTCGAGAGCGGGCACTATGTGTGTTCGCTCTTTTTATTGTAAAAAAGTGTTAAAAATAGGTGCGTTAAAGTCCTATGATTTTAGAAAAATTGCACAAATAGGGTTAATTTGTGCAAAGTGTGGTGCTCGGTTTTAAAAAAATAAAGATATTTGCACAGAAATAAAAAGCAAAAACTCTATTTTACAAATAAAATTATGCAGAATCGATAGTTTGCACTATTTTTAGCACAGAAAATAATCAATACAATCTAAAATTTATATGAAACACTTTTTAAGTTACATCAATGACTCTATAAAAGAGAATTGGGATTTGCCGGCAATTACAAACTTTGGCGGCGTTACATATACCTATGGTCAAATGGCAGAAGGTATAGAAAAGTATCACATATTTTTTGAGAAAGCAGGTATCAATAAGGGCGATAAGATAGCTCTTTATGCACGTAACTCGGCAGAGTGGGCAATAGCATATTTTGCAACGCTTACTTACGATGCAGTAACTGTTCCCTTCCTTCCCGACTTTATACCTTCGGCGGTGGTAGAGCTTTCATGCTTCTCTGAATGTAAGGTTCTTATAGCCGATGAGATTGCAATCAACGGAATAAAGAACGACGATAAACTAATTTCTCAATTAGAGGGCATTGAGGGCTTTGCAGGAATACTTAATGTTAAGAATATCAGCGTTGTACATGCAAGTAATGAAAGCTTTGCGAATACTGGCGATAAAATTGAGGAGTACTACTCTTCGCGCTATCCCGACGGTCTAAATTCTTCACTTGTGAACTATTATAAGGAGGAGAAAGACATGGAAGCTGTTGTAGAGATAAGCTTTACATCGGGAACAACAAGTGCTACATCAAAAGGTGTTGTTTTGCCCGCTCGCTCCCTTTCGGTGAATTTGGAATTTGGTCGTCGCGAGGTGCCTGTATGTACCGGCGGTCACATTTTTGCAATACTTCCCATGGCGCACATGTTCGGTCAGACATTTGACGTGCTTTTCCCCTTGTCTAGCGGTTGCCATGTATATGTGATGCCCGGAAAACCAACACCCGCACGTCTTTTGGGAGGTTTGGCAACGGTTAAGCCTTTTATGTTCCTCACCGTTCCCATGGTAATAGAAAAGATATTCAAGTCGAAGGTGTTCCCTCAGTTGCGCAAGTTCCCTGCAAAATACCTGTTGAAAGTTCCTTTGCTCGACAAATTGGTTCTAAACAAAGTGCGTAAAGCTTTGCTCAATGCGTTTGGAAACAATTTTACCGTGGGTGTTATTATTGGTGGTGCTGCACTTAACCGTGAGGTTGAAGACTTGCTGAAACGCATGAACTTCCCCTATGTGGTAGGTTACGGAATGACCGAGTGTGGTCCTCTCATCTCGTATCGCGACAAGAGCGAATATGTGAAATATTCATGCGGAACACTTGCTCACCCCATAGAGTTGCGCATCGATTCGGCAAACCCACGTCGCGTGCAGGGTGAAATTCAAGTCAAGGGCGATGCTGTTATGCTTGGATATTACAACAACGAAGAGGCAACAAAGGCAGCCTTTACCTCGGACGGCTGGTTGAGAACCGGCGACATGGGTACTATCGACAAGCATGGTAACATCTTCATTAAAGGTCGTTGCAAGAATATGATTCTCACGGGTAGTGGTCAAAATATTTATCCCGAAGAGATAGAGGATAAGATAAACAACTTGCCCTATGTGATAGAATCTTTGGTTGTAGGTCGCAAGAATGCTATTGTGGCGTTGGTGGTACCCGACTATGACTTGGCAAAGAAAGATGGTATTTCGGAAGAAGAACTTAACAAACTCGTAGATGCAAATGTGCTTGCTTTGAATAACGAGCTTGCCACATATAGCAAGATTGGTTATACAGAGATTCGTAAAGAACCTTTCGAGAAAACACCAAAACAGAGTATCCGCCGTTTTATGTACAATTAATAGCGTACTTGCAATAAAACATATAGCCACGACAAAAAGTCGTGGCTATATGTTTATATTACTCTTGTCTGTAAAAATATTTTACCATATTGACTATGCTTCTCTTTCTTAATAACAGGTGCTAAATCTCAAAGAGCTTTGCTGTGAAAAAAAGAAATATTGTATATAGGCATTAAGTAAGAATTATATTTATAACTTTGTAAGTTGTAGTACGGTTAATCTTTAAAATTAATCATTAAAAAATATGGCTAAGGAACAGTCAAGCATAAAAGAGCGTCAGCGTGTTAATATAAAAGAACCGAGTCGTTACAAAGTTACTATATATAATGACGATTTTACCACCATGGATTTTGTGGTGAAGGTGTTGAAAGTGGTGTTTTTTATGGAAGCGGAAAAAGCAATGTCTTTGATGTTGGAGGTGCACCATGCCGAAAAGGCAGTAGTTGGTGTTTACACCTACGATGTAGCCACATCGAAGGTACAAAAAGCAACTGCTATGGCACGGGAAGAGGGTTTTCCTCTACGTTTTATTGTTGAACAAGAAGATTGAAAAGTATGGCAGAGTTGAAACAAACGGAAAGAGTGCGACGCATCTTGAACGAAGCGTTTGAGTGCTGTGTGGGTTACAGGCATGAATTTGTAATGCCCGAACATCTCCTGCTGATCCTTCTTTCCGATAATATATTTTATATTGCACTTAATGATTTTACCAACCCTCTTAAACTTAGCGAGAAGGTTGAAAAACAGTTGGAGAGCTTGGATACTGTGCCCGACGATGTAGAATACGTGCCCGATGTGTCGGTACAAATGTCCGACGTGATAGGACATGCGTTCGAGATGGTAATTTCCAGCAACGCCGAAGCCATGGACATGCCTCATCTGGTGCGCTCGATGCTTCTTTTAGAAGATTCGTGGGCAAGCTATCTGTTGAAAGAGGCGTTAGGCGACAACGAAGCAATGTTCATGAGCCGGCTCATCAGCGTGCCCGACTATGAGAGTGCCCCGAACGAAACGTCGCAAGAGGGTGCCGGCCGTCCGGCATGGAAAAATATGGTTACCTGCATGAACGAACTATACGAGCAACACAATCCTCTTATAGGGCGTGAACAAGAGTTACAACGCACCATACAGGTACTTTGTCGTCGCGACAAGAATAACCCTCTGCACGTAGGCGAGCCGGGCGTGGGAAAAACAGCCCTTGTGTGGGGGCTGGCGCGTCTCATAGAAGAACAAAAAGTGCCCGAAAGATTGAAAAACAGCCGTATCTATCAGCTCGATGTGGGCTCCTTGCTGGCAGGAACCCAATATCGTGGAGATTTTGAGAACCGAATAAAACAAATAATGGACGGCATTCGTGAAGAAAGCCCATCGAATATTGTGTACATAGATGAAATTCACACCCTTGTGGGTGCAGGTGCCACGGGCGAAAGCTCCATGGACGCCTCCAACATGCTGAAACCATATATGGAGTCGGGCGATATTCGTTTTATCGGCTCAACTACATACGAAGAGTATAACCGACATTTTTCAAAATCGAAAGGGCTGGTACGTCGTTTCAGACAGATAGATATTCTTGAACCGAGCATAGAAGAGACAAAATATATATTACGTCAGCTGCAATCTCGCTACGAAGAGTTTCACGGAGTAACCTACGAAGATGAGGCAATCGACTATGCCGTGGAGGCGAGTGCCAAATATATCAACGAACGTTTTCTGCCCGACAAGGCGATAGACATGATAGATGAAGCGGGAGCTCTTATGGAGGTTCAAGGCGGTGATGCCAGCATCGGTAAAAAAGAGATTGCCGAGGTTCTGTCGAAGGCTTGTAAGGTGGACACCCTCGTCGAGTGTGAAGAGGACGATTATCAACGCTTGGAGACACTCGCTCCCCACATGCTCTCGCAGATATACGGGCAGGACGAGGCTGTTCGTCAAGTCGTGGAGTCGGTGCAGATGTCACGAGCCGGCCTTTTAGACGAAAACAAACCTCTCGCCTCGCTTCTTTTTGTCGGCCCCACAGGTGTGGGCAAAACCGAGGTCGCTCGCGTGCTTGCCAAAGAGTTAGGCTTGGAACTACTACGCTTCGACATGAGCGAATACACCGAAAAACATACCGTAGCCAAGCTCATAGGCTCGCCTGCCGGATATGTAGGCTACGAAGATGGTGGCTTGCTGACCGACGCTATACGCAAAACTCCACATTGCGTTCTCCTTCTCGACGAGATTGAAAAAGCGCATCAGGATATTTACAATATTCTTCTGCAAGTTATGGACTATGCAACGCTCACCGACAATAAAGGTCGCCATGCCGACTTCCGCAATGTTGTTCTTATAATGACATCTAATGCTGGAGCACAATATGCATCGCAAGCCTCTGTCGGCTTCGGTAGCACGGTTACAAGAGGAGAAGCAATGATGGCGCAGGTGAAAAAGAGCTTTAAGCCTGAGTTTATCAACCGCCTATCGGGTACGGTTGTGTTCCGCGATATGGACAAGGAGATGGCCACCCTTATACTGCGCAAGAAGTTGGGCGAGCTCGAGACAAAACTAAAAGCGAAAAACGTAACGATGCACCTCTCTCCCGAAGCCTTCGAACATCTGCTCAATCAAGGTTTTATACCCGAATATGGCGCACGTGAAATGGACCGTGTCATTGCCCGACAATTAAAGCCTCTGTTGATGAAAGAGATATTGTTTGGCTCTTTAAAAAATGGTGGTGCAATAGAAATGATTTTCGAAGATGGCAGTATATCAGTTAGATGATGAGTTCTGGTTTCCCGACCCACATCTGGGCGACCCCGACGGGGAGATAGCGGTAGGTGGAGATTTGTCTGCACCTCGCCTGCTTCTTGCGTATAGTTGTGGCTTTTTTCCGTGGTTCTCCTTTAAATGGTACGACGAACCACATTGGTATTGCCCCATGCAACGTTTCGTGATATTCCCCGACGAGATTCACATAAGTCACTCCATGAAACAACTTATCCGCCAAAATCGTTACGAGGTAACAATAAACAATGATTTTGAAGGTGTAATAAAAAACTGCTCGGTAGCACAGAGTCGCAACGAGGAGATGGGAGCTTGGTTGGGCGGTGACATGATAAAAGCCTACACCGAACTACATCGTTTGGGCTATGCAAGCAGTGTGGAGGTGTGGGAAACATCGGCCATGGAGGGCGGGAACAAAGAACGTAGGCTTGTTGGTGGCCTCTACGGGGTTACCATGCGCAAGGCGTTTTTTGGTGAGAGCATGTTCTCGCTGGTTCCAAATGCCTCTAAACTTGCATTAATATATTTGGCAAAAACTTTGTCGGCACAAGGTTGGCACTTTATTGATTGTCAGTTCGAGACACCTTTGTTTCGTTCTATGGGAGGAAAACATATTCATTACGATACTTACATGCAAATTTTGAACGACGAATAAAGTTATCGTGTCGGTCACCTAACTTTTGCAGGTGAGCAAGCAAAAAGAGTGGGATTCGCTTTTGCGCCTCCCCTCGCTGCCGCGAGCGTCCTTGCAAGCAAAAAGAGTGGGATTCGCTTTTGCGCCTCTCCTCGCTACCACGAGCGTCCTTGCACCACAAAATAAAAAAAAGATGCGCTCAAGCAAGCTTGGTGCATCTTTTTTTTATTTTATGGTGCGGAAAGAGTGGGATTCAAACCCACGGTACACTAAAAAGCGTACGCCGGATTTCGAGTCCGGTCCATTCGATCACTCTGGCATCTTTCCGTGTGCAAAATTACAACAAAACATTTTCTGTGCAAGCAAAAAAGCCTATTTTTTTCAATAAAATGTATGCTTTTTAATGGAAACTATTTGCCTTTTCCCACAAGGCGCAGTACTTGTGTGTCGCACTTGTGTAAAAAAAATATAACTAACACCTTATTTATAAAAAGTTTTTCTAAATTTGCAATTTACATATAAAAAGGCTGTTTTAGTAGCTTTATTTATCAATGAAAATAACGGTAATACAACAAAATATAATTTGGAAAGATGTAGAGGCTAACATCAAGCAGATGGGTGCTCTCATAGCAAAGGCGGCAAAGGCCGATATTTACCTGTTTCCCGAGATGTGTTCTACGGGCTTTTGCATGGAGCCACAAGATGTTGCCGAGGCTGTTAATGGCCCAACGGTGCAGGCTTTCCTTGCCTGGGCAAAAAAGTATGACGCGGCAATAGCCGGTACCGTGATGACCAAAGAGAGCGAAGGGGTGTTCCGCAACCGCATGTATTTTGTAACACCCGATGGCAACGTGCAGCACTACGACAAATGCCACCTTTTTGAATATAGTGGTGAAGACAAGGTATACAAGCCGGGTACCCAAAAGGTTATATGGGAGTGGCGTGGTGTGCGTGTGCGTCCTGTAATATGCTACGATATACGTTTCCCTATATTCCTGCATAACACAGGCGACTATGATGTGTTGCTCATATCGGCCAACTTCCCCGAAAGCCGTATGCTTGCGTGGGATACCTTGATAAGAGCGAGAGCGATAGAGAACCAATGTTACGTGGCCGCATCGAACAGAGTAGGTGCCGACGATTACGGTAAATATGTAGGTCATAGTGTTATACTCAACCCCTATGGTCAGAATATAGCAACTTGTCGTTCGCGCTATCAAGGCAGTGCCACCGCCGAACTTGAATGGGGCATGATGGAGCGTCTGCGTCGTAATTTCCCTGTACTCAATAACGATAAAGCATTATAATTAAGAATCAATAATAAAAATAAAATATGAAAAAACTATTGTTAGGCGACCAAGCGATAGCCTTGGGAGCTTTGAATGCCGGAATAAGCGGTGTGTATGCTTACCCCGGAACCCCATCGACCGAGATAACCGAGTTTATCCAGTCTTCGCCCATAACAAAGGAGCGCGGGATACATTCTCGTTGGTGTACAAATGAGAAAACAGCCATGGAGGCCGCCCTTGGTGTCTCATATGTTGGCAAGCGTGCACTCGTATGCATGAAACATGTCGGTCTAAATGTTTGTGCCGACCCCTTCGTGAACTCTGCGATGACAGGCGTGAACGGTGGAGTAGTGGTGCTTGTTGCCGACGACCCCTCTATGCACTCATCGCAGAATGAGCAAGATTCTCGTTTCTATGCAAAATTTGCCATGATACCTTCGTTGGAGCCTTCGAACCAGCAAGAGGCATACGACATGATGAAATATGCCTTCGAGCTATCCGAAGAGCAGGGCTTGCCCGTTCTTATGCGTGTTACAACACGTATGGCCCATTCGCGTGCCGCTGTGGAGATTGACGAAACACCTCGCGAAGAGAATGCACTTGCTTTCCCCAAAAAAGCAAAGGACTGGGTGCTGTTGCCTGCAAATGCCATACGTCGTAACAACGAGGTAACAAAGCAACTTGTCGAGCTCGAAGAGATGTCATGCAACTCGCAGTACAACAAACTAATCGTTCCCGAGGGAGAAAAGTTCGAGCGCGGTGTAATAACCTGCGGTATTGCTTACAACTACCTGATGGACGCCTTCGAAAGCAAGGTTAATTTCCCTGTGCTTAAAATAACACAATATCCCGTGCCCAAACGTCTTGTAAACGAGCTTGCTTCGCTCTGCAAGGAGATTATAGTGCTCGAAGAGGGTCAGCCCATCGTAGAGGAGCAGGTGCGCGGAACACTGCCCACACCCGTTACAATAAAGGGCCGTCTCACAGGCGACGTGAACCGCACAGGCGAGCTCACCCCCGACGGCGTAAAAGCTACCTTCGGCCTCCCCTGCAAGGTGGTGTATGCAAAGAGCCAGGTAGTTCTCCCCCGTCCTCCCGCATTGTGTCAGGGTTGTAGCCACCGCGATGTATACACAGCCCTTAACGATGTGATAAAGGAGTATCCCAACGCAAAGGTATTCAGCGATATAGGTTGTTATACACTCGGAGCACTGCCTCCCTTCCGCACAATATCGTCGTGTGTCGATATGGGAGCTTCCATCACCATGGCAAAGGGTGCGGCCGACTCAGGTCTTTTCCCCGCAATAGCAGTGATAGGTGACTCCACCTTCACTCATTCGGGTATGACAGGCCTGCTCGATGCGGTAAACAGCAAAGCAAATATCACAGTGGTAATATCCGACAACCTCACAACCGCCATGACTGGTGGACAGGATTCGGCAGGAACAGGACGCATCGAATCAATCTGTTTAGGTCTCGGTGTCGAGCCCGAGCATGTGCGTGCAATGTTGCCCATACCCAAAAACCACGATGAACTTTGCAACATTATACGCGAAGAGATAAACTACAACGGAGTATCTGTCATTATACCTCGTCGCGAGTGCATACAGACAATGAATCGTAAACTAAAACAGAAAAAAGCCAATAAAGCATAAATACCATGAAAACAGATATAATTTTAGCAGGAGTAGGCGGTCAAGGAATACTCTCTATTGCAACCGTGATAGGCGAGGCTGTAATGAACGAAGGCCTTTACATTAAACAGGCAGAGATTCATGGTATGAGCCAGCGTGGCGGTAGTGTTGAATCGAGCCTGCGCGTCTCTTCGGAACCAATATATTGCGACCTCATAGCCGAGGGCACAGCCGATGTGATAATCTCGTTGGAGCCCATGGAGGCATTGCGATACACCCCCTATCTCTCTCCCGAAGGTTGGATAATAACATCGAGTAACCTCTTTGCCAACGTCCCCGACTATCCCGAAGCAGAAACTCTGGCAACAGAACTTGCAAAGTATCCAAATGTCATTCAAATAGATGTCGATGCACTTGCCATAGAGAACAACATGCGCAAGAGCGGTAACATGATATTGCTTGGTGCCGCATCAAAAGCACTTGGTTTCGACTATGCTTTGTTAGAGAAAGCAGTAGCAACAGTTTTTGCATCAAAAGGGCAGGAAATTGTCGATATGAACATAAAGGCACTTGCCGTTGGCTTGAATAATGCAAAATAATTCTGTTTGTTTTACTTTTTTGTAATTTAAAATAGTATATTTGCAAAAAGCGGTACAACCGCAATAACGAAATTAACTAACTAAAATAATACTCCAATGAACTCAATTGTTTCTCAATTCGACATTCAAGGTAATGTAGTTGAGGTTGCTCCTTTGGGCAACGGTTTGATTAACACCACTTATCGTGTTAAGACAGAGGGTGATGCACCCGATTATGTATTGCAACATGTAAACAACGCAATATTCCCCGATGTGGACATGCTCATGAACAACATCGTAGCAGTTACAAACCACATCTATGGAAAGTTGGAGGCTGCCGGAACAGACGACATCAGCCGTAAGGTGTTGAAGTTCGTTCCTGCCAAAGATGGTAAATACTACTATTTCGATGGTGAGAAATATTGGCGTGTAATGGAGTTTATACCCGAAACCGAGTCAATGACAGCCGTTACTCCCGAGACATCTTACATCGTAGGTGAGACATTTGGTAACTTCCAGGCAATGTTGGCCGACATACCCGTGCAGTTGGGCGAAACAATTAAAGACTTCCACAACATGGAGTTCCGTTTGCAACAGTTGCGCGAGGCAGTAGCCGAGAACAAGGCAGGTCGTCTTGCCGAGGTTCAGTGGTTGGTCGACGAGCTCGAGAAACGTGCCGAGGAGATGTGCAAAGGCGAGCGTCTTTATCGTGAAGGCAAGCTCCCCAAACGCATCTGTCACTGCGATACCAAGGTAGACAATATTCTCTTCGACAAAGAGGGTAACGTACTTTGCGTTATCGACCTCGACACAGTGATGCCCAACTTCATCTTCTCCGACTTTGGTGACTATTTGCGTTCGGCTGCAAACACAGGAAAAGAGGACGACAAAGACCTCGATAACGTAAACTTCAACATGGAGATTTTCAAATCTTTTGCGAAGGGTTATCTTAAATCGGCTGCCTCTTTCATTACACCTCTGGAGGTTGAGAACCTGCCCTATGCAGCGGCTCTCTTCCCCTACATGCAGACAGTACGTTTCTTGGCCGACTACATCAACGGCGATACATATTACAAGATACAGTATCCCGAGCACAACCTTGTACGTTCAAAAGCTCAGTTCAAACTATTGCAGAGCGTAGAGGCCGCTCAGCCCGAGATGCAGGCATTTATTGCTGAGATAGTAAAGTAAAATAAC
>JAZQVO010000015.1:0-88472 GCA_045631905.1 Bacteroidaceae bacterium
TCGTGAGACAGTTCGGTCTCTATCTATCGTGGGCGTAGGAAATTTGCGTGGAGCTGTCACTAGTACGAGAGGACCGTGATGGACTGACCTCCGGTGTACCAGTTGTGCCGCCAGGCGCATCGCTGGGTATCCGCGTCGGGAAGGGATAAGCGCTGAAAGCATCTAAGTGCGAAGCCCACCACAAGATTAGATTTCCCTTGAGGGTCGTTGTAGACAACGACGTTGATAGGCTGCAGATGTAAGCATAGTGATGTGTTTAGTCGAGCAGTACTAATTGCCCGAGAGCTTTTATTTTCGCAACTTGAAGAGAGTTAGCGACATAAGTTCTGGGCGATACCTCCAAGTTCTATTCAACACAAACTCGTTTTCTTGTAAGATAGTCTTGTAGAAATATTTCTTTATTATGTACAAAGTCAAAGTCGATTCAGATATTTAGGCGATCGATAGCGTTGGGGTTCCACCTCTTCCCATTCCGAACAGAGAAGTTAAGCCCAACAGCGCCGATGGTACTGCAAATGTTTGTGGGAGAGTAGGTCATCGCCGTTTTTTATAAAGAGGAATTCTTATTAAAGAGTTCCTCTTTTTTGTTTGTGTATTCTTGAAGTTATGGGGCGATGGCAGTGCGGAGCCACAGCACTGCTTGCGACGACGTGAGCTTTAGCTCCCCAAAGGAGTTCATCGCTGTGGTTCACCAGCAAACTTTTTTTGCGGGGACTTTTCTGCATTTTGTCGCGTACTATGGTATTTTTCAATGGTGCTGGAACCTTTTGGTTCTTTTCAGTTATGAAAAGAACGTATAGAACGCCTTGAAGAAAAATACAAGTGAACGGTTAAAGTTGATTAAACTCTTGATGTTATAGGGCGCATGTTTATGATTTAAGCATCAGTTATAATATTTCGACGCTTTTTACGTTATAGAAAAGAGTAAAAAGAATATGCTTTATGAAGTGGTTTGCCAATTTTAGGAACGTAAAATATATACTTATAGCGGCAGCGGCTGTGATAGCTACTGCATCACTCCTTGTGTCGAACTCTTTGGTCGAGGACTTGAAGGCCGAAGAGGAGAAGAAGATGCAAATTTGGGCCGAGGCGATGAACTCTCTCAACCGCGCTGACGAGAACTCCGACCTTGCTCTTGTGCTTAAAGTGTTGAACGGAAACACCACGATACCCGTGGTTGTGACCGATAGTAAGGGGGCAATAACCATGCATCGCAATATTGATGTGTCGGAAGGAACCGACTCGCTTGCTTTGCTCATGGAGATTGTTGCCGACATGCGTTTGCAGGAGAAGATTCTGCGAATAGACCTTGGCGAGGGCGAAGGCAACGACTTTTTGGAGGTGTGTTACTCCGAGTCGCTCATTCTTAAACAGCTTGCCTACTACCCTTATGTGCAACTTCTGGTGGTGTTGCTTTTCTTTGTGGTCTGTTTCCTTGCTATCATAAGCTCTAAACGTGCCGAGCAGAACCGTGTGTGGGTGGGGCTCTCAAAGGAGACGGCTCACCAGCTTGGAACGCCCATCTCGTCGCTCATGGCGTGGACCACGGTGCTGAAAGATAAATACCCCGACGACGAGCTTTTGCCGGAGATGGAGCGCGATGTGGCACGCTTGCAACGTGTTGCCGAGCGTTTCTCCAAGATAGGTTCTTTGCCTGAGCCTGTTGCCGAGGATATTGTCGAGGTTGTTGGGCGTGCGGTGGAGTATATGAAGCGTCGCAGCCCTGCGCAAGTAAATTATTCGTTTGTTCACCCTAAAAAGCAGGTGGAGGTGCGCATGAACGCCCCTTTGATAGAGTGGGTTGTTGAGAATCTCTGTAAGAATGCTGTCGATGCTATGGAGGGCCATGGTGCAATATCTGTTACTGTGTCGCACGATGGAGATATAGTTTTTGTGGACATAACCGACACGGGTAAGGGTATTGCAAAAAGCAAGTATAAAGAGGTGTTTGAGCCCGGTTACACAACCAAGAAGCGAGGCTGGGGCTTGGGCCTCTCCCTTGCAAAGCGCATAGTGGAGCAGTATCACAAGGGTCGCATATATGTTAAAAATTCAACGCTGGGCAAGGGGACAACATTCCGTTTGGAGCTAAAAAAATAAAGATTTTCTTTAAATTAGGTGCCTAAAACAAATTTTATTTGTATCTTTGTATCCCAAATTAGGGTAATACCGGTAAGTAGAGGGTTTTTGAATGGTTAATTTGTTAATAATGATGTAAATAAACTACTGATGGGACGTTTTGACAAATACAATATTGACCTAAAAGGCTTAAAAGCTGAGCCCTTGAAAATGGAATTTTCTCTTGACAATGCGTTTTTTGGCGATATTGACGGGGAAGAATTTCAGAAAGGCAGTGTTAAGGCTGTTGTAACAGCAAAAAAGAACCGCGAGGTGTTCGATTTTACTTTTGCTTTCACAGGCAAAGTGGTTGTGCCTTGCGACCGTTGTCTCGACGACCTCGAGATTGAGGTTGAGGCAGAAAACGAGTTGCGCGTAAAGTTTGGCAGCGACTATGCCGACGATGGCGATGTGGTAATAGTTCCCGAGCAGGACGGCGACCTTAACATAGCATGGTACTTGTATGAATTTATAGCCCTATCGTTGCCTATGAGGCGTGTGCATGCGCCCGGTAAGTGCAACAGAGATATGGCCGGCAAGCTGAAACAACACTCATGTGTGGAGGTTGGCGATGAACAAGACGGCGATGAGGGCATTGCAGGTATCGACCCACGTTGGGAAAGTTTAAAGAATATACAAATAGAAGAAGATAATTAAAAAGTTAAGAAAATGGCACATCCTAAAAGAAGACAATCTAAGACAAGAACTGCCAAGAGAAGAACTCACGATAAGGCAGTAGCTCCTACATTGGCAATATGCCCCAACTGTGGCGAGTGGCACGTTTATCACACCGTATGTGGTGCGTGTGGTTATTACAGAGGTAAGTTGGCTATCGAGAAAGAGGCTGCAATCTAAAATAACCAATCTACCGCACGTCCCGGTGGTCGATGCGGGTAGTTTTTGTGAAAATTAAAAACGCACCTTGCATGGCAATGGTGCGTTTTTTTTCGCCAAGCGTACAACGCTTAAAAGAATTTAATTCGGGTATCTCTTACGCATGTTCGAGAGACCACCATGTAAAGAAAAAAATATGCATAAAGCCGGTTTTGTAAATATTGTGGGTAACCCCAACGTGGGAAAATCTACTCTCATGAATCTCCTTGTGGGTGAGCGCATATCAATAGCTACCTTCAAGGCGCAGACAACACGTCACCGCATAATGGGTATCTTGAATACCGATGATGCACAAATAGTATTTTCCGATACTCCGGGAGTGCTTAAACCCAACTATAAATTGCAGGAGGCTATGTTGCGCTTCTCTCGCTCGGCTTTGCGCGATGCCGATGTGTTGCTATATGTGACCGATATGGTGGAGACACCCGAAAAGAACAGCGAATTTATAGACGAGGTGCGCAAGCTCGACGTGCCCATCATTGTGCTTATAAACAAGATAGACCTTGCCAACCAGCAGGAGCTTGTGAAAAAAGTTGAACTATGGCACGATATGTTGCCCGAGGCCGAGATTATGCCCATATCGGCAATAGCAAAGTTTGGTGTCGATGTGGTGATGAAGCGCATTATGGAGCTATTGCCCCCCTCTCCTCCATATTTCGACAAGGACCAGCTGACCGACAAGCCGGCGCGTTTCTTTGTAACAGAGATTATACGCGAGAAAATTCTCTTGCACTACGACAAAGAGATACCCTACGTGTGCGAGGCCGAGTGCGAGTACTTTAAAGAGAAAGAGGGCAGTATATACATAAAATCTATAATTTATGTGGAGCGCGACTCTCAAAAGGGCATTATAATAGGTCACGAAGGCTCTGCGCTCAAACGTGTGGCTACCGAGGCGCGTCGTGAACTTGAAAAATTCTTTGGCAAGAGAATATTCCTCGAAATATATGTTAAGGTCGATAAAGACTGGCGTAACAGCAACAAGCAGTTGCGCAGGTTTGGTTACGACCAGAAAGATTAAGAAGCTGTATAAAACTTCGCTTTTCTCAGCTTTTCAAACATTTATAAGAAATTTAAACAGCTTCTAAGTAAGTTATGGGAAATTTAGTCGCAATAGTAGGTCGCCCCAATGTGGGTAAGTCTACACTTTTTAATCGTCTGACAGAAACCAAGCAGGCAATTATTTCGGACGAGGCGGGAACAACCCGCGACCGTCAGTATGGTCGTTGCTTGTGGTGCGGAAAGGAGTTCTCGCTTGTCGATACAGGCGGTTGGGTAAGAAACTCGGACGATGTATTCGAAGAGGCTATCTGTGAGCAGGTAACCCTTGCCATGGAAGAGGCCGATGTTATTTTGTTTGTGGTAGATGCCATGAATGGTCTCACCGACCTCGATAGCGAGCTCGCGTCGATGTTGCGTCGCACAACCAAGCCGGTTATCGTGGTTGCCAACAAGGTCGATACCTACGAGATGCAATATGCGGCGGCCGAGTTTTACTCTATGGGTCTGGGCGATATGTACTGTATATCGGCGGCAAACGGTAGCGGTACAGGTGACCTGCTCGACCTTATAATATCGAAATTTACCAAAGAGGCCGAAGAGGCTCCCGAGGAGAATATCCCCCGTTTTGCTGTTGTGGGTCGCCCCAACGCCGGCAAGAGCTCTATCATAAATGTGTTCTTGGGCGAGGAGCGTAACATCGTGACAAATATTGCAGGCACAACCCGCGATTCAATACTTACACGCTACACAAAGTTCGGTTTCGACTTTTATCTTGTCGATACAGCCGGAATACGCAAAAAGGGCAAGGTGAACGAGGATATCGAGTATTATTCGGTGTTGCGCTCTATTCGTGCCATAGAAAACTCCGACGTGTGCATACTCATGATTGATGCTACACGAGGCATAGAGTCGCAGGACCTTAACATCTTCTCAATAATACAGCGCAACCAAAAGAACCTTGTTGTGGTGGTTAATAAGTGGGACCTTGTTGAGGACAAGAGCGAAAAGGTGCAGAAGTTCTTTGAGAACGCGATACGCGAGCGCGTAGCTCCTTTTGTCGATTTTCCCATCATCTTTACATCGGCAGTCACAAAACAGCGTGTCTTCAAGGTGCTTGAAACAGCAAAAGAGGTGTATCTTAACTCAAAGACAAAAATATCGACAGCCAAGTTCAACGAGGAGATGTTGCCACTTATCGAGGCCTACCCCCCTCCATCGATTAAGGGCAAGTACATTAAAATAAAGTACTGCATGCAGTTGCACGACACAAGAGTGCCGTCGTTCCTCTTCTTTGCAAACCTGCCACAGTATGTTCGTGAGCCCTATAAGCGTTTTTTGGAGAACAAAATACGTGAACGCTGGAAATTTACCGGTGTGCCCATAAATATATTTATCCGTCAAAAATAGAGTGAACAAAAGCAATCGTACATCGCCCCGTGGGGCGATGCACGATTGCTTTTGTGAATATCTCACGGCAACAGATGTTGCTGTGCTTATTTTTTTTTCATCGCAACCCTACGCAGTATCTCGCTCGAAAAGAGAAAGTCGTTGAGCTGTTTGTTGTTTGTGTGCAGAATCTCGTCCTTGTTGCCCTCCCACGAAATCCTGCCACCCGCCAAGAAGGTTATGCTGTCGCCTATGTTCATCACCGAGTTCATGTCGTGCGTGTTTACGATGGTGGTTATGCCGTACTCCTTGGTTATGCCATGTATAAGCTCGTCTATTATGAGCGAGGTCTTGGGGTCGAGGCCCGAATTTGGCTCGTCGCAAAAGAGGTAACGGGGTTCAAGTGCTATGGCACGAGCTATGGCGGCGCGTTTCTGCATGCCACCCGACAGCTCCTCGGGGCTTTTGTCCTGCGCATCGATGAGATTGACACGTTCCAGGCAGAAACGGGCACGTTTAAGGCGTTCGTTGTATGTCTTGGAGGAGAACATGTCGAGCGGGAACATTACGTTTTCGAGCACGCTCATAGAGTCGAAGAGAGCTGCGTTCTGAAAGAGCATGCCCATCTCGCGTCGTAGTATGTGACGCTCTTTTTTGTTGAACTTTATGGCGTTGCGACCGTCGTAAAGGATACTTCCGCTGTCGGGTTCCAGAAGTCCCACGATACATTTGAGTAACACGGTCTTTCCTGCACCGCTCTGCCCGATAATAAGGCTTGCCTTGCCCTCCTCGAACGTGGCACTTATGTTGTCGAGCACCCTTTGCTCGCCAAAATGTTTGCTTATGTTCTTTATCTCAATCATTGCATCAAAAGTTGAGTGAGTACTATGTCGGCAAACAATATGAGTACACTGCAACTCACCACTGAGTCGGTGCTTGCCTTGCCCACCTCTATCGAGCCTCCTTCAACCGCATATCCGTAGTACGATGCAACCGATGTTATGATGTAGGCAAAAAAGAGGGATTTTATGATACTGCACCAGATGTACCACTGCTGAAACTCGTATTGCAGGCCACAGGTGAGGTCGTCGGGTGTCATGATGCCGGTAAAGTAGCCTATTGCATACGCGCCTGCTATGCCTGCTCCTATGCTGAATATCACAAGTATGGGTATCATGGCTACAAGTGCGGTTATCTTGGGCAGAATGAGAAAACTTGCCGAGTTTACACCCATAATCTCCAAAGCATCAATCTGCTGGGTTACACGCATGGTGCCTATCTCCGATGTTATGTTTGAACCTACTTTGCCCGAAAGTATAAGGCACATTATAGACGAGGAGAATTCCAACAGCATTATCTCGCGGGTAGCGTATCCCACAACGAATTTAGGCATCCATGCATTCTCTATGTTCAGTTTCATCTGAATACATATTACTGCACCGATAAAAAACGATATAAGGAGCACTATGGGTATTGAGTCTATGCCAAGCTGGTAAATCTCTCTCAGTGTTTGGCGCAAAAATATATTCCACCTTTCGGGGCGGGCAAACACACGGCGCATCAAAATAAGATAGCTGCCAAAAGTCTTTATCGATTTTACCAAGAACATGTTCGGTATCTCTGTTTTTTCTGTGCGAAGATACTGCTTTTTCTTGTTAGGCTCAATATAATATGTTCCTAAGTTTTGTGGTTTTATCCTTTTTTACCCGTTTTGAATGTTCTGTAACTCTTTAAATGCGTGAAAATCTTGGGTGGGAAGTAAATTTGCATTATCTTCGCCACATATAATCTTATAACTATGTCGATGGTCGCATTTGCAGAGAACGAAAATACAGGTACGCCCGAGCGCATGGTGTTGCGTACCGAAAATCTTGTTAAGCGTTACGGTAAACGTACCGTTGTAAACAATGTCTCTTTTGATGTTAAGCAGGGAGAGATTGTGGGGCTTTTGGGGCCTAACGGTGCCGGAAAAACCACATCGTTCTACATGACAACAGGGCTTGTTGTGCCAAATGACGGTAAAATATTCTTGAACGATACCGAAATTACCGATTTTCCGGTGTATAAGCGTGCCCGTATAGGTGTGGGCTATTTGGCGCAGGAGGCGAGCGTTTTTCGCAAAATGAGTGTAGAGGACAATATAGCTTCGGTGCTCGAGCTCACAAACAAGCCCAAGGAGTATCAAAAGGAGAAGCTCGAAAGCCTTATTGAGGAGTTTCGCTTGCAGAAGGTGCGCAAGAATCTTGGCGACCGTTTGTCGGGTGGTGAGCGTCGCCGTACCGAGATAGCCCGTTGCTTGGCCATAGACCCCAAATTCATTATGCTCGACGAGCCTTTTGCAGGTGTCGATCCCATAGCCGTGGAGGATATTCAATATATCGTGTGGAAGCTGAAAGACAAGAATATAGGTATCCTTATCACCGACCACAACGTGCAGGAGACGTTGAGTATTACCGACCGTGCATATTTGCTTTTTGAGGGAAGAATACTTTTCGAGGGTACCCCGGAGGTTCTTGCCGAAAACCCCATCGTGCGTGAAAAATATCTTGGTCGCGACTTTGTGTTGCGCAAGCGTGAGTTCCAGATAGATTGATGCGTTGTTGGTAATTTGTTTAACAATTAAGATATAAACCACCGAGGTACAATGTGGTAAAATTGCAACCTCGGTGGTTGTTTTTTATCGTAATTTTACAAAATAGAGACCTTTTGGCACTAAAAAATGCGTAAAAACCGCTTTTTTTTTGATTATCTCCCCAATATATTGTAATTTTGCAAGCCTAAATTCGGTTAAGTATATTATTTAAAAATAAACATATGGAATTTTCATTTAAAAATCAAGACGCTACAAGCGCTCTTTTGTCAGTAACTATTCAGGAGGCTGACTACTCGGCTTTGGTTGAGAAACAGTTGAAAACCCTTCGTCAGAAGGCAAATATCCCCGGTTTCCGTCCCGGTATGGTGCCCATGGGTCTTATTAAAAAACAGTATGGCACAGCTGTAAAGGCCGAGGAGATAAACAAACTCTTGCAGACAAAAATATTTGAGTATATCAGAGAAAACAAAATCGACATGCTCGGCGAGCCTCTTCCCAGCGAGGAACAGCAGTCGGCTATCGACATGGTAAACGACAAGGAGTTTACTTTTGAGTTCGAGATAGCTCTTGCTCCCAAGTTCGATGCTACACTCACATCGAGCGACGAGTTGGCATACTACAAGATACAGCCCACAGCCGAGATGATAGACTCGCAGGCTCAGGCTTATGCTCAGCGTTGTGGCGAGTACAAGCAGGTTGAGAGCTACGAGGACAAAGATATGTTGAAGGGTTCGCTTGTTGAGTCGGTTGATGGCGGTATCAGCGTAAGAGATGCTGTCATGATGCCTGCTTACATGAAGAACGACGAGCAGAAGGCACTCTTTGCAGGTGCAAAGGTGGGCGATGTTGTAACCTTCAACCCCACAACAGCTTTCGATGGTAGCGAGGCCGAGCTTGCCTCTTTGTTGAAGGTTGAAAAGAGCGAGGTTGCCGCTCACGCAGGTGAGTTTACCTTTACAATCTCTGAGATCACACGCTTTGTAGCAAGCGAGCTCAACCAGAATGTGTTCGACTCTGCATTTGGCAAGGATACAGTTAAGAGCGAGGAGGAGTTCCGCGCAAAGATTGCCGAGCAGTTTGAGGAGCGTTTCGCTCTCGACAGCGACTACAAATTGTTGCTCGACACACGCAAGTACCTCACAGAGCGCATCGGCAAAATGGAGTTCCCCGAGGCCCTTTTGCGTCGCATCATGGAGATGAACAAGGCCGAAGGTGCCGAGAGCATCAGCGAGGAGGATTTCCAGAAGAGCATCACCGAGCTTTCATGGCACCTCATCAAAGAGCAGTTGGCCAAGAAGTTCGAGGTTAAAATCGACGACAACGACGTGCTTGCAGTTGCCAAAGCCGCTACACGCGACCAGTTTGCACAGTATGGTATGGCAAACGTGCCCGAGGACTTGCTCGAGAACTATGCAACAGGCATGTTGAAGCAGGAGAAGACACGCGAGGCTCTCATCAACCGTGCAGTCGATATCAAACTTATCGAGGCAATCAAGGGCGTTGTAACATTGAAAGAGGAGCAAATTTCTGTTGAGGACTTCAACAAAAAGCTTGCCGAGAACGATTAATAAATTATAACCGTAAATTTGTTTCTTATGAAAGATGATTTTAGAAAATACGCGACCAAGCACCTTGGCATGAACGGCATGGTGCTTGACGATGTGATGAAAGTTCAGTCACAGTATCTCAATCCTTATATCTTGGAGGAGCGTCAGTTGAATGTTACTCAGATGGACGTGTTCTCTCGTTTGATGATGGACAGAATCATCTTTCTGGGAACACAAATAGACGATTACACAGCAAACACCTTGCAGGCGCAGTTGCTCTATCTCGACTCTGTGGATAACAGCAAGGATATTTCAATATATATAAACTCACCCGGAGGTTCTGTATATGCCGGTTTGGGCATATACGATACCATGCAGTTTATAGGCAGCGATGTTGCTACCATCTATACAGGTATGGCGGCAAGCATGGCAGCCGTGTTGCTGGTGTCGGGAACCGAAGGTAAGCGTTCTGCACTCACACACAGCCGAGTGATGATACATCAGCCTCTCGGTGGTGTGCAGGGTCAGGCGAGCGATATCGAAATTACAGCCCGCGAGATTCAAAAACTCAAAAACGAGCTCTATACCATTATAGCCGACCATAGCCACCAACCCTTTGACAAGGTTTGGGCCGATAGCGACCGCGATTATTGGATGACAGCCGAGGAGGCAAAGGCTTATGGAATGATAGACAATGTGCTGACACGCAAAAAATAATTATGGCCGAAAAGAAAAGAAAGTGTAGCTTTTGTGGCAGAAACGAAGATGAGGTGCAGTTGTTGCTCACCGGCATGACCGGCTATATATGCAACGATTGCGTGGAGCAGGCCCATAATATCTTGCGCGAGGAGTCTCTGGTGGCAAAAAGCAACTTCGAGATGACTGAGTTGCCCAAGCCCAAAGAGATAAAGGCTTTTCTCGACGATTATGTGATAGGTCAGGACTCGGCAAAGAGCGCGTTGGCCGTGTCGGTCTACAACCACTACAAACGTCTCATGCAACGCGACAGCAACAGCGATGTAGAGATAGAAAAGAGTAATATTATAATGGTGGGCAGTACCGGTACGGGAAAAACCCTTTTGGCCCGCACCATAGCCCGTTTGCTCAAAGTGCCCTTCACAATAGTAGATGCCACGGTGCTCACCGAGGCCGGTTATGTGGGCGAGGATATAGAAAGTATTCTCACACGCCTGTTACAGGTGGCCGACTACAAGGTGGAGGAGGCCGAGAGGGGTATAGTCTTTATTGACGAGATAGACAAGATAGCTCGTAAAAGCGATAACCCTTCGATAACCCGCGATGTTAGCGGCGAGGGTGTTCAGCAGGGCTTGCTTAAATTGCTCGAAGGCTCGGTAGTAAATGTTCCTCCCCAGGGAGGGCGTAAACACCCCGACCAAAAGATGATTCCTGTGAACACCAAACATATTTTGTTTATATGTGGTGGTGCTTTCGACGGGATAGAGAAGAAGATTGCTCAGCGTCTAAACACCCATGTGGTGGGTTATAATTCGGTGCAGAACAGCCTCCAGCTCGACAAGGGCGATATGATGCAGTATGTAACCCCTCAGGACCTGCGCTCTTTCGGTCTTATCCCCGAGATTGTAGGTCGTTTGCCCATACTTACGTCGCTCCGTCCGCTCGACCGCGATGCGTTGCGTAATATCCTTACGGAACCAAAGAACTCCATAGTGAAGCAATATATAAAACTCATGGAGATGGACGGTGTGGAACTCACGTTTACTCCCGAAGCGCTCGACTACATAGTAGATGTTGCCATGGAGTATAAGCTGGGGGCACGTGGCTTGCGCTCTATTGTGGAAACAATAATGCAAGAGAAGATGTTCGAGATGCCTTCAAGCGACGAAAAGAGCTGTGTGATAACAAAAGAGTATGCCGAAGGTCGCATGGCGCAGAGCGGTGCGATGAAAGGTCTTGCATGATAGCTTAACAGCATATTACAGATACCCTCACGGTGCACCGTGAGGGTATCTGTAATATATATAGCGGTTGCATAAGGCATCTTTGTGTGTTTCTTGAACTTCGGCTCTATTGTATTTTTCTTTTTTTTGAAAAATATATCATAAAAATTTGTGGGTTTTATAGAGATATTTATAACTTTGTTTGCAAATAGGCATATTGTAACATGACAAAGAAGTATAACCTGACAGAGATTCTAAAAGAGAATTTCGGTTTTGATACATTTAAGGGGGATCAGGAAGCGGTCATCAGAAATCTCCTTGATGGAAATGATGCTTTTGTGCTGATGCCTACCGGTGGAGGAAAATCGCTATGCTACCAACTGCCATCGTTGGTGATGGAGGGTACTGCTATTGTGATTTCGCCTCTTATTGCGCTCATGAAGAACCAGGTCGATGCTATAAGAAACCTGAACGAAGAAGATGGGGTTGCCCATTTTTTGAACTCTTCTTTGACAAAACAGGCCATAGAGGAGGTAAAGGCCGACGTGCTGTCGGGCAAGACCAAACTGCTGTATGTGGCTCCCGAGTCCTTGACAAAAGAGGATAATGTGGAGTTTCTTAAAAGTATTAAAATATCTTTCTATGCAATAGACGAAGCACACTGTATATCGGAATGGGGTCACGACTTCCGTCCCGAATATCGTCGCATTCGTCCAATAATAAATGAAATTGGCAAGGCACCTGTGATAGCTCTTACAGCTACCGCCACAACAAAGGTGCGCGACGACATAAAGAAGAACCTGGGTATCCAAGATGCCCCCGATTTTAAATCTTCTTTCAACCGTCCCAACCTCTACTACGAGGTAAAGCCAAAGACAAAAAATGTGGATAAAGACATTATAAGGTTCATTAAGTCGAACCCCGGTAAGTCGGGTATCATATACTGCCTCAGCCGTAAGAAGGTCGAAGAACTTGCCGAAATTCTGCAAACCAACGACATCTCGGCAAAAGCCTACCATGCAGGTATGGAGTCGGCTGTGCGTTCGCAGACACAAGACGACTTTATAATGGAAAAAATAGATGTTATTGTAGCTACCATCGCATTTGGTATGGGCATAGACAAACCCGATGTGCGATATGTGATACACTACGATATCCCCAAAAGCCTCGAGGGCTACTACCAGGAGACAGGCCGTGCAGGTCGCGATGGTGGCGAGGGACAATGTATCGCCTATTACAATAGCAAAGATTTGCAGAAACTTGAAAAATTTTTAGAGGGTAAGCCTCTGGCCGAGCAATATATCGGCCGTCAATTATTACACGAGACGACCGCTTATGCCGAGTCGTCGGTGTGCCGTAGAAAATTGTTGTTACATTATTTTGGTGAAAATTACGAAGTGGAAAATTGTGGTAATTGTGATAACTGCCTCAACCCAAAGAAGCAGGTAGAGGCGCAAGAGCTGTTGGAAACACTCATTGAGACAGTGTTGGCTCTTAAAGAGAATTTTAAGACAGAATACGTTATAGATGTGCTGATGGGTAAGGAGACTGCCGATATTCAGGCGCACATGCACGACGAACTCGAATGTTTCGGTGCAGGTGTCGGTGAAGAGGTTAAGCGTTGGAACGCTGTTATACGCCAGGCACTCATCGCGGGATATTTGGATAAAGATGTTGAAAATTATGGCTTGTTGAAAGTTACACCCGAAGGTCGTAAGTACCTTAATAACCCCAAGTCGTTCAAGATAGTAGAGGATCGCGACTTTACCGAGGAAGAAACGGTGTTGCAGTCGGGTAGTAGTTCGGCGGTAGACCCCGAGCTGTACGCAATGTTGAAAAACCTGCGTAAGAAGTTGTCCAAGCAGTTGGAGCTTCCCCCCTATGTGATATTCCAAGACCCTTCGTTGGAGGCTATGGCAACAACCTATCCCATAACATTCGACGAGTTGAAAAATATTCCCGGTGTGGGCGAAGGAAAGGCAAAACGATACGGAGAGGAGTTCTGCGCCCTCATCAAGCGTCACTGCGAGGAGAACGAGATTGACCGCCCCGAAGATTTCCGTGTGCGCACCGTTGCCAACAAGTCGAAGCTCAAGGTGGGAGTAATCAGCGCAATCGACCGCAAGGTGGCTCTCGACGACTTGGCGATAAGCCGTGGCGTAGAATTTGAGGAGTTACTCGAAGAGGTGGAGTCGATAGTTTATTCGGGCACAAAGCTCAATATAGATTATTTCCTCGAAGAGATTATGGACGAGGAGAATATCCAAGAGATATACGACTATTTTAAAAATTCTGATACCGATAGCATTGATATAGCTCTCGACGAGCTTGGTGCCGATTACAGCGAGGAGGAGATACGTCTTGTTCGTGTTAAATTCATATCGGAGATGGGTAATTAATGTAGAATAATAATATACACACATATATGAACGATTTTATAAAAGACAAAATTGCAATCGACGGTCTTACATATGACGACGTGTTGCTTATCCCTGCCTACTCTGAGGTGTTGCCCAAAGAGGTGAGTTTGAAAACAAAATTTTCGAGAAACATAGATCTTAATGTTCCTTTTGTAACAGCAGCCATGGACACTGTTACAGAGGCAAAGATGGCTATTGCCATAGCCCGTGAAGGCGGTATAGGTGTCATACATAAAAACATGTCGATAGCCGAGCAGGCACATCAGGTTGCTATTGTGAAACGTGCCGAGAACGGTATGATTTACGACCCTGTGACCATTCGTGTTGCCTCAACAGTGAAAGACGCTCTCGACCTCATGGCAGAATATCACATCGGCGGTATACCCGTTGTCGATGAGGATAAGAAACTTGTGGGTATCGTTACAAACCGCGACCTTCGTTTCGAGGTAAATATGCAACGCCCCGTGAGCGAGGTTATGACAAGCGAAAATCTTGTGGTTACACACCAAAAGACCGACATGGAGTCGGCCGCCACAATTTTGCGCGAGAACAAGATTGAAAAGTTGCCCGTTGTCGATAACGATGGCAAGCTCATAGGTCTTATCACATACAAGGATATTACAAAAGCCAAGGATAAACCCATGGCTTGCAAAGATGCGAAAGGTCGTTTGCGCGTAGCAGCCGGTGTAGGTGTCACAGTAGATGCCATGGACCGCATAAAAGCACTTGTTGAGGCAGGTGTCGATGCAATTATCATCGATACAGCTCATGGTCACTCGGCAGGTGTTGTAAAGAAACTCAAAGAGGCAAAGGCCGCTTATCCCAACATCGACATCGTTGTGGGTAACGTAGCAACAGGCGAGGCGGCAAAGATGCTTGCCGAGGCAGGTGCCGACGCAATTAAAGTAGGTATCGGCCCCGGTTCCATCTGTACAACACGCGTGGTTGCCGGTGTAGGTGTGCCCCAGTTGTCGGCTGTTTACGATGTAGCGAAAGCTCTCGAAGGAACAGGTGTGCCCCTCATTGCTGATGGTGGTTTGCGCTATTCGGGCGATGTGGTAAAGGCTCTTGCGGCAGGTGCATACAGCGTTATGATAGGTTCGCTTGTTGCCGGAACCGAGGAGTCTCCCGGCGATACAATAATCTTCAACGGCCGTAAATTTAAAGCATATCGCGGTATGGGTTCGTTGGAGGCTATGGAGTGTGGTTCAAAGGACCGTTATTTCCAAGCCGACACAGCCGACAAAAAGAAACTCGTGCCCGAGGGTATTGCGGCTCGCGTGCCCTATAAAGGTACCTTGAACGAGGTTATATATCAGCTTGTAGGTGGTTTGCGCAGCGGTATGGGATATTGCGGTGCACCCGATATAAATACATTGCATAATGCAAAATTTGTGCGCATAACTAATGCCGGAGTATTGGAGAGTCACCCCCACGATGTGGCGATAACAAGCGAGGCTCCCAACTACAGCCGTCCCGAATAAAAGAATATGAATAGAAAAAAGCTCTTAACGACAATATTTGTCGCGCTCCTCTGTTTGGGTGTTAATGCCCAAACAGAGGATTCTGTGCTTATGACAATAGATGGTGTGCCTGTAACCCGTTCGGAGTTCGAGCATGCTTTTAATAAGAACAGAGTAAATCAAGGTGAAGAGGGGTATACGGTGGAGAGCTATCTGCCCATGTTTGTCGATTTTAAATTGAAAGTTGCCGAGGCAAAAGCTCAAAAGCTCGACACCATGAAATCCTTTAAGGACGAGTATGCCAAGGACCGCAAGATGCTTGCCGCCGATTATCTTACCGACGGCACCTTTGTTGAGAAGGAGGCCTATCGCATTTATGCCAAAGACTCGGCCTTGGTGGGCAACGACGGAATACTCAAAGTTACCAACATCGCCTTCCGTCTGCCCCAAAATGCCACCGATAAAATGATAGCAACAGCAAAGGCGAAGATAGACTCGGCCTACTCTCTGTTGCAGAGCGGAGTCTCATTCATCGATGCTGCAAAGGCCGTTGGTGTGCCCGAGAGCTCTGTGCGAGATTTTGAAATTGTAAGAGGTCAGACATACGAGGAGTTTGAAAATGTCGCATATTCTCTTGCCGACGGAGCCTACTCCGAGCCCTTCCGTTCGCCTGCCGCTTTGCACATTGTGAAGAGAATCTCTACTCGTCCTTTTGGAACCTTTGAAGAGTACAGAGAGCCCATAATAAAAATGTTGGAGCAACAGAATATTCAGCAGGCGGCACGCTTGAAGAAGGGCATGGAACTTGCCGAAGCCATGGGTGGTGACATCACCCCCGAGCAGGCGTTGGCACGCGAGGATAGCCTGCTCGAAGTTAAATATCCCGAGTTTGGCATGCTCATGAAAGAGTATTACGAGGGTCTGCTCTTCTTTGAAATATCGAATCGCGAGGTGTGGAACACCGCGAAGGGGGAAGAGGCCGAGCTTGCAAAGTTCTTTAAGAAGAACAAAAAGAGATATAAGTTCGATACTCCCCGTTACAAAGGAGCGGTTGTGTATGCAGCCACACAGCAGGTGCTCGACAAGGCACAGGCGATGATGAACGGTAAGTCGTCCGAAGAGTATCGTTCGATAGTGAAGGAGCACTTTATGAGCGACAGCGCAAGAATTATTCGTGTGGAGATAGGCGTCTATGCCATAGGCGATAATAAATGGGTTGATAAGATGGCCTTCGGTCAGGGCGAGGGTGGTCGTAAACGTGCCGACCTCCCCTATGTGGGTGTCGTGGGCAAAATAATAGATGCTCCCGAGGTATATACCGACGTGAAAGGTGCCGTCACTGCCGATTTTAACAAAGTGAAAGAGGAAAAGTGGGTGAAAAAGTTGCGCAAAAAATATAAAGTTGAAATTAACAAAGAGGTGCTAAAAACAGTTAATAACCACGAATAGAAAGGTTTATTTCATATATTTGCGTGATGAAACCGGTAAAAAAGGCTATAACACTTTTTTTCCTTCTCGCAGTGTCGGTGCTGTATGTGTCGTGCGAAGAGGAGATTGTGCACAAAGGCAAAACCCCTTTGTTGAGTGTTGGTAATGAATTTCTTTATCACGAAGATGTTCAGCGTTTCTACTCACAGTCGCATGGCAATGTCGATAGCGCAACTTTTGTGAACGACTTTATAGAGCGTTGGGCCGAGGAGGCTTTTTTCTACCACCTTGCTAAACGCAATGTGCGCAAAAGCGACGAGATAGAGCTACTTGTAGAGAACTACAAGCGCAGTCTCATACTAAATATATATGAAACGGGGCTTGTCGAAGAACAGCTTGAACGCGAGATTTCAAAAGAGGAGGTCGATACCTTTTACAAAGAGAATATCTCTATGTTCTTGGCAAAAGAGCCCATGGTAAAAGGCCTGCTGTTAAAGGTGCCCAAGAACACGCCAAAGTTATCGTTGTTGCGTGGGTGGTGCAAGGAGCGTACTATCGATAATTTGGAGAAGCTCGACAAGTACAGCCTCACAAACGATGTCGAGTACGAGTATTTTTTGGAAATATGGAAGGAGCTATCCTCTGTTGCCGAAAAAACACCGCTTGCGGTTGAGGAGTTGCAACAACGGCTTCTGCGCAACAAAGATACAGAGTTCAAAGATGGCGATTTTGTCTACTTTGTATCGGTCGACTCCATAGTTAAAAAGGGAGATGCCGAGCCTGTGGAGCTTGTCGAGCCCGAGATAAGGCTCCTGCTGAGCAACACCAAAAAGGCACATTTTATTAAAGAGAAAAAGCGCGAGTTATACAAAGAGGCACTTGAAACCGGTGCCATCAAATATTATAATAAATGACGAGGGTGGCACATTGCCTCCTTCGTACTTGTAAACAAAGAGAGATGAATAAAATTTTCCTATATGCTTTCTGTCTTGCCGGGCTGTTTGCTTCGGTAGGCGGTTTGAGGGCACAAGACAATGTTATAGACCGCGTTGAATGGGTGGTTGGCGATAAATCGATTTTGCGTTCCGATATTGAGGAGGCCATAAAATATTGGATTATGAACGGGCGCAGGTTCGACGGCGACCCATATAGCATTGTGGGTGAGGACCTTGCCGTGCAACAACTATTCTTGCATCAGGCAACGCTCGACAGCGTCGAGGTGAATGAGTCGCAACTCATACGTCAGGTCGATGCCAAGCTCGACGAGCATATACAGCGTGCCGGCTCAAAGGAGAAGCTGGAGGAGTACCAAAAGATGCCCATGAGCAAGATACGCGAGATGCTATACGAGAATGCCTACAACTACCAGACAATGTCGGAGATGCGTCGTAAAATAGTAGGAGATATAAAGGTCTCTCCGGCTCTTGTGCGCCGTTTCTATGAGTCGTTGCCCTACGATAGCATACCATTTATCCAAGAGCAGGTGGAGGTTCAAATTATAACCATGGAGCCCCCTGTCGATGTCGATGAGATTGAGCGTGTAAAAGAGGAGTTGCGTGAATTTACCGAGCGCATAACAAGTGGTGAAACAAGCTTTTCTACACTTGCTCTCTTGTACTCCGAGGACCCGGGTTCGGCTCGTATGGGTGGTGAGCTCGACTTTACTGCTCGCGGGCAGTTTGCTCCCGAATTTGCCAACGTGGCTTTCAACCTTACCGACCCTGCAAAGGTCTCAAAGATTGTAGAAACTGAGTATGGTTTTCACATAATACAGCTCATAGAGAAGCGTGGCGACCGCATCAAGGTGCGTCACATATTACGTAAGCCCCGTATATCTTCGTCCAACATAAAAGGTATGATGCTGACACTCGACACTATTGCCCGTAACATCAAAAACGACTCTATAACATTTGATGAGGCTGTGTTGAGATACTCGTACGACAAAGAGACAAATAACAACTACGGCATAATGTTCAACAAAAACACAGGAGCATCGCGCTTTGAGTTGCAGGAGCTCCCTGTCGATGTTGCCCGCGTGGTCGATGACATGAAGGTGGGCGAGGTGTCCGACCCTTTCACCATGCGTTTTAATAACGGTAAAACAATTTGTGCCATAGTAAGGCTCAAAACACGAATAGAGGCTCACAAAGCAAATATTAAGGAGGATTATGAAATTCTGAAAGATGCCTATACCAACAAGTTGAGTGACGAGCGCACCAACGAGTGGATTAAGGAGAAACAAAAGAGAACGTATGTGCGTTTGAACGGTGAAGCCAAGGTAGAGGATTTTAAATATCCGGGCTGGAATTTCTATGATGATAAAAAATAAAATGCCGATGAAAAGAGTCGTAATATCGTTACTTGTACTTGTGCTTGTGTCGTATGCTCGAGTATCGGCCCAAGATAGTGTCCCGGTCGACAGCCTCGGGGAGAAGAGCCGTACATATGTACACATGTTGCATGCCGATGTCACAAAGTTCGACAAGGAGCGCGAGCCCGACGCCTTTATCTTGGTGGGCGACGTCTCTTTCCGTCGCGACAGCATGTACATGTATTGCGACAGCGCCTATTTTTACAGCAAGGGCAACTCTGTTAAAGCCTTTGGTAATGTCAGAATGGAGCAAGGCGACACACTTTTCCTTTATGGCGATTATTTGGAGTATAACGGCAACACAAACCTTGCCCGTGTGCGTCGCAGTGTGAGGCTTGTCGATAAAGAGACGGTGCTCGAAACCGACAGCCTTGACTTTGACCGCAACATAAATCTCGGTTACTATTTCGATGGTGGCACCCTGTACGACGGGGAGAGCTCGCTCGACTCTAAGTGGGGCGAGTATCGAGTAAACACCAAAGAGGCCATCTTCAACGACGAGGTCTACCTGCATAACCCGCAATTTACCATGCAGTCCGACACTTTGTGCTACAACACAGAAAGCAAAATAGCTACCATCGTCGGCCCTACCGATATATACAACGGCAAAGAGAACCACATCTACTCCGAGCTGGGGCGTTACAACACATTGAGCCGTCAGGCGACGTTGCTCAACCGCTCGGTGCTGTATAATGGGAAAAGAAGCGTTACGGCCGATTCAATCTTCTACGATATGCCGTCGGGTGTGAGCGAGATATTTGGCGAGATAGTTTTTGTCGACCCCGAAAACCGCAATATGCTCACAGGTGGCTATGCCTACATGAATGAGATAACCGACTCGGCTTATGTTACCGACCGGGCGGTGGCGGTGGACTTTTCGCAAAAAGACTCGCTTTTCCTTCACTCCGACACAATTTGGGCAGTATCGGAAAACATAGGCACCGACTCGCTTTATCGTAAAATAAAGGCATGCTACGGCGTGAGAGCTTTCAGCAAGAGCATGCAAGCGGCATGCGATTCGTTGGTGTTCGACACGCGCGACTCATGCATGACCATGTACAAGGATCCTATTCTGTGGAACGAGGGCATACAGTTGCTCGGCGAGCAGATAAAGATGTATATGGGTGCGTCGTCGATAGATTGGGTGCATGTGATAAACCAAACCCTCTATGCCGAAGAGGTCGATACCCTCTGTTACAACCAAATAAACGGTCGTGAGATGAAATTCTATTTTGCCGACGGCCGTTTGAGCGAGATGCATGTGATAGGTGGCGCAAATGTTGTTTACTACCCTATGGACGAGGATAGCGTGGTGGTTGGCATGAACAGTACCCTTGCAGGTAAAATATCGGCCTACATGAAAGACGGGCAGATGGATAGAATAGTTATCCCAAACAGATCGAGCGGAGTATTTTACCCGTTGAGTAAGGTGCCCGAAAAGGCGCGTTTTCTCGATAATTTCGGGTGGTTCGACTATGTGCGTCCGCTCAATAAAGACGATATATTCAACAGCCGTTCAAAGACACAGGAGATGATGTTGAAGAAGATTCGTCACGAAAATATACCGTTGCCCACTTTGGACAGGTTTAAGGAGGAGGATAAGTAATATGGGATTTTTCAAGATGCGTGCTCCGCGTAAATTCGAACATAAATATATTTTTGTCGATGAGCGTCGCGAGAAACTAAAAAAGATAGAGGATAACGCTAAGAGGGATCTTGGCTTGTTACCCCCCGAAGAGCTCTCTTACGAGGAGCGTATAAGGGGTGCGTTTTCAAACTCCACAACCCACCTTAAACGTCGCAAACAAGGAGGTGGTATTAAAACACAAACACTATTGATAGGCTTGTTGATTGCAATTTTTGTATTGCACTATCTATTGACAGGCTCATGGTCTTTTTAAGAAAAAACAATGCAGGATATTATACATTTATTACCCGATTCCGTTGCCAACCAAATAGCTGCGGGAGAGGTTGTGCAACGCCCCGCGTCGGTGGTCAAGGAACTCATGGAGAATGCCATAGATGCGGGTGCCACCAAAGTGCAGGTGCTTGTGAACGATGGCGGTCGCACCCTCATTCAGGTTATCGATAATGGTGTGGGCATGTCGGAGACCGATGCACGCCTTGCCTTTGAGCGTCACGCGACGTCTAAGATAAAGAGAGCCGAGGACCTGTTTGCGCTGAATACTATGGGCTTTCGTGGCGAGGCTCTTGCATCAATCGTCGCCGTTTCCGAGGTGGAACTCGTAACCCGTCGTGCCGACGACGAGCTTGGTACCCGCATAGCTATGTCGGGCTCGGCGTTGCAGGTGCAGGAGGCCGTGGCGGCTCCTGTCGGCAGTAATTTCAAGGTGAAAAATCTTTTTTTCAATATTCCGGCGCGTCGCAAGTTCCTAAAATCCACACAAACAGAGCTGAATAATATAATCACAGAGTTTGAGCGCGTGGCACTAATTAACTGCGATGTTGAGTTTTCGCTTCTGCACAACGGTGTAGAGCTGTCGCAGTTGCCCGTCTCTTCGTTCCGTCAGCGCATCGTAAACCTCTTTGGCAAAAAGATAAACACCCATCTTGTTGAAGTTTCGGTAGATAGCACTTTGATTAAGATTAAAGGCTTTGTGGGTGCTCCCGAAAGTGCTCGCAAGAAGGGTGCGTTGCAATATTTTTTTGTAAACGGCCGATATATGCGTCATGCCTATTTTGCAAAAGCGGTGCAGGAGGCCTACAATAATCTTATTCCACAAGGCGAGCAGGTCCCTTTCTTCTTGTGCATAAACGTGGAACCCTCACGCATAGATGTAAATATTCACCCCACTAAAACCGAGATAAAGTTCGAGGACGAGCCTATCTTGTGGAAAATTATTCTTGCCGCGGTGCGCGAGTCTTTGGGACGTTTCAATGTTGCTCCCGGTCTCGACTTTGGCTCGGACGAGGTGCCCGATATCCCTGTCATGGAGATGTTTGGCAACGGCTCTCAGGCCCCTGTGTCGGCTCCCGAGGTATCTTACGACCCGACATATAACCCCTTTAAGAAAAACGCTCCCGATTATAGAAAAAGCGATAACTCCTATTGGGAAAAGCTTTACGAAGGCACCGCACCCGGTGGTAGTTGCGATGTCTGTTCGGAGTTGCTCCCCGACGAGGGTGATGTTGTTGCGGGTTACACATCTTCTCTATCACAGCTTCCTGTTGTTGATGAGTATATCCCCATGGCTCAATATAAGGGGCAGTATATTTTGGTGCCCGTCGAGAACGGGCTTATGTGGGTGCACCAGCGACGTGCGCACATAAGGGTTTTGTTCGAAAAATATCGTAAACAGCTCGACGGCAGTGTTGCCTCCTCGCAAGGCATGCTCTTCCCCGAAAGAGTAGACCTGTCGGTTAGTGAGGCACAGACAATAGAGACTATCATGGGTAATCTGTTGTCTCTGGGTTTCGATGTCTCCTCGCTTGGCGGTAACAGCTATGCTTTGCAAGGTGTCCCCGTGGGGCTCGACGGGCTCGACCCGGTGGCGTTGCTTTTCGATATAATTCATTCGGCCGCCGAGCAGACATTTGACTCAAAAGATAAGCTTTACGATAAGATGGCCCTCTCCATGGCAAAAGCGGTGGCCCTTGTTCAGGGGCAGGTGTTGCAAGCCGAGGAGATGTCGCTTCTTGTTGCCGAGCTTATGCAGACATCTATGCCCCAGCGCACCCCCGATGGTGCTGTGATAATTTACACTATGCAGGATACCGAAATTCAAAAATTTTTCGGAAGATGAGTTTTGATGTTTTTAAATGTTAAAAAAACTTAACAAAAAAGTCTTTTTGTATTATATATTAATATAACTTTGTAAAAATTATGTAACTTTGCAAAGTGAAAAACTTGATGTAAAGGGCTCAAACGGCTTTAAAAGCAAAATGTGGCGAGGGTCGGTTAAACCTTATAGGTTACAGGGCTGTTTTTACATTAAGTATAAAGCGCGAGAAATAATATATTTATAGAATCTAATTTAGTTTAAGTATGAAAAAGTTTATGATTTCACTAGCAATTGCTAGTCTTGCAATGGTCTCTTTTGCACAGGAGACAGTTCGCGAAGAGGTCGTAGTTCCTACTTTGAAACATCAGTATGTTACTAATAAATTTGGTAGCAACTGGTTCCTTGGTGTGAACGGTGGTGTTAATCTCTACAATGGTGCTGAGAACAATGGCGAGAGCGTTTTCAAACACATGTCTCCTGCTGTTCAGGTATACGGTGGTAAATGGCACACTCCCGGTTTCGGTTGGAGAGTAGCTTACAATGGTATTAATATTCAGGCATTCGAGAACGCTCCTCACAAAACATTTTTGAACTTCCACTTCGACGCAATGTTCAACCTTACAAACCTCATCTGGGGTTACAAAGAGGACCGCGTTTGGAATGCAATACCTTATGTAGGTGCCGGTTGGGGTGCTCGTAAAGATTTCGTAAAGGACGACTTGCACGGTTCTATCACTGTACACACAGGTTTGATTAACGAGTTCCGCGTATCTAAACATTGGGCTATCAACTTCGAGCTTGGCGCAACATTCTTGCGTAACGGTTTCGGCGGTAAAACAGCTTCTGAGGGTCACGACGTAATGTTCACAGCTCTTGCCGGTGTTACATACAAGTTCAACAAAGTAGGTTGGAACGATGCAGCAGATGTAGATGCTATCATGGCTATCAATGCAGTTGCTCTTAGCGAGCTCAACGCACAGTTGCAGGCAAAAGAGAGCGAGAACGCAGGTTTGAAAAACCAGTTGGCTAGCGCTAAATCGGCTATCGCTAAGTTGAAAGAGGATTTGAAGGCTGAGCAGGGTAAGGTTGCTACTGTTTCTCAGTCGGTATTCTTCGCATTCAACTCTTCTAAGATCGCTTCTAAGAAAGAGATTATCAACTTGCAGGGCTTGGCTGATGCCGTGAAGAACTCAAACGCTAAGTTGTTGGTTGTTGGTTATGCTGACAGCGCAACAGGTTCGGCTGAGTACAACCAGAAACTTTCTGAGGCTCGTGCTAAGGCAGTTGCTGAGAAGTTGGTAGAGATGGGTGTACCCCAGGAGAAACTTATTGTTGAGGGTAACGGTGGTGTAGCAGTAGAGAAACCTGCTCGTTTGAACCGTCGCGTTATCGTAACAATCGCAGAATAATTTGAATTTTAAATAATAGGATATCGGGCAGGCTTTGCTTGCCCGATATTTTTTTTATATGATGCAAGCCTCGGCGGTGCTCGTTGTGTGCTGTGCGTTTGTTTCCCTTGCTCGACAAAGAGTATACAGACACTGTTTAATAGGTAGGGTAACACCGATAAATAAAGAGTTTGTTTTGCTCTCACAACCATTATGGGCGAACGGGGCTTTTGTTTGCTTTGGGCTTTCTTATATATAATAAGGTGAGATGTTGGCGAAAAGTGCTTGCCTTTGCGCCTTGCGCTTTTCTAGTTTGAAATTTTTTATTCGGTTTTTGTAAAATAATTGTTGTAAAATTTGGTAGGTACAAAAAAAAGACCTACTTTTGCATCGCAATTAAGAATTGCGCACATCTTGGACGTTTAGCTCAGCTGGTTTAGAGCATCTGCCTTACAAGCAGAGGGTCGGCGGTTCGAATCCGTCAACGTCCACCAAACATCTTGGACGTTTAGCTCAGCTGGTTTAGAGCATCTGCCTTACAAGCAGAGGGTCGGCGGTTCGAATCCGTCAACGTCCACATCGCAAACCTACGCACTCCGCGCAGGTTATTTTTTTTATTATACCGTAGTAATAAAATCTTTTTAGCATTTATTTAATAAACTTTGTTGTATCTATGAGTGTTTATGCTTAAAAAGTGCTATTTTTGCAAAGATTTATAATTTGCACATCTTGTGCACTTAAAGCACCTGAAAGAAACACAATTTACAATAAACATGGAACTTAACATTTTGACAGCAGTCTCTCCCATAGACGGGCGTTACAGAGGCAAAACAGAGGCCTTGGCCGAATATTTTTCGGAATATGCGTTGATGAAATATCGCGTATTTGTAGAGATAGAGTATTATATTGCTCTGTGTGAGTTGCCTATCCCCCAGTTGGCAGGCGTAGATTCTTCGCTTTTCCCCAAATTGCGCGAGATTTACGAAGCGTTCAGTGCCGACGATGCACAGCGCATAAAGGATATAGAAAAAGTAACCAATCACGATGTTAAGGCAGTAGAGTATTTCATTAAGGAAAAATTCGATGCTATCGGTGGTCTCGACGAGTACAAAGAATTTGTGCACTTTGGTCTTACATCGCAGGATATTAATAATACATCAATCCCCTGCTCAATAAAAGATGCCCTCAAAGAGGTCTATTACCCCGCGATAGAGGAGTTGATAGCACAGTTGAAAGAGTATGCCGAGGCATGGAAGGATATACCCATGTTGGCACGCACACACGGCCAGCCCGCATCGCCCACACGTCTGGGCAAGGAGGTTATGGTGTTTGTTTACCGTCTCGAAACCCAGTTGGAGCAGTTGAAGAGATGCGTTATCTCGGCAAAATTTGGTGGTGCAACAGGTAACTTCAACGCACATAGCGTAGCCTACCCCCACATCGACTGGGTTGCTTTTGCCAACAAGTTTGTTGCCGAAAATCTTGGTTTGCAGCGCGAGCAGTACACCACACAAATCTCTAACTACGACAACCTTGCCGCTCTCTTCGATGCCATGCGCCGTATAAACGTAATAATCATGGACATGGATAAGGACTTCTGGCAATACATCTCTATGGAGTTCTTCAAGCAGAAGATTAAAGCCGGAGAGGTTGGCTCGAGCGCAATGCCCCACAAGGTGAACCCCATCGATTTTGAGAACAGCGAGGGTAACCTTGGCATAGCAAACGCAGTCTTGGAGCACCTTGCGGCAAAGCTCCCCATCTCTCGTCTGCAACGCGACCTTACCGACTCTACCGTGCTACGCAACGTAGGTGTGCCCATGGGCCACATGATGATTGCCGTTAAGAGCTCTTTGGTCGGCTTGCGCAAACTGTTGCTCAACGAGGGTGCTATTTACAACGAGCTCGACAACTGTTGGAGTGTTTGTGCCGAGGGTATTCAGACAATACTTCGTCGCGAGGCCTATCCCAACCCCTACGAGGCTTTGAAAGCTCTCACACGTACCAACGAGGGTATAAACAGAAACACTTTGTTACAATTTATCGAAGGACTCGATGTTTCGGAGAGCGTTAAAGAGGAGTTGCGCAATATCACACCCCATACATATACAGGACGATAAAAACAAATTTGGACCGTGAGGTTCGCAAAAAATATAATAAATGGATAATTTTAATGAGAGACGCTCGGACAAGAGTCCAAGAGGCAGAAGAGAACGTGCATCGTTCAATCCCAACTTTAACAGCGAGAACAGGCCAAACAGCCGTTCGTCGCGTTACAACCGATTCGAAGGACGCCCGCAGTCGGCGCGCAACGAGCGTCAAGGAGGTGAGCAGAGTGGCGAGTATGGTCGCTACAAGTCGTATAACAGAGGTGGTCGCAGTGCAGAATTTAACCGCTTCGACGGTGAGCGCCCCCAGCGTAACCGTTACGGCGCCGAGCCCCGCACAGGTCGTCACCAGCAGGGTGGTTATCAGCGCGGTGCCACAAGTGGTGAGAACTATGGCGAACGCCCCTCTTATGGCAAGCGTGGCACACGCTCTGCCTACGACCCGAACGCAAAGTATAGCGCAAAGAAACGCATAGCATATAAAGAGGCCGCAATAGACCCTAATGCACCTGTGCGCTTGAATAAATTTCTTGCAAATGCCGGAATATGCTCGCGTCGCGAGGCCGACAACTACATAGAGGCAGGTCTTGTAACCGTAAACGGTGTTGTTGTCACAGAGCTTGGAACAAAAGTTACTCCCGGTGACGATATTCGTTTCAACGGCGAGAGAATAAACCCTGAGCGCAAGGTATATGTGCTTTTGAACAAGCCGAAGGATTGTGTTACAACAGTTGATGATCCTCAGGAGCGTAAAACAGTGCTCGACTGCTTGCGCGGTATCGGCAAGGAGAGAATATACCCCGTGGGACGTCTCGACAGAAACACGACAGGTGTTTTGTTGCTCACTAACGACGGCGACCTTGCATCGAGGCTGACACACCCCAAGTTTATGAAAAAGAAGGTGTATCATGTTACATGCGACAAGAATGTGGCAATGTCCGACATGGACCTTTTGGTAAACGGCATAGAGCTCGAAGATGGTAACGTATATGCCGACGAGGTAACATATGTAAACGATGCCGACCGTTCACAAATAGGCATAGAGATACACTCGGGCAAGAACCGTATTGTACGCCGTATGATGGAGCACTTGGGATATAAAGTAACAAAGCTCGACCGCGTGTTATTTGCAGGTCTCACAAAGAAGAACCTCAGACGTGGCGATTGGCGTTACCTCACAGAGAAAGAGGTAAACATGTTGCTTATGGGTGCATATGAGTAAAACAAGAGCAAAATAATTTAACATGGAAACGATAAAACGAACAAGAATATCAGACTTGCTAAAAAGCAAGGATTTTGGAACAACTGTAAACGTGAGAGGTTGGGTTAGAACCCGTCGTAGTAGCAAACAGGTGGCCTTCGTCGCTTTGAACGACGGTTCAACCATCAATAATGTGCAGGTTGTTATAGATACCGACAAATTCGACGAGGAGTTGGTGAAACAGTTTACCACAGGTGCCTGCCTTAGCGTGAACGGTACTTTGGTAGAGTCTATCGGTGGCGGTCAGTCGGTAGAGATACAGGCAACCGAAATTGAGTTGTTGGGTGCGTGCGACAACACCTACCCCTTGCAAAAGAAGGGACAGACCATGGAGTTTATGCGTACGGTAGCTCACTTGCGCCCCCGTACAAACACCTTTGGCGCAGTGTTCCGCATACGTCACAACATGGCTTATGCCATACATAAATTCTTCCACGACAAGGGCTTCTACTACTTCCACACACCCCTTATCACAGCATCGGACTGTGAGGGTGCCGGCCAGATGTTCCAGGTTACAACAATGAACCTGTACGACCTGAAAAAGGACGAGAACGGTAGCATAAAATACGATAGCGACTTCTTTGGCAAGCAGGCAAGCCTCACCGTGTCGGGACAGCTCGAGGGTGAGTTGGCAGCCACAGCGTTGGGCGCAATATACACATTCGGCCCCACCTTCCGTGCCGAGAACTCAAACACCCCTCGTCACCTTGCCGAGTTCTGGATGATAGAGCCCGAGGTTGCCTTCAACGATATTATCGACAACATGGAGCTTGCCGAGGAGTTTATAAAATATTGTGTTCAGTGGGCTCTCGACAACTGTATGGAAGATATAACCTTCCTTAACAACATGTTCGACAAGGAGCTTATAGAGCGTCTGCGTTCAATTGTAAACACCGAGTTTGTGCGCCTCTCTTATACCGAAGGTATTAAGATTTTGGAGGAGGCTGTTGCCGGTGGTCACAAGTTTGAGTTCCCCGTATATTGGGGTGTGGACCTTGCATCGGAGCACGAGCGCTATTTGGTTGAGACACACTTTAAGCGTCCCGTGATACTCACCGACTATCCCAAGGAGATTAAGGCGTTCTACATGAAACAGAACGAGGACGGAAAGACTGTTCGCGCCATGGACGTCCTCTTCCCCAAAATCGGCGAGATTATCGGTGGCTCGGAGCGTGAGGCCGACTATAACAAGCTTCTCCAACGTATCAAGGAGATGAATATCCCCATGAAGGATATGTGGTGGTATCTCGACACACGTCGTTACGGCTCATGCCCCCACTCTGGCTTCGGTTTGGGCTTTGAGCGTCTTTTGCTCTTCGTAACAGGTATGTCGAATATCCGCGACGTTATACCCTTCCCCCGTACCCCGAATAACGCTGAATTCTAAAAAACGGCAATATGAACAACCGATATTGTGTTATAATGGCAGGTGGCATAGGCTCGCGCCTATGGCCACTGAGCCGAAAGGAAAACCCCAAGCAGTTTCACGACCTGTTGGGCTGTGGGCGTACCCTGTTGCAACAAACCTTCGACAGGTATAGTCGCGTTGTTCCCAAAGAGAATATCATTGTTTCGACAAATGTCGCTTATGCCGACCTGGTGCGTGAGCAGTTACCCGAGTTGTCGCGAGAGCAGGTTTTGCACGAGCCCGCCTTTCGTGGCACAGCACCGAGCATCGCCTATGTGGCATGTCACATACGCCAGCTCAACCCTGATGCCAATATTGTGGTTGCTCAGGCCGACCAGTTGGTGCTTAACGAAGATTTGTTTGTCGAAACCATAGGGCGAGGTCTCGACTTTGTTGCAAAAAATAATAAGCTTGTGGCTGTGGGTATAAAGCCTACATGCCCCGAAACCCGTTACGGTTACATACAAGCCGATGTGCCGGTTGATGGTGCCGGTAACATATACAAGGTGCGTACATTTACCGAGAAACCCGAATATGAGTTTGCAAAGGTCTTTATGGAGAGTGGTGAGTTTTATTGGAACTCAGGTATATACATTTGGAATGTGAATACTCTTATAGAGACCATGACAACATTCTTGCCCGACATGATGGGTGAGCTCGAGAAGGTTTTTCGCGAAATTCCTGTGCGCGAGGAGCGTCGCAAGCGTGGCTACGAGATTTACACCTCTTTCCCTAATGCTTCGATGGACATGAGCGTGATGGAGCGTGCCGACAATGTATATCTGCTTGTAGGTGAGTTTGGTTGGGCCGACATAGGAACATGGGACACCCTGTATGGTGCTCTCCCCAAAGATATGGGTGGTAATGTGATTATGCAGTCGCGTTGCCTAAAATATGATAGCAACAATAATGTTGTATCGGCTCCCGCAGGTAAATTGGTGGTGTTGCAAGATGTCGATGACTTGCTTGTTGTCGATAGTGACAATGTGCTTATGATATGCCGTAAGGGTAGCGAGAAGAATGTGCGCAAATTTGTAAATGATGTGCGCATGAAGCTCGGCGATGAGTATTTGTAGTGTGCATACATTCAACAAGAGATTATATCAACAAAAAAGCGACTTTTAAAAGTCGCTTTTTTGTTATTTTATTACCCACTTGCGGTTGTGGGGGGTGGTTGCCTCGGGGTTGTAGTGTAACCCTGCCGAGTCGGGTATTATAACCTCGTATCTCTTGCCTGTTTTGTTGGGCAGGGTTGTCTCCCTTATCCATGGGTTGGCCTCACGCAGTTGCAGGTATGTAAGCCCGTGTTTGCGGGCGATGCCGGCCCAGCATGTGACGGTGCTGTCTATGGTTATTTTGCAATTTACGGGTAGGGGTGGGTAGAGGTCGCGTCGGTGTAGTATGAAGCCGTAGCTTATGGGGTCGGTAAACACGCTCTTTACGGCTAAAAGACGGAACAGGTAACGCGATGTTTCGGGCACAAGTTGCAGGTTTATGGCTTTCTGCTCCTTCTGCTTGTCGATGCGTTTGCTTATGTTGGCCCTGCCGGCATTATAGCTCGCAGCCACAGTGAGCCAGTCGCCATACTTCTCGTACGACTCTTTAAGGTATTCGCATGCGGCGCGTGTGGCTTTTTCTATGTGGTATCGTTCATCGACATGGCTATTTACCTCGAGCCCGTATGAGCGGGCTGTCTTCTCCATAAATTGCCACAATCCGCCTGCTCCCACGGTTGAACGTGCGTTGATGTCGCCGTTACTCTCTATTATCATGAGGTATTTAAAATCCTCGGGTACACCGCACTCTTTTAATATGGGCTCAACAAGGGGGAAAAGGCGGTTTGCACGTTTAATTTGCAAAAGCGTGTTTGTGTGCGAGTAGGTGAAGGCAAGAATTTCGCGGTCGAGTCTTTCGCGGCGGTCCTGTGCCGTGAGCTGAATATTCTCCCCTGCAAAGCTTATCTCTCGTGGCAGTTTAGGCGACACGGCGCAATAGGGTATTTGTGAGTATAGCACCTCGGGGCTTTTGCTGTCGGTGTAACCAAGACATGCGAGGGCTGTAATAACACAGCCGGCCGTTGTGCATATTATATTTTTACGGCTGAATATTTTCTTCATAATCTCTATTTATTAATGCAAAAGTAGTGCTTTTAGAGTAAATATCAAGCTTGTTTCATTGTTTTGCGTCGCTTTTTTTTGTTCCTTTGCAAAAGAAAAGCAGTTGCAACCATCACAAGCATGCAATGTGCGTTGTGGTGGTGTGTCAAGTTGTTTATTACATGGGTTTTAGCCCTTTTTTTAAATATTATGGCGGAATTTGAATTAATAGCAAAGACCTTCCAAGGTTTGGAAGAGGTTTTGGCCAAGGAGTTAGTGGCGTTGGGTGCCAACAATGTGCAGATAGGTCGTCGTATGGTATCTTTTACCGGTGACAACGCGCTCATGTATAAGGCTAATTTTCATTTGAGAACAGCGGTTCGTATCTTAAAACCCATATTGCATTTTAAGGCCTCTAATGCCGATGATGTATATAATGTTATTAAAAGCATAGAGTGGGAAAATTACCTCAATGCCGACTCAACGTTTTCGGTTGATTCGGTTGTTTATAGCGAGGTGTTCCGTCACTCGAAATTTGTTGCCTATCGTGTTAAAGATGCGATAGCCGACTATTTTAACGAAAAAACAGGTCGTCGTCCGTCGGTTCGTCTCAACAACCCCGACATCGTATTCCACATTCATATTGCACACGAAGATTGCACCTTGGCTCTCGACAGTTCGGGTGAGTCGTTGCACCGTCGCGGTTATCGTGTGGAGACAGGTGCCGCCCCCATCAACGAGGTGCTTGCGGCAGGTATGATTATGCTCACGGGCTGGCACGGAGAGTGCGACTTTATAGACCCCATGTGTGGTTCGGGTACTCTGCCCATCGAGGCAGCTCTTATAGCGCGTAACATCGCTCCCGGCGTCTTCCGTCAGGGCTATGCCTTTGAAAAGTGGAGAGATTTCGACAGCGAACTTTTCCGTTCGATATACGAAGACGACTCTATGGAGCGTGAGTTTAACCACAAGATTTATGGCTACGACGTTGATGGACGCATGGTTGCATGTGCACGTCGCAACGTAAAGTCGGCCATGATGGGCGACATAGTGCAGATAGAGTGTCGCGACATAAAGGATTTTGAAGAGCCTGCCGAGCGTGCCTTGATGATTGTGAACCCTCCCTACGGCGAGCGTCTTGTGAGCGAGAAGTTGTTGCAGGTCTATAAAGACCTTGGTGCTCGTTTGAAACATGCCTTCCAAGGCAACGAGGCGTGGGTGATAAGTAGTAATTATGATTGTTTCGACCAGATAGGTCTCAAAGCATCGGCACGTATCCCCTTGTATAATGGTGACCTCGATTGTGAGTTCCACAAGTACGAACTCTTCCAGGGTAAGTTTAAGGGCTTCCGCGAAGAGGGAAACACCTTGAAGAAGGATTTTGCGCCCTTGAAACGCAAGTCGCGCCTGACAGGGCTCGACGGTGAGTTGCGCCCCTCGCGCAACGAACGTAAGAGCGACGAGTACTCCTCTGTGGTGAGCGACGACTCAAAACGTCGTCGTCGCGAGTTGGAGTCGTACTTCAACACCCGTGCCGTGCAGAAGATGCGTGGTACACGTAGCGAGAATACCGAACGCAAGGAGGGCACAGTTGAGCGCCGTGAGCGTCGCGCTCCTCAAGGCACAGGTCGAGGCTTTACACGCGACAACGGCGCAAAATCGCCCCGCAAGCCACGAACAGGCGGTGGAGGCTTTGCAAAAACAAAACCCGGTCGCGGGCAGGCACCTCGTCGCAATAACAGAAAAAACGATTAATATTGAACTTTTCTAAATAAATTCATCACTATGAAAATATTACTTTTAGGTAGCGGTGGTCGTGAGCATGCTCTTGCATGGAAGATTGCTCAAAGTAAAAAATTGGAGAAACTATTTATTGCTCCCGGCAATGCAGGAACATCGCAGGTGGGCGAGAATGTAAATATCTCGGTGTGCGATTTTGACGCTATTGCCACTTTTGTGCTCGAAAAAGGTGTGAACATGGTTGTGGTAGGTCCCGAGGACCCGTTGGTTAAAGGTGTATACGACTATTTTCAGAATGATGAGAGGCTGAAAAATATTCCCGTGATAGGCCCCACCCGTGCAGCCGCCGAGTTGGAGGGTAGCAAGAGCTTTGCAAAGGATTTTATGCAACGTCACGGCATACCCACAGCCGCCTATCGTGCCTTCACCGTGGCCGAGAAAGAGGAGGCTTATAAGTTCTTGGAGGGTCTGAAAGCTCCCTATGTGCTTAAAGCCGACGGCTTGTGTGCCGGTAAGGGTGTGCTCATTCTCTCTTCGCTCGAGGAGGCCAAAAAGAGCCTCGATGAGATGTTCGACGGCATGTTCGGCTCTTCGTCGGCGACTGTGGTTATAGAGGAGTTCCTCGACGGTATAGAGTGCTCTGTGTTTGTGCTCACCGACGGCAAAAACTATGTTACTCTGCCCGAGGCAAAGGACTACAAGCGTGTGGGCGAGGGCAATACCGGCCTGAACACCGGCGGTATGGGCTCTATCTCTCCCGTTCCTTTCGCCACCGAGGAGTGGATGAAAAAGGTCGATGAGCGCATTGTGCGCCCCACAGTAGAGGGGCTTGTTGCCGACGGTTTGCTCTACAAAGGTTTTATCTTCTTCGGTCTCATTAATGTCGAAGGCGAGCCCATGGTTATAGAGTATAATGTGCGCATGGGCGACCCCGAAACCGAGTCGGTGATGTTGCGTTTAAAGAGCGACATCGTGGAGCTCTTTGAGATGGTTGCCGAGGGCACCCTCTCGCAGGCAAAGGTTGAGTTCGACGACAGAACGGCTGTTTGTGTTATGCTTGTGTCGGGCGGTTACCCCGAGGCTTACGACAAGGGTTTCGAGATGACAGGCTTTGAGAATGTGAAGGATAGTATTCTTTTCCACGCAGGAACAGCTGTGAAAGATGGCAAGGTGGTAACAGCCGGTGGTCGTGTTATAGCCGCATGTTCTTATGGTGCCAACCGTGCCGAGGCTCTTGAAAAGTCGTTTGCGGCAGCCAACGCAATAAATTTTGAAAAGAAATATTTCAGAGGAGATATAGGCTTTGACTTATAAGAATTCTTTACAAGGACGTTTCGTATCTTCCGTTGCCCCGGTATGGGTGATGTTTGTAGCATCACTACTGCTCTGGGGCATCGGTGCTTTGTGGGGTGTATCATCGTCTACCCCCACGTTCTTGTCGGCTTTGGGTATAAATTTTGCAAGCGATGTTGTTGCCCGCTTGTTCTCTTTTCTCTCGCTTGTGGCGGTTGCTCTGTTGCTTAACCACCTGTATCTTTTCGAGAGACGCATACACTGGCTCTCGTCGGTGTTTCTGTGGCTCTCGTCGGTGATGATGTTTGTGCACGTCGATTATCTGTCGTGCTTTTCGTCGTTGTTGCTCATGATGGCTATGTCGCAACTGCTGTCGTGTGTGCACGAGAGCGGGCAGGAGAGGGCTTTGTTCGGTGCTTTTGCTTTTTTGTCCTTTTCATCGCTCTTTTTGTTACAGTTTGCCTACGTTCTTCCCCTTTTCGTGGCCTATATATTTATAGCTCGCATCTCGAACGTGAGGAACGTGCTGTCGGCTTTGCTTGGGGTCGTAACCCCTTATTGGTTGCTTTTTGGGCTTGTTTATGCCTTCCCCTCGCTGGGTCCTCTTCTTGTGCCTTTGAAAATATGTTATGCGAACATGGTTTCCGGAGCAGGCCTCAGCTTGTCGCCTCTGCTCTATTTGGTGTTGGCTGTGGAGGGGTTGATATACGTTGTTGCTGTGTGTAACTTTGCAACCTCTTTGTTCCCTGCAAAGCCTCTTTTGCGTCGCAGGTTGTTGTTTATTATTATACTTAACATCTACCTGTTTGCCATCTCTTTTTTTGTACCGCAGGATTTTGTTATGCTTTTTGTGTGGCGTTTGCCGGGGGTGGCGCTGTTGGCCTCCTATGCTTTTGCGATGAAGATAACAAAATTGTCGAACATATATTTTATAACGCTTAATATATTGTGGCTTGCAACGGCCACCTTATGCTTATGGATTGGGTGATTAATATTTTTTCGGAATATGGTTATTGGGGCATGGGATTCTTGGCTTTTCTGTCGGGTTCCATCGTGCCCATCACAAGCGAGGTGTTGCTTGTGTTCTTCTTGGGAATAGGGCTCAGCCCTGTTTATTTAACTCTTGTGGCTACGTTGGGAAATACTCTTGGTGGCTTTTGTTGCTATCTCATGGGTATGATGGCCGACAAGGATAAGGTGTTTAAGATGTTTAAAATAACTCCTCGTCGCATGCAACGTGCCGACAAAATTATTCAAAAGTATGGTTATTGGGCGGCGCTCATCTCCTTTGTGCCTGTGCTTGGTGAGACTTTGCTGGTGTTGCTTGGCGTGATGCGTGTGTCGTGGTGGAAGATGGCTCTTGTTATGGCTGTCGGTAAGTTGGTGCGCTATGCTTTTATAACGTTGTCGTATACGAGTATAGCGCAGTTAATGGGCGAGTAGTTGCAAGGTGTTTTAATCTAGTAAGAGGCGCTTGCTTTAATACCCTCCTTGTGTAATAGCTCCACAATGTGGTCGAGCTCTTCGTGCGTGGCTTTTAACAGCCCTTCGGTGGGTGTTTCGCGGTCTATCGTGTATATCATAACCTCGCGTGGGGCTATCTTTTTTACTGCCTCAATCCATGGTAGCACGTAGCTGTCGCCGGTGTTGTCGAGGTTTTTACCTTCGACTACGCCTTTCAAGAACATTGTCTGAATTACGGCTTTTCCTTCAAAGGCCTTCATTCTTTCTATAATTTTTTCAATATCATATGCTCCCGTCGGGCGGTCTACTGTGGCAATATACTCTTTGTCTATGGTGTCTAGTTTTAGAATATTGTTGTCCACAAGCTTCAGGGCTTCGAACACTTTGTCGCGTGTTATGAGTGTGGCGTTGGTGAGCACGCTTACCTTTGCGTCGGGGCACAAACGGTTGCGAATAGCTATGGTGTCCGATATTATTTCGTGAAAATGTGGGTGTATGGTGGGCTCGCCGTTTCCTGCAAATGTTAGTACGTCGGGTGTTGTTCCTTCGTTCTTCATCTCTGTGAGTTTGTTTTCCAGGGCCTCGGCCACCTCTTGTCGTGTGGGTAGGGGTTGGTGGCTGCGACGTTCTGCGTTAAGGCCACACTCGCAATAGAGACAGTCGAAGGTGCACACTTTGCCGTCGCTTGGTAACAGGTTGATACCGAGCGAGATGCCGAGACGTCGGCTCTTGATTGGGCCGAATATGGGTGAGGGGAATATTATTGTAGCCATAATTTTGCTTTTTAATGTGCTGCAAAGGTAATTATATTTTTTATTTTCTTTCCTCTGTTATAATGTTTCTTGTTTGTGTGTTGTTTGTTGTTGCCGGTAAATATCTTCTCATAACTTTTGCTGGTGAATAGTAAAAATCAGAGTAAACTTCATGTTTCTCGCTCGTTTGTGATTATATTTGTAAAATAAAGTGATGGAAATATGAAAATTGGTTTCGACGGTAAGCGTGCAGCGCAGAATTTTACGGGGTTGGGTAATTACAGCCGATATGCGTTGGAGGCATTATTGGCCGGTTATCCGGCCGAGGAATATAGTGTGTATATTCCCAAAGATGTCGATAATGCGAAGTTCGATGCAATATTAACAGCATCGCGCGGGGCGATGAAAAAAATACTGCCAGCAGGGTGGTGGAGCAAGAAACTAAAATCGTTGTGGCGTGTGTGGGGTGTTACCGACGACCTTTGTCGCGATGGCGTGGAGCTCTATCACGGGTTGAGCAACGAACTGCCGTTGAATATTCGCAAGGCGTGGCCACAGGTAAAAAGCGTGGTTACGATACACGACCTTATCTTCCTTAAATGCCCCTCGTGCTATCCTGTCGTCGATCGCAATATATACGACTATAAGTTCCGCAAGGCGTGTGTAAATGCCGACCATGTGATTGCGGTGAGCGAGTGCACAAAGCGCGATATTGTGCAGGAATATGGTATTGCACCCGAAAAAATTTCGGTCATATATCAAGGGTGCGACCCTCTTTTTGCAGTTACTGCTACCGCAGAACGCAAAGCCGAGATTCGTGCAAAGTACTCTTTACCGAGCAAGTTTATTGTATCGGTTGGTACCATAGAGGAGCGTAAAAACTTGTTGTCGGTGGTGAAGGCTCTTTCGTTGTTGCCTGCCGATGTGCATCTTGTTGCTGTTGGTCGTCGCACCAAATATACCTCGCTTGTAGACGATTATGTGCGCGAGAATAATTTGCAGGAGAGGGTGCACCTGTTGCATGGTGTTCCTTATATCGACCTGCCTGTGATATATCAGTGTGCCGACGTTTTTGCCTATATGTCTATTTATGAGGGCTTTGGTATTCCCTTGCTCGAGGCTCTTAACTCCCGTGTGCCTGTTGTGGCTGCTACGGGCTCGTGTCTCGAGGAGGCCGGTGGTCCGGGTTCAAAGTACACCGCTCCTTACGATGTCGAGGCGATAGCCGCTGCTGTTAAAGAGTGTTTTGTGCCCGAGGTGCGCAATAAAATGGTGGAAAAGGGCATAGAGTGGGCGCAGAACTTTACTCAGGAGCGTTTTGCTCGCGAAACTATGGAGTGTTACAAGATGGTGCTGGGAAAATAACCTGTTTTAGATATGGCATGTGTTAATAAATTATTACATATTTTTGCCTCAAAATCGTGGGGTGGTGGCGAGCAGTATGTGTACGATCTTGCCATGCGACAAAAGAGCGAGGGGTGTGAGGTTGTTGTCGTGTCGCGTAACTCACAGGCTGTTTTGTCGAAAATAAAGGATAAAGGCTTTGTTATTTATAAGCTCTCTTTGTCGGGCTTGTTTGACATAGTCTCAATATTGAGGCTTGCGCTGGTGATGCGTAAAGAGCGCCCCGATATTGTGCATGCCCACCATTTTAAAGATGCTTTTCAAGCGGTTCTTGCACGTCTGTTTGCCGGGGTATCTTGTCGTGTGGTTTGTACTCGGCACATTGTAAAGCGTGGCAAGAGCAATATTCTTTATAATTGGCTTTACTCCAAGCTCGACAAAATTGTTTTTGTGTCACACCTTGCAAAAGATGCCTTTTTGTGGGGTGGTGTCTCGGTCGATCATAAAAAGATATATACAATACATAGTGGTATAACGCCCTGTCTCTCTTCTTCGCCTGTCGATTTAAGAAAAGAGTATAATATCTCCGATGGTGATTTATTATTATTGTATAGTGGTAGAATAGTGGAGGAGAAGGGGTGTCATGTTTTGTTTGAAGCCTGTTCTCAAATAGCCGATAGGCCTTTTGTCTTGTTCATGGCGGGTAGCTTTGCTTCGGAGGAGTATAAAAAGAGGCTCGAAGATATAGTTGTAAATAGTAGTATTGCCAAAAGGATTATATATCTTGGTTTTGTCGATAATGTAAGGGCTCTTCTTCCGCAGGTTGATATATGTGTAATACCCACTATCGCGCCCGAGGCTTTTGGTTTGTCGGTTGCCGAAGCGATGATTGCCGGTTGTGCTGTTGTTACAACCGATAACGGGGCTCAAAAGGAGTTTCTTGATAATCGTGTAAATGGTATTCTTGTGCCTCCCTCCGACTCGAAGGCTCTTGCCGCCGCTCTTTCCTTGCTTATCGACGACGATGATACAAGGAGAAGCATAGGCGAGAAGGCAAGAGGTGTTGCAACGCTGTTGTCGTACGAAAAATTCTATTCTTCGTATAAAGAGGTTTACGAACAATAATTTAAAGTAAACTTTATGTTTCTCGCCTGTTTGTGCTTATCTTTGTATATTGATACAACCTTTGAGGCGGTTTTTGCAATAAAAGATAATATATGAATATAGTTATATCACCAAAATATGAGCATCTGCAAGGCTGGTTGTCGAACATAGCTACGCACATGGTATCTGCCGGCAGTATAGTTCTTCACAACGGTCGCAACAAGGTTGTGCTGTGTGAATCTCCCGATGGCGAAAAGGTTGTGATTAAAAGGTATAAGAGGCACGATATAATAAAAAAAATCGCTTATACATTCTTTAAAAACAACAAGGCAAAGAGTGCCTATGAAAACGCTGTCGAGTTAAGAAAAAGGGGTTTTGAAACGCCACGCGAAGTTGCATATATCGAGGAAAGAGCCCATGGGTTGGTAGAACAGGTCTATTTTATCTCTGCTTATACGGGTAACGGCCCAATCTCGGAACAACTATCCTTTGACAAGGAGCTTGCAACGCAATATGCTCTTTATGTGGCCTCCCTTCACTCCAAGGGTATTTTGCATGTGGACCTTAACTCGACAAATGTGCTGTTTGCCAAGGATAGCAAAGGTTACAACTTCGAACTTATCGATATTAACAGAATGAAGTTTTACGATAATGATGTGCCAAAAACCGAGTGTATGGAAAATCTTACTCTCTTTTGGCACTTCGACGAGGTGTACAAGCATGTGTTGGAGGTGTACGCGGCAGCAAGGGGTTGGAACGAGAAGGAAACAGAAACTGCCATACTCATAAAGCAACGTCACGATAAAAGGTGGATAAGAAAAAAAAGAATTTCGAGGTTCTTCGGGCGTCTCTTTGGCAAGCGATGAACCAAGGTATTATAAATAATAAAAATTACAGCCATGGCTATCTCAGTAGTTATAAACACATATAATGCCTCGAAACACCTTGCCGAGGTGTTAGAAACCGTGAAAGGGTTCGATGAGGTGCTTGTTTGCGACATGGAGAGCACCGACAACACCGTGGCAATTGCCGAAAGCTTCGGGTGCCGTGTTGTGACCTTTCCCAAGGAGAATCATAAAAGTGCTGAGCCTGCCCGTACATTTGCCATACAGTCGGCCGTGAGCGAGTGGGTGTTGGTGGTCGATGCCGACGAGCTTGTCACACCCGAATTAAAGGAGTATCTCTATAAAATTACAGAGCAGGAGGCTCCCTCGGCCGGGTACTACATACACAGGCAGAACCGTTTCTTTGGTACATATTTTCGTGATTGGAGCCACGACTATCAACTTCGCTTCTTTAAGCGCGAGGGTACTGTGTGGCCGCCATATGTTCACACTTTCCCCATTGTGCAAGGAAAGACCGAACGTATCCCCGCCGATTATATGTTCTTGCATCTTGCCGACGAGACAACGAGCGAGTGGGTTACCAAAATGAATAAATATACCGACAACGAGGTGGATAAAAAGGCTTCTCGCAATTATGGTGTTGTGGCTCTGCTGTGGCGTCCGTTCTGGAGATTTTTCAGGGCATATATATTGCAAGGCGGGTTTGTTATGGGCAAGCGCGGTCTTATAAGCGCAATGCTCTCTGCCACATACCAGCTTATGGTTGTTTCAAAGATAATGGAACAGCGTTTGAGAAAGGAGATTAAAAAGTGAGTTTCATCTTATACTATTAATCAAACAGCCGACCTTGCAAAGGTCGGCTGTTTGATTAATAGGTATCTTCGCTTATGCGTGTCTCTCCGTTGTTTGTGAGCAACATGTCGCGTGTGTATTTGTACTCTTTGTGTGCTAGTGAGTTTTCCTTGTCGAAGTGGTTGCTTTCAATGTCTATAACTCCACAGAAGAGCTCATACATGAGGTCGTTTGTGAAATATTTCTCTTTGTTGGCTTTCAACGCATCGAAACGCTCTTTGTGGCAACTTATGTAGTTGTCGGTAAAGTGTATACTCAATGGTATGTGCAAGAATGCAAAGCCGTCGAACTGTGGCAAACGACGTTTGTCGGGTATGCAACCATGGTCGCTGAAATATATCATGGCTTGCAGGTTGAGATTCTTGCTTGCATAGTCGTATATCTTTTTCAGCAGGCTGTCGGTGTAGTGTATTGAGTTCTTGTAGTTGAGTATGTTGTCCTGCACGCCGGGCTTGCCCCATTGTGTGGCCTCGGCGGGGTAGCGGTTTATGAAGTTAAAGTGGCTACCCATGAGGTGGAATACTATGAGGTTGTTTTTTGTTGTGTCAATCTCGGTAAAGAAGTCGAGCAACGAACCGTCGTACTGTAATTTGTTCACTTCTTGCTTGGTCCACTTTGCCACATCGCTTGTTTTTGCTACAAGGGTTATGGAGGTGTCGGCAACGCCTATGCAACCTTGGTTGCTGTACCAGTGTGTCTTGTATCCGGCTTTTCGTGCTATGTCTATTATTGATACCGACTCGTAAAACTCTTTGTTGTTGTATAGGTTGCGTTCGGTGAGCACGCGTTCGAGTGTAGGCACTGTTTGGTTGGCGCATGAGTAGGCGTTTTTGAAGACTATGTGGTGGGTTTCGTCGTTCATGCACTCTTTGAGCCATGGTGTGGTGTTCTCCTCTATGTCGGAATATGCGCTCATATACTCGCGCGATGCCGACTCGCCTATTACCAATATATATGTGTGGGGCTTGTTGTCGCTCTTGCCATGCTGGGTGAGTGTGAGGTCGGCCAGACGTGTCTCCATCTCTTCCACATATAGGTGTGTGCGTCTGTTATACTCTTTTACATCGCTGTACAGGGCGACGAGCCCGGTGCGCGATAGCAGGCTGCGCTTGCCTACCCATATGTATTTAAAGAATGCTATAAGCCAGCCTGTTGCCAACAGTGTGCCGGCAAGTGTTGGGGTGTGGGTTATTTGCTTGCTTTCGCCCCATATACACAATACAAGTGTTCCCGATATTGCGAGAATGATAATTGCGATTGTTTGCGCTGAGAACGATTTTATAAATTCTATGGTTTCGTTGCGGTCGGTGTCTTGTGCCGCCTGTATGCCTGCAATGTCGATACAGCTTTTGTATATGAGGTAATGTCCCCACTGAATTATGGATAGCATGGCAATTACAAAGGCCATGGCTCCTGCGATTATTCTTGTTGCCGTGGTGGCTATTGTGCCTGTGTAGGGCTCTATGGCTGTAATAACCACTTGCAGGGCTGTGAACCACCCGAACAGGTAGATACCGAATACAAGGTCGATGCGGTTGTCGTGGTCGTGCGATTGTTTGCGGTTGCTCATGTGGTATATGACCGGGTAGGCTGTTCCGCAGAAGAGGGCCAGCAGGGTGTTGAAGATAACGGCTCTGTCTGTTGTGGGTACCTGGGCTATGGCTATCGGAAGTATTGATAATGCAGATGCTATGAGATAGCGTCGCAATTGTAATCTTTTGGCGTTGTGTGCAAGGCCTTTGTTGAAACATAGATACACGGCAAGGCTTGTTGCATATATCATCACTGCCAAGATTATGTACTCGATAATTTTGATGTTTTCCATGGTTTATATTGTTTTTATTTCCTTCCGAAGTCGGCCGGAATCTCGCCCCACTCCTTTGTTTCCCATTTTATCAACTGGTTGGTGTAGTTGTTCTCTCTTAACCACCGTTCGGCACGTTCTATGTAGCAAAACAGTTGTTCTGTTTCGGGTGTGCGCGGTAACTTTGTTTTGCACTGTTTTTGTTTTATCCACAGGAGGGCGTTTAGGCTGTCGCTGTATATCGGTATGTCGCTCCCTTTTTGTTTGAGCAGTGCAAGGGCATGTACTATTGCAAGGAATTCTCCTATGTTGTTTGTGCCAAGCATGGGGCCGAAGTGAAAAATTTCCTGACCTGTTGCAAGGTATACTCCGCGGTACTCCATCTGCCCGGGGTTACCGCTGCATGCGGCATCTACGGCAAGCGCGTTGGTTTGTACGCATGCGGGTACCTGGCTGTCGGCTGTTTGTTTTGCTTGTGCCTTGTTGCCTATATATATGTGTGGCGACGAGGCATAGGCACGTTGGGCTTCGGCCAGTGAAGCAAACCCTTTGTATAGGGCCTGCTTCACGCCTTTTATCTGCTCCTGGCACCTTTCCCAGCTGTCGTATATGCCGGACTCGGCACCGTTCCAAACTACATAGTAGCGTTTCTTTGCCATTACATTCTTTCGGGTACCTCGATGCCGAGAAGGTTCATCGCGGTTTTTATTACTTTACCTACGTTGCGTGTAAGGAGTATGCGGAACGCTTTTGTTGCCTTGTCCTCTTCGCGCAAGATGCTGAAGTCGTGGTAGAACTGGTTGTACTCTTTGGCAAGCTCGTAGGCGTAGTTGGCTATGCCCGAGGGTGAGTAGTCGCTACCTGCCTGACGTACAACGGCGGGGAAGTCGTTGAGCAGGCGTATGATTGAGCACTCTTTTTCGCTGATGCTTGCTGGGGCAACGCTGTTTTCTATCTCGAAACCGCTCTCTATGGCTTTGCGCTCTATTGAGCGTGTACGTGCGTATGTGTACTGAATGAAGGGGCCGGTGTTTCCGTTGAAGTCGATGGACTCTTTGGGGTTAAAGAGCATGTTCTTGCGGGCATCTACTTTGAGCATGAAGTATTTGAGTGCTCCAAGACCGATGATGCGGTAGATGTTGTTTGCCTCCTCCTCGGTAACGTCGTTGAGCTTGCCACCAAGCTCTTCCGATGTTTCGCGTGCTGTTCTTATCATCTCGTCCATGAGGTCGTCGGCATCGACAACTGTGCCTTCACGGCTCTTCATCTTGCCTTCGGGGAGCTCTACCATGCCGTAAGAGAAGTGTACAAGGCCTTTGCCCCATGAGAAACCGAGCTTGTCGAGCAGGAGCGACAGTACTTGGAAGTGGTAGTTTTGCTCGTTACCCACAACGTATACCATTTTGTCGATGGGGTAGTCGCGGAAGCGGAGCTGTGCGGTACCTATGTCTTGTGTCATGTAAACCGATGTGCCGTCGCTACGTAACAACAGTTTCTCGTCGAGGCCGTCGGCTGTGAGGTCGGCCCACACCGAACCATCTTCGCGACGGTAGAAGATTCCCTTCTCCAAACCGCCGAGCACGGTCTCTTTTCCTTCGAGGTATGTGTCCGACTCGTAATATATCTTGTCAAAATCAACCCCGAGGCGTTTGTATGTCTCGTCGAAGCCTTCATATACCCAGCCGTTCATGGTGCTCCAAAGGGCGCGTACCTCGGCGTCGCCGGCTTCCCATTTTACGAGCATCTCGCGTGCCTCGGCCATGAGGGGCGATGCTGTCTCGGCCTCCTCTTTGCTCATGCCACCTGCCATGAGCTCGGCAAGTTCGGCTTTGTAGTGTTTGTCGAATGCCACATAGTAGTCGCCTATGAGGTGGTCGCCCTTTTTACCGGCTGTGGCGGGTGTTTCGCCGTTACCCCACTTTTGCCATGCCAACATCGACTTGCAGATGTGTATTCCGCGGTCGTTCACTATGTTGGTCTTTACAACTTTGTTGCCGTTTGCGGCAAGAACATTTGAAAGGGCGTAACCAAGCAGGTTGTTGCGTATGTGTCCCAAGTGAAGGGGTTTGTTGGTGTTGGGCGAAGAATATTCAACCATCACAAGGGGTGAGCTCTCGTCGGCCTTAACCGTGCCCCAGCTTTCTGTGTTTTCAATCTCTTTGAGCAGGTCTATCCAGTAAGATGTGGCGATGCTTAGGTTCAAAAAGCCTTTTATCACGTTGTAACCCGAAACAAGTGGCTGTATGGCGGTAATCTTCTCGCCTATCTCCTTTGCTGTCTCTTCGGGGCGTTTTTTCGACATTTGCAGGAAGGGGAACACTACAAGGGTGAAGTCTCCTTCGAACTCTTTGCGTGTCTTCTGTAATTGAATTTTTTCACTCGCAATTTCCTGTCCGTACAGCTCCTTTATGGCTGCTACGGTGCTTTCGATAAGGGTTGTTTCGATATTCATTGTTCTCTTTTTATTATCTTATTATGGTCTTTTGCAGGCAAAAAACCTCTTTTTCCTAAATTTTGACGCGAAGATACAAAATATATGTGATTTTTTCCTTTTTGCAACTCCTTAAAATGGGTGTCGGGTTTCTATTTTTGTCTATTTAATGCAAATTTGTTAAAAAAGTAGAAGAGGACTTGCTCTTCTTTTACTAAAATAGTGGCTTAAAGTGTTGTTAAATAGCATAATCGCTGTTTTGTGTTTTGTGTCGAGCCGATTTGTTTCTGTCGTCTCTTTGTATTATCTTCGCGCCGTTTTAAAGAATATGTAAATTATGAACCAATTACCTGTTGTGACAAAGAATCTTATAGCCATAAATGTGCTGATGTTCTTTGCTATGATTGTGGCCGAAAAACATGGGATAGACCTTAACGATTATTTGGGGTTGCATCTTTTCCTTGCCGATGATTTTTATCTTTTTCAGCCAATAACATATATGTTTATGCATGGTGGGTTTACTCACCTGTTTTTCAACATGTTTACTCTCTTTATGTTTGGTTCGTTGATAGAGAGGGTGCTTGGCGAAAAGCGTTTTCTGGTGTTTTATATGGTTGCAGGAGTAGGTGCCGGTCTTGTGCAGGAGCTTGTGCAGTACATTTACTACGAGGTCTCTTTGTCCTCTTTTCAATATGTGAATCTTGGGCTTGGCGGTCTTGTGCCTATGTCGGAGTATCTTAATCTGTGGGTGACTGTGGGTGCTTCGGGTGCTGTGTATGGCATATTAATTGCTTTTGCGATGATGTTCCCCAACCAGCGTATGTATGTTATTCCTATACCATTTCCCATAAAGGCTAAATATTATGTGATGATTTTCGGTGCGATAGAGTTGCTCATGGGGCTCAGTAATAATGCGAGCGATAATGTGGCTCATTTTGCCCATCTGGGTGGCATGCTCTTCGGCTTTCTTTTGATAATTTATTGGCGTAAAAAAGGTAAAATCAGCGGTCCCTATGTTTAAGACTATATACAAGAAATTCAAGGACGAAAATATTGTCGGGCAGTTTATTTTTATAAACATCGCCGTTTACATAATTGTCGCTTTCATCGGTGTTTTTGCCACACTTTTGCAGTGGAACAACCCCGTAGAGGAGTTTATGCAGTGGTTTAAATTGCCGGCCTCTTTTGGCGTGTTTATTACCCGCCCGTGGACGTTGTTCACATATATGTTCATACACGATCGCGTGATGCATATTTTGTGGAACATGCTTGCGCTCTATGGCTTTGGTCGCATATTCCTTTCTCTCTTTTCGGTGCGTCATTTTGTGGGTGTGTATATATTGGGCGGTCTCTTCGGCGGTCTCTTTTTTATACTGTCCTACAATATATTCCCCTATTTTGCCGGCTCTGTATCGAACGCATGGCTCATAGGTGCTTCGGCATCGGTGCTTGCAGTTGTGACAGCTTCGGCAACGAGGAGCCCGGCCTACTCTGTAAATCTCTTTGTCTTTGGTTCTGTGAGGCTTGTTACCATAGCGGTGCTTGTGGTTGTCTTCTCTTTGCTGATGCTTACTTCCGATAATGCAGGTGGCCATTTTGCGCATCTCGGCGGTATATTTGCCGGTTGGCTTTTTGCCTTTATGCTGAACAAGGGAAAGGATATGACAAGTTGGGTAAATAGAACGATAGATTTTTTTACCACGCTCTTCAAGTCGCGCAAGAGCAAGAAACGCACCTTCACCTATCACAGGAACGAGCGTTTTAAAGATTACGATTATAATGCCCGCAAAAAGGACGAGGAGGACGAGATAGACAAGATACTCGAAAAAGTGAAGGAGGGTGGTTACTCCTCGCTCACCGAGGAGGAGAAGAGACGTCTTTTCGAAGCGTCGCGCAAGTAGCGGGCATGCTTGTAACAATTTATTGCAAAAAGGCATTTTCGGTTGCGGAGATGCCTTTTTTGTTATTTATGGCAAAGAAAAGAGCCAATTATATTAATAATTAAGAAAAAAATGGTATATTTGCGCGCATTTTAAGGCACGAAACAAATAAATCATAAATAAATTTTAAACAAAATGCAGAACAAAGGATTTGTAAAAGTTTTTGCGATACTGCTTACATTAGTGTGTATCTTTTACCTATCTTTCTCATTCGTAACAGGTTACCATGCAGGTAAGGCTGCCGAGCATCCCAAAGGCGAGCAATTTTATCTCGACTCGATGCTGAATAAGAAAGTTTGGTTGGGTATCTACACTCTCAAACAGAGTCGCGAGATGGAGATTGGTCTTGGTTTGGACCTCAAAGGTGGTATGAACGTCGTGATGGAGGTTTCGGTTCCCGACATCATCAAGGCGTTGGCTAACAACAAAAAAGATGTAGCATTTAACCAGGCTATTACAGCTGCCAACGAGGTGGCAAAGACAAGCCAGAGTGACTACATAACAATTTTTGTAGATGAGTATAAGAAAATTGCTCCCGAGAGCTCTCTTGCATCGCTTTTTGCAACACAGCAGTTGAAGGACAAAGTGAACACACGCTCTACCGACGACGAGGTTGTAAAGGTGCTTAGAGATGAGGTTAAGGCTGCTATCGACAACTCATTCAACGTGCTACGTACACGTATCGACCGCTTCGGTGTTGTACAGCCCAATATCCAGACTATGGAGGGTGCGCTTGGTCGTATAATGATTGAGCTTCCCGGTGTAAAAGAGCCCAAGCGTGTTCGCGACCTTTTGGAGGGCTCTGCAAACTTGCAGTTCTGGGAGACATATTCTGCAGGCGAGGTTGTTCCCGCTTTGGTAGCCTTGGATTCTAAGTTGGCCGAAACAACAGAGAAACCTGCGACAGAAGAGACCGAGGCTGCAACAGAGGAGAAGGCCGATGCCGATATCGATGCCGCTTTGGCAGGCGAGGAGGAGAGCGTAGATGTTGAGGAGATTAAAAAACAGCACCCCGTTCTTTCTCGTCTTCAAATTATGAATAACGAGGCAGCTCTCTCTCGTTGTGTTGTGGGTTATGCACATTACAGCGATACAGCCGAGCTTAATAAGTTTATCGCATCTCGCGAGTTTAAGGCTGTGGCCCCCCGCGACTTGCACTTGCTTTGGGGTGTTGCCCCCGTCAGCGAGGAGGAGCAGATATTTGAGCTTTATGCAGTGAAAGGTGCTCAGGCTTCGCTCGAAGGCGATGTTGTGATGTCGGCTGCCGACTCTTTCGACCAGTATGGCAACCCCTGTGTTACTATGGCCATGAATGCACGTGGCTCTAACCAGTGGGCAAGACTTACAAAGAACAACATAGGCAAGGCTATCGCTATTGTGCTCGACGGTTATGTTTACAGCGCTCCCGATGTACGCGGTGAAATTACCGGCGGACGTTCGGAGATTACAGGTAACTTCACTATTGAGGCTACAAAAGACTTGGCCAACGTGCTTCGTTCGGGTAAGATGCCCGCACCCGCGCGCATCGTGCACGAAGATATAGTAGGTCCTTCGCTCGGTCAGGCTTCAATCAACCAAGGTATAATGTCGTTCATCATCGCTTTCGTGCTTTTGATGGTTTACATGTGTGCCATTTATGGTCTTATCCCCGGTGCTGTGGCTAATGCCGCTCTGCTCATGAACCTTTTCTTCACACTTGGTGTGTTGGCATCGTTCCAGGCAGCTCTTACAATGTCGGGTATTGCAGGTATCGTGCTTACACTTGGTATGGCTGTCGATGCCAACGTGCTCATCTATGAGCGTGCCAAGGAGGAACTTCGTGCAGGTAAGAATACCCGCGTTGCTATTGCCGATGGTTACAAGAATGCTTTCTCGGCCATCTTCGACTCTAACTTGACATCAATCATCACCGGTATCATATTGTTCTACTTCGGTACAGGTCCTATCCGTGGTTTCGCCACCACACTTATCATAGGTCTTTTGTCGTCGTTCTTTACAGCCGTGTTCCTTACACGTATCGTTTACGAGCACTTTATGGGCAAGGGTAAGTGGTTGAACCTCACCTTCACCACAAACTTCTCAAAGAAACTCATGGTGAACACAGCTTACGATTTCTTGAAGAAGTCTAAGACTTATATCACCGCTGTATTGGTTGTAATTGTTGTGATGATTGCTTCGCTTTGCGTTCGCGGTCTTAGCCAGAGCATCGACTTTACAGGTGGTCGCAACTTCGTTGTTCAGTTTGAGAAGGAGGTTGAGCCCGAGACCGTTCGTGCTCTCTTGCGCGAGAAGATTACCGAGGATAATGTTCAGGCTATTGCTCTTGGTACAAGCAAGAAGATTGTTCGTATAACAACCAACTATCGTATAGAGGACTCGGAGAAGAGTGTTGATACCGAGATTGCACAGATGCTTTACGATACATTTATGGCAGGCGACTTGTTGAGCAAGGATCTTACATTTGAGACCTTTACCGACTATGACAACCGCGCAGGTGGTTCAATCATCAGCTCGCAGAAGGTTGGTCCCAGCATTGCCGAGGATATTAAGGATAGTGCTATCGTGTCGGTTATCTTGGCTCTCATAGCTATATTCCTTTATATACTTGTACGTTTCCGCAATGTGGCATTCAGCATCGGTTCTATCGTGGCTTTGGCAGGTGACGTGTTCCTCATCATAGGTTGCTACTCGCTTTGCTATGGTTGGTTGCCCATGTCGTTGGAGATTGACCAGACATTTATCGGAGCTATCTTGACAGCTATCGGTTACTCTATCAACGATAAGGTGGTTATCTTCGACCGTATACGTGAGTTCTCTTATCTCTACCCCAAACGCGACAAGTATGCTCTCTTCAACGATTCGTTGAACACAACACTTGCTCGTACAATAAATACATCGGTAAGTACTTTGGTTGTGTTGCTCTCAATCTTTGTTTTGGGTGGTGACAGCATTCGCAGTTTTGCTTTCGCAATGATTTTGGGTGTTGTGTTCGGCACACTGTCATCGTTGTACGTTGCTGCTCCTATCGCTTATCGTTTCTTGGTGAAAGGTAAAAAGTAAGATATAACATCTTAAATAACAAAAAAAGGAAAATCCCACGGGATTTTCCTTTTTTTGTTATCCGGTGCTGTGTTTAGCTTACAGCTATCTGCTCCTTGAAGTAGTATTGTGCAAAACGGCAATAACAGCATCGGTTTTTGTTGCAGTATGCGTTGTTAAGTTGTATGAGAGCCTGTGAGTCGGCCGCACACGTGGGGTGTACCCCTTGTTGCTCCCATTTACGGGTTATGCTGTTCTCTTCGCTTCTTGTTTCGTGTAACAGGTCCTCTGCTTTGTTGCATATTGCATAGTCGTACCGGTGCTTGCCATAGCTGTATAGCATGGGTATCACAGCATTTATTATTAATATGTCGAGTTGCTTGTTGCTTATGTCGCCTGTGCCGACGGTGGTTGTACTACCAAATTGTGTGTGGTGTTGCCAATACCAGCTTGGCTGAACCTGCAAGAGCATGCGCAGGTCTCTGTTTGTGTGGCAGTCGATGATGCTTGCGATATCTGCTCTCTGACGGTAAAACAGGGCTCCGAGGCGCGATATGCGTATGTGTGGTGCCGAGTTGCCGTAGTTCCATATGTTGCAATCGACCTCGCTTAGGTTGAACTTGTTTTTCAGGAACTTGTATTCGCGGGTGAGCGTGGTGTAGTACTCGCACTCCGATGCGCTCTTGCGGTAGTACGTGGGTATGCTCTCTGTGTTTAACAGCCCGGCCTGCCCAAAGAGTATTGCCTCTATCTGTTCGATGCTGTTTTTATGCTTGCCGAGTGCTCGCATGTCGAGCACGTTTGCCCACTCTTCGAAGGCACGGCTCTGTATCCCAAAACCGAAACTGCGGGCCAGCAGTTTAAAAAGCACATCGTTCCACTGCCTGTCGCAGTTGTTGTACATCTCTTTAATCTTGGCCACTTTTTCCTCCATGCGTTCTACATATAATCGCGAGAGGTAGTTGTTGAGGTGTAGCTTGCCATAGTTCTTTGCGATGGCGATGCAGGGGCGTAGCGAGTGCTCTCTAACCATCTTGTCATACTCGGCCTGTAAGGTTGCGGGGTATTTTATGCGTAGTTGGTGCACTGCTTCGCCGTTTCTTCTTAATGTTTCGATGTTGTCGTTAAGTATAATGTGCAGAATGGCGTTTCTGTGATGCGACGTTTTTGAGATGATATCCCTTTCCCAGTCGCTACTCTTTTCGTGGAGCACAACATCTCCGTTCCAGGTCTTGTTTCTGATTTTGATTATAGCACCTTCGAAGACACCGTGTTTGTTCTCTTCACCGATGCTTATAATTTCAATACTGTCTCCCTTTGTGGTTCTTAGCCCTTTGCGTCTTAATAACCCCTCTTCCCAAATAAAACTTAATAAACTTTTCATAGTAACCTCCTTTTTCTTGGTGCAAAAGAAATAAAGAACCCGCAGATTCTTTTTAAAAATCTGCGGGTTCTATGTTCTTTTTTAACGTTTATTTGCAAACGCTTGCGCGTACATATTATATATAGTATGTGGTTATTTGCTTTCGGGGTAGCTTATGCGTGTGTGGTATATTGCTTTCAGACGCTTTTTGAATACCTCTTTTATCAGGTGAATCTCGCGGAAATTTAACGGGCACTCGTTAAGCTCTCCACCGCTTACCTTGCCACCTACTACCTGGTCCACTATTTTGTCGATATTTTCGGCGGTGTACTCTTTTATGCTGTGCGAGGCGGCCTCTACACAGTCGGCAAGCATGAGTATGCCTTGCTCTTTTGTGGTGGGGGCAGGGCCGGGGTAGGTAAATACGCTTTCGTCAATCTCCTCTCCGGGGTGTTCGTTTTTGTATGTTATGTAGAAATATCCTGTTTTCGATACTCCGTGGTGAGTGGTGATAAACTCTCTTATTTTGCGTGGCAGGTGGTGTTGCTCGGCTATGGCGAGCCCGTCGGTAACGTGTTTGATGATTATCTGTGCGCTCTCCTGGGGAGTTTTTTCATCGTGCGGGTTTATTACTCCATTCTGGTTCTCTGTAAAATATATATGGTTCGATATTTTGCCTATATCGTGGTATAGTGCTCCTGTGCGCACCTCGAGGCTGTTGGCTCCTATGTTGCGTGCGGCCTCTGCTGCGAGGTTGCCCACCTGCATCGAGTGCTGGAATGTTCCGGGTGCCTCTTGCGATAGTTTTTGCAACAGCTGGTTGTTGAGGTTAGACAGCTCAATGAGTGTGATGCTCGAAACAAACCCAAGCAGTTTTTCTATAATAAACATGAGGGGGTAGGCAAAAAGTATCAATAGTGAGCTTATTATAAAATAGATGTACATGATGAGGTTCATCTTTGTGATGTCGTTTTCTACAATAAGCTCGTAGCAGAGGAACGAGGCGCAGTAGGTCGCAAAAACGATGAATGCGCTACGGAACATCTGCGAGCGCGAAGAGAGCTCTCTGAGGCTGAGTATGGCGGTGTAGCCTGCCATAATTTGCAGGAGAACAAACTCGTAGGGCGAGTTGAGCATTATAGAGCATAACAGTATGCTTATGGTGTGGGTGATTATTGCCGTACGGGTTGTGGTAAAGAGGCATAGCATCATGGGGGTTAGTGCAAACGGTAGCAAAAATACGTTACTGAAACGCGCCTGCATCATTATGCCTACAATAACGGGGAACGCCGTGGCGGACAGAATTACCAATATGAATTTATTGTTGTTGTTTTTTATCTCATGGTTGTATATGTATACGTATGAGAGCAATATGGCAAAGGCTATTATGACAAACAGTATCTGCCCGGCAAGCATGGTGGTCGATTTGTAGTTGCTATCCTTTCTGCTATCCATCTCATATTGGTACGATTTGAGAATCCTGTAAGTCAGAGGGTCTACAATATCTCCTCGGGCTACAATCTTTTGCCCGTTCTGAACAATACCATCGCTGATGGGTAGCGACTCGAGCTCCTCTTCGAGCAGTTTGGCTGTTCTTGCCGAGTCGAATGTGATGTTGGGTACAAGCAACCCCTTTAAGCCGTAGCTCTCTATTACCCTGCGTGGGAAGGTGTCGGCCGACAGCAGTTTGTTGTATGCGATATCGGGTGTCAGGAGGTTCTTCCTGTCGAATGTGGTAGAGATGTTGCCGTTTACAATATTTATCTTTTCAACATTGTTGCTCTTTGCATACTCTTCGTGCGACACAATGCCTTGGTTGTAGAGCGAGATGAGTGTGTTGTAGTATTTTATGTACGAAAAGGCCGGTATCTCCTCGCTTGCTTTGTTGTAGAACCTTGTTTTGAGTGCTCTGAGCGATTTTGTTGCCGTTGCCGTGTCTTTCACAAAGTACGGGATAAAATTTTGGGCGATACTATCCTTCTCCCTTGCTATCTGAACATCGCTTTTGTATATGGGAAAGTCGAACGTCGCTATAATCTGCCCGTAGTTCCATGGTGCCGACTCGCTGTAATTGTAGTTGAAGACGTTGTTGCGGGGCATGAAGTATATTATAAGTCCTGCGCAGGTTATTGCCAAGATGGCTTGTGTCAATATCCTGAAATGTTTGCCTAATACCTTTTTAATATTCTCTTTCATAACAATATTGTTCTATATATTACAAAAGTAGTAAAAAAAGGCGAATATCAAAGTGTTGCCTCTCTTTCTTTGGTGTGTATGTGCCAAGTTGGTGTGTATGTGATAATATTGCACAAAAAGTGTGTGCGTTCTAAAAATAAATCGATTTATTTTGTTAAAAACTCAACTTGTAGTATTTTTGTACAGTTATAATTTGCGATACATGTGCGTTTGCGCAAAAGAACAAGCAAACAAAGTTGTGTCGCCCTAAAAAAGAGTAAAATGAGTGAAAGAAAAGTAAGGGTGCGCTTTGCACCCAGCCCCACAGGCCCGTTACATATAGGAGGCGTAAGAACCGCATTGTATAACTATCTTTTTGCCAAGCAACATGGTGGCGATTTGATATTCCGTATCGAGGATACCGACTCCAACCGTTTTGTTCCCGGTGCCGAGGAGTATATCTTGGAGTCTTTTCGTTGGCTCGGAATAAAATTCGACGAGGGTGTCTCTTTCGGAGGCGATTGTGGCCCCTATCGTCAGTCGGAACGTCGCGACATCTACAAAAAATATGTAAAGGTGTTGCTCGACAGCGGTAAGGCATATATAGCTTTTGACACCCCCGAAGAGCTCGAAGCGGCTCGTGCCGGCAAGGATAACTTCCAGTACGACGCATCAACCCGCATGTCGATGCGTAACTCTCTGGCGATGCCTGCCGAGGAGGTTCAGGCGTTGCTCGACAGCGGTCACCAGTATGTTGTGCGCTTTAAGGTTGAGCCGGGCGAAAAGGTTGTTGTTAATGACCTTATACGTGGTGTGGTGACAATAGACTCAACCATACTCGACGATAAAGTGCTTTATAAATCGGCCGACGAGCTACCCACATATCACCTTGCCAACATAGTCGATGACCACTTGATGAATGTTTCGCATGTTATCCGTGGCGAGGAGTGGTTGCCTTCGGCACCCTTGCATGTTCTTCTCTATCGTGCATTTGGTTGGGAGGATACCATGCCCTCGTTTGCCCACCTTTCATTGTTGTTGAAACCCGAGGGCAACGGCAAGCTGAGCAAGCGCGACGGCGACCGTTTGGGCTTCCCCGTCTTCCCGTTAGAGTGGCACGACCCCAAGAGCGGTGCAGTCTCTTCGGGTTTCCGCGAGAGCGACTATCTGCCCGAAGCAGTTATAAATTTCCTTGCCTTGCTTGGCTGGAACCCCGGCGATGATGTTGAGATGATGTCTATGGACGACCTCATCGCAAAATTCGACCTTGCAAAATGTAGCAAGGCAGGTGCTCGTTTCGATTACAAGAAGATGATATGGTTTAACCACGAGTATATTTTGCAGAAACCCGACAGCGAAATTGCCGAGATTTTCATGCCCGTGGTTAAGGCTCATGGCGTGGACACCGACATGGAGGTTCTCACCAAGATTGTCTCTTTGATGAAGGGGCGTGTGAACTTTGTGCATGAACTTTGGGACGCTTGCAGTTTCTACTTCATTGCCCCCGTGGAGTATGACGAAAAAACAGCAAAGAAACGCTGGAAAGAGGATTCGGCAACAAAGATGGGCGAGCTCGCAGCTCTATTGGAGAGCCTCGACGACTTCTCTATCGAGAACCAGGACAAGGCCGTGCACGAGTGGATAGAGGCAAAGGGCTATGGCATGGGCGAGATAATGAACGCCTTCCGTCTTGCGTTGGTAGGCGAGGGTAAAGGCCCGCAGATGTTCGACATCTCGGGTATAATAGGCAAGGAAGAGACTCTTGCTCGCCTGCATAGAGCAATAAAAGTTTTGGGCTAAAAAATTTGAAGTATGTTGTATACTATTGGAATATATCTCTACATTGTCGCCGTGAAGCTGGCGGCGATGTTCGGGCATAAAAAAGCTAAGTTTATGCTCGAAGGGCATGCCGAGACTTTCTCTATTTTGAAGGATAAGATTAAGCCTGGTACCGACTATATATGGTTTCACGCCTCGTCGCTCGGCGAGTTTGAGCAGGGCCGTCCTCTAATCGAGAAATTCCGTGCCGAGCACCCTGAATATCGTGTTCTGCTTACATTCTTCTCTCCCTCGGGTTATAAGTCGGCTCGCAACTACCAGCAGGCCGATGTGGTGTGCTACCTTCCTTTTGACACACCATGTAATGTAAAGCGTTTCCTTGACATAGTGAAACCCAAGATGGTGTTTTTCATAAAATATGAGTTTTGGATAAATTTCCTCTCGTCGTTGAAAAAACGCGGTATACCCACATATAGCATCTCGTCGATATTCCGCAAGGACCAGGCGTTTTTCCGTTGGTGGGGAGGTTTTTATCGCAAGGCATTAAAATGTTTCAACCATCTCTTTGTACAGAACGAGGAGTCGAAGGCGTTGCTCGCGTCGGTGGGCGTGTCGGTTGTGACGGTTGTTGGTGATACCCGTTTCGACCGCGTTGCCAAGATCGCCGAGCAGGCACATATTCTTCCGCTTGTCGAGGCTTTTGCCGACGATAACAAAAAGATATTCATAGCCGGCAGTTCGTGGGGAGCCGATGAGGCTGTCTACATGCGATATTTCAACAAGAATAAAGGGTGGAAACTGATAGTTGCATCGCACGAGGTGAACGAAGAACGTATAAAAGCCATCGAGGATAGCATCAACGGGTTGTGTGTGCGCTACACACAAGCAACCATGGAGGAGGTGCGTTCGGCTAAATGCCTTATAATAGACTGCTTCGGGCTTTTGTCCTCTATTTATCGCTACGGCGATGTCGCGTATGTCGGGGGCGGTTTCGGTGTCGGCATACACAATATCCTTGAAGCGGCGGTCTATGGTATACCGGTCTTCTTTGGGCCCAATAATAGAAAATTCCAGGAGGCTCAGCAACTTAAAGCCTGTGGCGGCGGTATCGAGGTTTCGTCGGCCGAGGATTTTGAGAAGAAGATGCAGTTGGTGATAGACGATGCAGTTGAGTATAAGAGAGCAAGCGAGGCCGCCGGCCTTTATGTGTCGCAAAATTCGGGTGCATCGGCAAAGATTTTTAAAGTTTTAGGGCTATAAACGGAAAATCCTTTCGTTGAACGATGCTTGTTTGGCGAAAAATGTTATCTTCGCAAAGGAGAAAGAACAGAATAAAAAAACTGACAACAATAATAATTTAAATTTTAGGATTATGCAGTATTTGACAAATGAAAAATTGACAATCGTTGGTGCCGGCGGTATGATCGGTTCTAACATGGTACAGTGTGCTTTGATGTTAGGTCTTACTCCCAACATCTGTTTGTACGATATCTTCGAGCCCGGCGTTCATGGTGTAGCCGACGAGATGGCTCATTGCGGTTTCCCCGGTGCAAATATCACCTGGACAACTAACCCCGAGGAGGCTTTCACAGGCGCTAAATATATTGTATCTTCGGGTGGTGCACCCCGTAAAGAGGGTATGACTCGCGAGGATTTGTTGAAGGGTAACTGCCAGATTGCTGCTGAGTTTGGCGATTTTATCAAGAAATATTGCCCCGATGTTAAACATGTGGTTGTAATCTTCAACCCTGCCGACGTAACAGCCCTCACAGCTCTTATCCACTCAGGCTTGAAACCCAACCAACTGACATCTTTGGCAGCTCTCGACTCTACACGTTTGCAACAGGCTCTTGCCAAAGAGTTCGGCGTTCAGCAGGACAAGGTAACAGGTGCCAACACTTACGGTGGTCACGGCGAGCAGATGGCTGTGTTTGCTTCTCAGGTTAAAATCGATGGCAAGCCTTTGGCAGAGATGGGCTTGACCGAGGAGCGTTGGGCTGAGATTAAACACAATACCGTTCAGGGTGGTTCTAACATCATCAAACTTCGTGGTCGCTCATCGTTCCAGAGCCCCTCGTACTGCGCTATCAAGATGATTGAGGCCGCCATGGGTGGTGCTCCCTACACACTCCCCGCAGGTTGCTATGTTAATAACGCGGAGTTGGGCTACAAGAATGTGATGATGGCTATGCCTACCACAATCGACGCCGACGGTGTTCACTATGTAGCTCCTCAGGGTACAGCAGAGGAGATGGCGGCATTGCAGTCTTCTGTTGAGCACTTGGGCAAAATGCGCGACGAGATTATCGCTCTCGGTATTATCCCCGCAGTTGAGGAGTGGAACACTCTTAACCCCAATCTTTAATAAATCCTGTATATAAATAGGGCGGAGGACAAAGGGTTTTGCCCCTTTGTCCTCTTTTTTGAGCAAAAAAAGTCGTAAAAGTTTTGCCAATTAAGAAATTGTGTCTAATTTTGCGCCACATTTTGTACAAACGATAATAATATAAACGTAAAATATAGATAGGAAATGGTTGTAGTACCTGTTAAAGAGGGTGAGAACATTGAGAGAGCTCTCAAAAAATTCAAAAGAAAATTCGAGAAAACCGGTGTAATTAAAGAGTTGCGTGCACGTCAGCAGTTTGACAAGCCTTCTGTTCTTAAAAGATTGAAGATGGAGCATGCTATTTATGTTCAGAAACTTCGTGCAAACGAGGAATAAAAAACTTGCATCTTTTCTTGTTTTTTAATTTAATCTGATTTATATTCGTTGCCGTAAGATACTTCTTGCGGCAACGAATATGTTTATAGACACATTTATAGGGCACCTTAAAAACGAGCGTAATTACTCGTTGCATACGTTAAGGGCGTATGCAGGTGATCTTCGTGCCTTTGAGAAATATCTTAGTGAGGTGGACGAGGGCTTGTCGTTGGTCGATGCCGACGCCGACCTTGTGCGTGCTTGGGTTGCAGGCCTCATGGAGGAGGGTGGTGCATCGAGTTCGGTTTGTAGAAAGCTGAGTTCGTTGCGCTCTTTTTATTCATATATGCGTCGTGTCAAAGCCGATGCGCAGAACCCGGCGGTCGAGGTCTCGGGTCCCAAGGTGCGAAAGCGGTTACCCGTGTTTGTAAAAGAGGAGGAGCTCGACAGGCTCATCGACGAGGTCTCTTTTGGCGAAGGCTATTTGGCGTGTCGCGACAGGGCTATAATCCTCTGCTTCTACGAGACAGGCATGCGACTCTCCGAGCTTGTCGGGTTAAATGTAGCGTCGGTCGATATGAACGCCTGCCGGCTTAAAGTGAGAGGCAAGCGCGACAAGGAACGTATAATACCTTTTGCGTCCGAGTTGTTGCGGGATTTTGAGACCTACCTTGCGAGCCGTGCCGAAGTTGCTCCCGAAGGCGAAGAGGCACTCTTTCTTTCGCCATCGGGCACCCGCGTGACAACATCACAAGTTTATCGCGTTGTGCAAAAACGGTTGAAAGGCGCAACCGGTGCATCGAAGAGAAGTCCGCACGTCCTGCGTCACAGTTTTGCGACCGCGATGCTGAACAACAACGCCGAACTTATGGCCGTTAAAGAGCTGTTGGGGCACGAAAGGCTTGCCACTACCGAAATTTACACCCATCTTACATTCGAGGAGTTGAAACGTTATTATGATAAGGCTCACCCAAGAGCCGGTAATTAATTTAATAAAAAGGAGGATTTATTATGGAGACAAGAATTCAATCGGTTCATTTTGATGCTTCGGCACAGTTGTTGGAATTTGTAGAGAAGAAAGTTGCGAAAGTTGAGAAATTTTGCGAAGGTGCTACCGCTTTGGAGGTAACCATGAAATTAATAAAACCCGAAACGGCTATGAATAAAGAGGTGTCAATTCGTCTTTCTTCGGGTGCCGGCGAGATGTTTGCTTCGAAAATTTCCGACACATTTGAGGACGCTTTGTTGGCAACAATAGATGCTTTAAAGGTGCAAATCGAGAAAAAACGCGAAAAATCTAAGTAAAAATGAAAAAAAACTTCGAAAAAGTTTTGTGAATAAAAAAAAAGCTGTACATTTGCACTCGCTTTACAACGGTAACAGCACGCAAATGTACAATGCCTCTTTAGCTCAGTTGGCCAGAGCACGTGATTTGTAATCTCGGGGTCGTTGGTTCGAATCCGACAAGAGGCTCAAAGAAAAAGAAAGTGCGCAAGTTGCAAGTTGTAAGTTGTCGCAAATGCGTTTTCTGAAATAGTGGCAGGGCAAATTCCAGAGTGGCCAAATGGGGCAGACTGTAAATCTGCTGTCTTTCGACTTCGGTGGTTCGAATCCATCTTTGCCCACAATGTGTTGAAAAAGAGAATGCAAACCAGCCTCGACGGCTCTTAATCAAATTAAAGCTGTCAATGTTTGTTTGCAAATTCTTTATGTAAACGTATTGCGGAAGTAGCTCAGTTGATAGAGCACTAGCCTTCCAAGCTGGGGGTCGCGGGTTTGAGCCCCGTCTTCCGCTCTTTTTCAACGCTGTTATAGCTCAGTGGTAGAGCACTTCCTTGGTAAGGAAGAGGTCCCGAGTTCAAGTCTCGGTAACAGCTCTGAAGAAGAGCTTTCTTGTCTTGAATAGTCAAGCACAAGTATAAACTACAGATATTGGTAAATATATTGTTATAATTAAAGCTTAAAACTATGGCAAAAGAAAAATTTGAACGTTCCAAACCCCACGTAAACATCGGAACTATCGGTCACGTAGACCACGGTAAGACTACTTTGACTGCTGCTATCACAACAGTATTGGCAAAGAAAGGTCTTTCAGAGTTGAAATCATTTGATCAGATTGATAACGCTCCCGAGGAGAAAGAGCGTGGTATTACAATTAACACAGCTCACGTTGAGTATCAGACTGAGAATCGTCACTATGCACACGTAGACTGCCCCGGTCACGCCGACTATGTAAAGAACATGGTAACTGGTGCTGCTCAGATGGACGGTGCTATCATCGTTTGTGCTGCTACTGACGGTCCTATGCCCCAGACTCGTGAGCACATCCTTCTCGCTCGTCAGGTAAACGTTCCCCGCTTGGTTGTATTCTTGAACAAGTGCGACGTTGTTGATGACGCTGAGATGCTCGAGCTCGTTGAGATGGAGATGCGTGAGCTCCTCGCTTTCTACGATTTCGATGGCGACAACACTCCTATCATTCGCGGTTCTGCACTTGGTGCTTTGAACGGTGTTGCTGAGTGGGAAGAAAAGATCATGGAGCTTATGGCTGCTTGTGATACATGGATTCCCCTTCCTCCCCGTGATATCGACAAACCCTTCTTGATGCCCGTTGAGGACGTATTCTCGATCACAGGTCGTGGTACTGTTGCAACAGGTCGTATCGAGACCGGTGTTGTTAAGGTAGGTGACGAGGTTGAGATCCTCGGTCTTGGCGAGAACAAGAAAACAGTCGTTACAGGTGTTGAGATGTTCCGTAAACTTCTTGACCTCGGTGAGGCTGGTGACAACGTAGGTTTGTTGCTCCGTGGTGTTGATAAGAACGAGATCAAACGTGGTATGGTACTTTGCCACCCCGGTCAGATCAAACCTTACGACACATTCGAGGCTCAGGTTTATATCTTGAAGAAAGAAGAGGGTGGTCGTCACACATCATTCCGTAACAAATATCGTCCTCAGTTCTACCTCCGTACAATGGACTGTACAGGTGAGATCTCTCTCCCCGCAGACGTTGAGATGGTAATGCCCGGTGATAACTTGACAATCACAGTTAAGTTGATCTATCCCGTAGCATTGAACGAGGGTCTGACATTCGCTATCCGTGAGGGTGGTCGCACAGTAGGTGCTGGTCAGATTACAAAAGTTATCGAATAATTCGACTAGACTTTAAATAAAGATATTGGCTTTCCGGAGTTGGAGAGCCAATATTTACGGGAATAGCTCAGTTGGTAGAGCACTGGTCTCCAAAACCAGGTGTCGGGAGTTCGAGCCTCTCTTCCCGTGCCATAAAATAATTAATTATGCTGACAAGATTTGTTAACTATTGTAAGCTGTCTTACAATGAGCTAGTGCATAAAACAACTTGGCCCACAAGCAAGCAGCTGACGAGCCAAGCTATACTTGTATTAGTGGCAGCTTTATTGATTGCGGCAGTAGTGCTCGTAATGGATCAAGTGTTTCAGTTTATCATGAATTTGGTATATCCCAACTAATTTTATATAAATGGCTGAAGGTAATAAGAAGTGGTATGTTTTGCGTGCAGTAAGCGGCAAAGAGACAAAGGTGAAGGAATACATCGAAACCGATGTTAAACTTCGCGGTCTTACCGATTTTGTCTCTCAGGTGCTTATACCCACAGAAAAAGTGGTACAAGTGCGCAACGGCAAACGCATTGTGAAGGAGAAGAGTTACCTCCCCGGCTATGTGTTGGTTGAAGCCGATTTGGTTGGTGAAATAGCATTCCTCTTGCGCAATACACCAAATGTATTGGGTTTCTTGGGCGGTGCTGAACCTACTCCCATTCGTCAGGCTGAGATTAACAGAATCTTGGGAACAGTTGATGAACTGCAAGAGGCTCCCGAGGAGAATACTTTGGAGTTTGTTATAGGAGAGACCGTAAAGGTAAACTCGGGTCCTTTCTCGGGTTTCAATGGTACTATCGAAGAGATAAATACGGAGAAGAAACGTCTGAAAGTTATGGTAAAGATATTCGGGCGCAGTACTCCTGTCGATTTAGGTTACATGCAAGTAGATAAAGAGTGATGCGGCTTCCACACATCGCTCTAAAATGTTGTTAATTTTATAGATTTTTTTTTACAATGGCAAAAGAAGTTGCTGGACTTATCAAGTTACAGATTAAAGGTGGCGCAGCAAATCCATCACCTCCCGTAGGACCTGCACTTGGTTCTAAGGGTATCAATATCATGGAATTCTGCAAGGCGTTTAATGCCAGAACCCAGGATAAGGCCGGAAAAGTTTTGCCTGTTATCATTACTTACTACGCAGATAAGTCATTCGACTTTGTCGTAAAGACCCCTCCTGTTGCTATTCAGTTGCTTGAATTGGCAAAGATTAAGAGCGGTTCTGCGGAGCCCAACCGTAAAAAGGTTGCCACTGTTACATGGGAGCAGGTTGAGGCTATCGCAAAAGAGAAAATGACTGACTTGAACTGCTTTACTGTAGAGGCAGCTATGAAGATGGTTGCAGGTACAGCAAGAAGTATGGGTATCAGTGTAAGTGGAACTTTTCCTGGAAACAATTAAAATTTAGACTAGAATGGGTAAACTGACAAAAAATCAAAAGTTGGCAGCCGAAAAAATAGACACAGCTAAGTCCTATTCACTGTCAGAGGCTGTTGAATTGTTGAAGGAGATAACCTTTACAAAATTCGACGCATCAGTGGATATCGACGTACGCCTTGGCGTTGACCCTCGTAAGGCTAACCAGATGGTGAGAGGTGTTGTATCTCTCCCCAGCGGTACCGGTAAAGAGGTTCGCGTTCTTTGCTTGTGTACGCCCGATGTGGAAGAAGCTGCAAAAGCGGCTGGTGCCGACTATGTTGGTCTTGATGAATATATCGAAAAGATCAAAGGTGGTTGGACGGATATCGACATTATTATTACAATGCCGTCCATAATGGGTAAATTGGGTGCTCTCGGTCGTGTGCTCGGTCCTCGTGGATTGATGCCTAACCCCAAGAGTGGCACCGTTACTATGGATATACCTAAGGCTGTTAAAGAGGTTAAACAGGGTAAAATCGATTTCAAAGTTGATAAAGCAGGTATCGTACACGCTTCTATCGGTAAGATTTCTTTCACACCCGAGGCGATTGCAGCGAACGTAAAAGAGTTCATGGCTACAATCATCAAGTTGAAACCTTCTACTGCAAAAGGTACATACGTTAAAAGTGTATTCCTCTCGACTACGATGAGTAAAGGTCTTAGATTAGATCCTAAATCTATCGAAGCTTAATTTGATTGAACTATGAAGAAGGAAGATAAAGTTAAGGTAATCGCCTCAATTGGCGAAGTCATAAAGGAATATTCACATTTCTACTTGGTAGACGTGACATCGATGAATTCGGCCGCTACCAGTGCTATGCGTGCTAAATGTTTCAAGCAGGAGGTTAAGATGCTTGTTGTGAAGAATACTCTTCTCCAAAAAGCATTTGAGGCTTCTGAGATCGATTTCTCACCCCTCTATCCTTGTTTGAAAGGAACAACTGCTCTGTTGCTTTGCAATACAGCAAATGTCCCCGCTAAATTGATTAAGGACGTTGCTGCAAAAGCAGAGATACCCGCTTTGAAGGGTGCTTATGCCGAGGAGAGCTTCTACGTTGGCGCAGACCAGCTCGAAACTCTTATCAACATTAAGAGCAAAAATGAACTTATCGCAGAAGTTGTTGCTTTGCTACAATCTCCGATCAAGAATGTTGTTTCATCTCTACAATCAGGTGGTAACACCATCCACGGAGTTCTTAAAACACTCGGTGAAAGATAATAATCAATATTTAACTAGTAAAAACAATTTAAATTTATACGAAAATGGCAGATTTGAAAGCTCTTGCAGAAGAATTGGTTAACCTTACAGTAAAAGACGTTAACGAACTTGCAACAATCCTTAAAGAAGAATATGGTATCGAACCCGCTGCTGCAGCTGTTGCTGTTGCTGCTCCTGCTGCTGGTGGCGCTGCCGCTGCTGCTGAGGAGAAGACAGAGTTTGATGTAGTATTGAAGGCCGTAGGTGGTAACAAGATCGCAGTTGTTAAGGCTGTTAAAGATGCTTGTGGCCTTGGTTTGAAAGAGGCTAAAGACCTTGTAGATGCTGCTCCCAGCACATTGAAAGAAGGTTTGGCTAAGGCAGAGGCTGAGTCTTTGAAGAAGACTATCGAGGAGTCTGGTGCCGAGATCGAGCTTAAGTAAGCAATTCCAACCCTGCACAAGGGTATAATGGTTAAGAACCCCAAATAGGGTTCTTAACCTTTTTGTGCCTAAAAAAAAAGTTGTTCTAAAACATTCTTCCACAATGTCGCTAAAAACTGATAATCAAAGAATTAACTTTGCTTCCATAAAAGATCCGATGCCATGTCCGGATTTCTTGGAAGTACAATTGCAATCTTTTGAGGATTTTCTCCAACTAGATACTCCCCCCGAAAAACGTGTCAATGACGGTCTCTACAAAGTGTTTGCAGAGAACTTCCCTATAACCGATACGAGGAATAACTTTGTGTTGGAGTTTCTCGACTATTATATCGACCCTCCCCGCTACTCGATAGCAGAGTGCTTGGAGAGAGGTTTGACATATAGTGTACCCCTCAAAGCGAAGTTGAAACTTTATTGTACCGACCCCGACCACGAGGATTTCGATACAGTTATACAAGATGTATTCCTTGGCCCTATTCCATATATGACCAAGCAAGGTACCTTTATTATAAATGGTGCTGAGCGAGTTGTGGTTTCACAGTTGCACCGTTCACCCGGTGTATTCTTTGGTCAGAGTATGCACGCAAACGGTACTCCTCTCTATTCGGCTCGTATTATACCTTTCAAAGGCTCATGGATAGAGTTTGCTACCGACATCAACAACGTGATGTATGCTTACATCGACCGTAAGAAAAAGTTGCCCGTGACAACATTGTTGCGTGCCATCGGCTTCGAGTCGGACAAAGATATTCTTGATATCTTTGACCTTGCCGAGGACTTTAAAGTTACAAAAACAAGTTTGAAGAAGGCGATTGGTCGCAAGATGGCCGGTCGTGTCGTTAAAACTAAGCAGGAGGATTTAGTAGATCCCGATACAGGAGAGGTAGTATCAATCGAGCGTAGCGAGGTTGTTGTCGATAGAAAGACTGTTCTCGACCAAGACCTTATCGAGCGTATTCTTGACAGCGGTGTAGAGTCTATTCTTCTCTACAAGGAGACCGAAGGAACCGACGCTCTCGATTATACACTTATTTTCAACACACTTGACAAAGACGCAAGTAACTCTGAGCGTGAGGCTGTAAATTACATCTTCCGTCAGTTGCGTAACGCCGAGCCTGCCGACGATGCAAGTGCTCGCGAGGTTATCAACAACCTCTTCTTCTCTGAAAAGCGTTACGACTTGGGCGATGTAGGTCGTTACCGCATTAACCGCAAGCTCGGTCTCACAACCGATATGTCGGTTCGCGTACTCACTAAGGAGGATATCATAGAGATTATAAAATATTTGATAGGTTTGGTAAACTCAAAGGCCGTTGTCGACGATATCGACCACTTGAGCAACCGTCGTGTGCGTACTGTTGGAGAACAGCTCTCTAATCAGTTCTCAATAGGTTTGGCACGTATGGCACGTACAATCCGCGAGAGAATGAACGTGCGCGACAACGAGGTATTTACACCTACCGATCTTATCAACGCAAAAACCGTTTCGGCCGTTATCAACACATTCTTTGGTACAAACGCCTTGTCGCAGTTCATGGACCAGACAAACCCCTTGGCCGAAATTACACACAAACGTCGTCTCTCGGCACTCGGCCCCGGTGGTCTTTCGCGTGAGCGTGCCGGTTTCGAGGTGCGTGACGTACACTACACACACTACGGTCGTCTTTGCCCCATTGAGACTCCCGAGGGTCCCAATATCGGTCTTATATCGTCGTTGTGTATTTATGCAAAGATAAACGAGCTCGGCTTTATTGTTACTCCTTATAGAACAGCAGGTAACTGTAAAGTTGATATAAATAATGATAATGTTGTTTACTATACCGCCGAGGAGGAAGAGGGCAAGATAATTGCTCAGGGTAATGCCCCCCTCGACGAGAACGGTAACTTCATTCTTAAAAAGGTAAAAACCCGTCAAGATGCCGACTACCCTGTTGTAGCCCCCGAGAGAGTGGAGCTCATGGACGTTTCGCCCCAGCAGATTGCATCTATCGCGGCATCTCTTATTCCTTTCTTGGAGCACGACGATGCCAACCGTGCGTTGATGGGTTCGAACATGATGCGCCAGGCAGTACCCTTGCTCACAACCGAGGCACCTATCGTAGGTACCGGTATCGAGCGTCAGTTGGTAGAGGACTCACGTACACAGATAGTTGCCGAGGGCGACGGTGTTATTGAGTATGTAGACGCATCGAAGATTGTTATTAAGTATGACCGCACCGAGGAGGAGGAGTTTGTAAGTTTCGAACCCGCCTCTAAGGAGTATATCATACCTAAATTCCGTCGTACCAACCAGAACATGACCATCGACCTTCGTCCCATCTGCGATAAAGGTCAGAAGGTTAAGGCCGGTGACATTCTTACAGAGGGTTATTCGACACAAGCCGGCGAGCTTGCCTTGGGTAAGAACCTCCTTGTAGCTTATATGCCGTGGAAGGGTTATAACTACGAGGACGCCATCGTGCTCAACGAGCGTGTTGTTCGCGAAGATGTTTTGACATCGGTTCACGTCGACGAGCTCTCGTTGGAGGTACGCGAGACAAAACGTGGTATGGAGGAGTTTACATACGATATCCCCAACGTGAGCGAGGACGCTACCAAAGATTTGGACAAGAACGGTATTATCCGCGTTGGTGCGTATGTGAAACCCGGTGATATAATTATTGGTAAAATTACACCCAAGGGAGAGTCCGATCCTACTCCCGAGGAGAAACTGTTGCGTGCCATCTTCGGCGACAAGGCCGGCGACGTTAAAGACGCATCGTTGAAGGCTTCTCCTTCGTTGCAGGGTGTTGTTATAGGTCGTCGTCTCTTCCAGAAGGCAGAGAAGTCGCGCTCGGCAAAATTGGCCGACAAAGCCAAGTTGCCCAAGATTGACGATGAGTTCATGCAGAAGGTGGGTGCCCTCAAAGATGTGCTCGTGAATAAGCTTCTTACACTTATCGACAATCGCGTGTCGCAGGGTGTGAAGGACTTTATGGGTACAGAGGTAATTGCCAAGGGTGCCAAGTTCACAAAGGGCGAGCTCGAGGCTTTGAACTACGACTCGGTACAGTTGAGCAAGTGGACAGCCGACGCTCACACCAACGACCTTATCCGTGCTCTTATCATTAACTTCCTGCACAAGTACAAAGAACTCGATGCAGAGGTTAAACGCGAGAAGTTTGCTCTCACTATCGGTGACGAACTTCCCTCGGGTACAATGAAGATGGCAAAAGTTTACATTGCCAAGAAACGTAAGATTGGTGTAGGTGACAAGATGGCCGGTCGCCACGGTAACAAGGGTATTGTTTCTCGCGTGGTACGTCAGGAGGATATGCCCTTCTTGGCCGACGGTACACCTGTTGATATTATCCTTAACCCCTTGGGCGTGCCTTCGCGTATGAACATCGGTCAGATATTCGAGACCGTGCTCGGCCGTGCAGGTAAGGAGCTTGGTGTTAAGTTTGCGACACCTATCTTCGACGGTGCAAAGCTCGACGACTTGTGCACATGGACCGACAAGGCCGGTCTTCCCCGTTTTGGTAAGACCTACCTCTACGATGGTGGTACAGGTGAGCAGTTCGACCAGCCTGCGACAGTGGGTGTGAGCTACATGCTTAAACTCGGTCACATGGTTGAGGACAAGATGCACGCCCGTTCAATAGGTCCCTACTCGCTCATCACACAGCAACCTCTTGGTGGTAAAGCACAGTTCGGAGGTCAGCGTTTCGGAGAGATGGAGGTTTGGGCACTCGAAGCATTCGGTGCGGCACACATTCTGCAAGAGATTTTGACTATCAAGTCGGACGACGTTGCAGGCCGTTCTAAGGCTTACGAGGCTATTGTTAAGGGCGATCCCATGCCTACTCCCTCGTTGCCCGAGTCGCTCAACGTGTTGTTGCACGAGCTCCGTGGCTTAGGTTTGAGTATTTCATTTGAATAATTAATACCATCACGTTTGTCAATATACAACTATGGCTTTTAGAAAAGAATCGAAGACAAAAACAAATTTTACGAAGATTACCATCGGTCTTGCTTCACCGCAGGAGATTTTGGGTAATTCGTGTGGCGAGGTGTTGAAACCCGAAACAATCAACTACCGTACCTATAAGCCCGAGCGTGACGGATTGTTCTGCGAGCGTATCTTTGGTCCGGTAAAGGATTATGAGTGTCATTGCGGAAAATACAAGCGCATCAGATACAAAGGTATCGTGTGTGACCGTTGCGGTGTAATGGTTACAGAAAAGAAGGTGCGTCGTGAGCGTATGGGACACATTCAGCTTGTGGTTCCCGTTGCACACATCTGGTACTTCCGTTCGTTGCCCAACAAGATAGGTTACCTCCTTGGTTTGCCCACAAAGATGTTGGACGCTGTGATATACTACGAGAAGTATATCGTTATTCAGCCCGGTGTGATGGCTCGTAAAGAAGACGAGGCACGCATGGAGGTTCCCGGTAAGGAGAATGTGCTCGACGGTGTAGACAAGTTCCAGTTGTTGTCGGAAGACGAATATATTAACATAATGGATAACCTGCCCGAGGGTAACGAATACCTCGACGACAGCGACCCCAACAAGTTCATCGCAAAGATGGGTGCCGAGGCTATTCAAGACCTTTTGGCACGTATCGACCTCGACAGCTTGTCGTACGAGTTGCGTAACCGCGCAAACACCGACATGTCGCAGCAGCGCAAGAACGAGGCGTTGAAACGCTTGCAGGTAGTAGAGTCTTTCCGCTCTTCAATGGCCGCTTCTAACGGTAACAACCGCCCCGAGTGGATGATTATGAATGTGATACCCGTTATTCCCCCCGAATTGCGTCCTCTTGTACCCCTCGATGGTGGTCGCTTCGCAACATCGGACCTTAACGACTTGTATCGTCGCGTAATCATACGTAACAACCGTTTGAAGAAACTTATTGAGATTAAGGCTCCTGAGGTTATCTTGCGTAACGAGAAACGTATGTTGCAGGAGGCTGTCGATTCATTGTTCGACAACTCGCGCAAGGCAAGTGCGTTGAAATCGGACGCTAACCGTCCCTTGAAATCTCTTTCGGACAGCCTTAAAGGTAAACAAGGACGTTTCCGTCAGAACCTTTTGGGTAAACGTGTCGATTATTCAGCACGTTCGGTTATTGTCGTTGGTCCCGAACTTAAAATGGGTGAGTGCGGTCTGCCCAAGCTTATGGCGGCAGAGTTGTACAAACCGTTTATCATACGTAAGCTCATTGAGCGTGGCATCGTAAAGACCGTTAAATCGGCCAAAAAGATTGTCGATCGCCGTGAGCCCATCATCTGGGATATTTTGGAGCATGTAATGAAAGGTCACCCCGTGTTGCTTAACCGTGCGCCGACACTTCACCGTTTGGGTATCCAGGCGTTCCAGCCCAAGATGATTGAGGGTAAAGCTATTCAGTTGCACCCCTTGGCATGTACCGCCTTCAACGCCGACTTTGACGGTGACCAGATGGCTGTTCACTTGCCTTTGAGCAACGAGGCTGTTTTGGAGGCTCAGATGCTTATGTTGCAGTCTCACAATATCCTCAACCCCTCAAATGGTGCGCCTATCGCCGTGCCTTCGCAGGATATGGTACTTGGTCTCTACTACATCACCAAGTTGCGCGACGGAGCAAAGGGTACAGGCATGACATTTTATGGTCCCGAAGAGGCTCTTATCGCCTATAACCAAGGTCGCGTGGCTATTCATGCACCTGTTAAGGTTATGGTTGAGGACCGCGACGAGAATGGCGACTATGTACAGGTTTTGCGCGAAACATCGGTTGGTCGTGTAATCGTGAACCAGGTTGTTCCCCGCGAGATGGGTTACATAAATACCATTATATCTAAAAAATCACTCCGTGATATTATCACCGAGGTTATCAAACGTGTTGGAGTTGCCCGTTCGGCAGAGTTCCTCGACGGTATCAAGAACCTCGGATACTATATGGCCTTCAAGGGCGGTCTTTCGTTCAACCTCGACGATGTTATTATTCCCGAGGAGAAGGCAGAGCTCGTGCGTAAGGGTAACGAGAAGGTAGAGGAGATTTTGGCTGAGTATAACCTCGGTCTTATCACCGACAAGGAGCGTTATAACAAGGTGGTCGATGAGTGGACACACGTAAACAGCGACCTTGCCGACGTGTTGATGAAGACAATTTCGACCGACGACCAAGGCTTTAACTCGGTTTACATGATGCTCGACTCGGGTGCCCGTGGTTCTAAGGACCAGATTCGTCAGTTGTCGGGTATGCGTGGTCTTATGGCTAAGCCCCAGAAGGCAGGTAGCGAAGGTGCGCAGATTATTGAGAACCCTATTCTTTCGAACTTTAAGGAGGGCCTTTCGGTGCTCGAATACTTTATCTCTTCTCACGGTGCTCGTAAGGGTCTTGCCGATACCGCTTTGAAAACAGCCGATGCCGGTTACCTTACACGTCGTCTTGTTGATGTTTCTCACGACGTTATCATCAACGAGGAGGATTGCGGAACCTTGCGCGGTCTTGTATGTACAGCACTCAAAAACGGTGATGAGGTTATTGCAAAACTCAGCGAGCGTATCCTTGGTCGCGTATCTGTACACGATGTTATCGACCCCACAACAGGAAAAGTTATTGTTGGCGCAGGAGAACTTATCACAGAGGCTATTGCCGAGGAGATTGAAAAATCGCCCATCGAGAGCGTCGAGATACGTTCGGTGCTCACTTGCGAGTCCAAACACGGTGTATGTGCAAAATGTTATGGTCGCAACCTTGCTACAAGCCGTATGGTTGAGAAGGGTGAGGCAGTTGGTGTCATCGCGGCACAGTCTATCGGTGAGCCCGGTACACAGCTTACACTCCGTACCTTCCACGCCGGTGGTACCGCGGGTAACGTAGCCGCCGATGCTACAATCAAGGCTAAACATGCATCTCGTTTGAACTTTGAGGAGTTGCGCACCGTTGATGCCGTAGATGTAGATGGCTCGGTAGTTAAGATAGTTGTAAGCCGTTTGAGCGAGGTTCGTTTTGTCGATATCAACACAGGTATCGTGCTCTCGGCCCACAACATACCTTATGGTTCTAAGTTGTATGCCGCAGAAGGCGATGTTGTTGAGCCCGGCAAGGTAATTGCTACATGGGACCCCTTCAACGCCGTAATCGTAACCGAGGTTGCCGGTAAGGTTGAGTTCGAGTCGGTTATCGACAACATCACATACAAGGTTGAGACCGATGAGAGTACAGGCTTGCACGAGATTGTGATTATTGAGTCGAAAGACAAGACAAAGATACCTACCGTTCACATTAAGGACGAGGCCGGAGTTGTTCTTCACACATATAACTTGCCTGTGGGTGGTCACGTTGTGATAGAAGACAAGCAGGTTTTGAAAGCCGGAGATGTTCTTGTTAAGATACCTCGTGTGTTCGGTGGCGCAGGCGATATTACCGGTGGTTTGCCCCGTGTAACAGAACTCTTCGAGGCTCGTAACCCCTCTAACCCCGCAGTTGTGTCTGAAATTGACGGTGAGGTTTCTATGGGTAAGGTTAAACGTGGTAACCGCGAGATAGTTGTAACCTCTAAGGTTGGTGATGTTAAGAAGTATCTTGTTGCAATGTCTAAGCAGATTCTTGTACAGGACGGCGACTTTGTTCGTGCCGGTACACCTCTGTCCGACGGAGCCATCACACCTTCCGATATTCTTGCCATCAAGGGTTCTACCGCAGTGCAGGAGTACATCGTTAATGAGGCACAAGACGTATACCGTTCACAGGGTGTGAAGATTAACGATAAGCACTTTGAGATTATCGTTCGTCAGATGATGCGTAAGGTGCAGATTAACGAGCCCGGTGATACACGTTTCTTGGAGTTGCAGATTGTAGATAAACTTCAATTCCAGGAGGAGAACGACCGCATCTGGGGTAAGAAGGTGGTAGTTGATGCCGGTGACTCGGAGAACTTGAAGCCCGGTCAGATAATCACAGCCCGCAAGTTGCGTGACGAGAACAGTGCGTTGAAACGTCGCGACCTCCGTCCCATCATCTCGCGCGATGCACAGCCCGCTACATCAACCCAGATTTTGCAGGGTATCACACGCGCCGCATTGCAGACACAGAGCTTTATGTCGGCTGCATCGTTCCAGGAGACAACAAAGGTGCTCAACGAGGCCGCGATTAACATGAAGAGCGATTACTTGCTCGGTATGAAGGAGAACGTTATCTGTGGTCACTTGATACCCGCAGGTACAGGACAGCGTGAATTTAGTCGCATCATCGTGGGCTCAAAAGAGGACTACGAGCGTGTGCAGGCAAGCAAGAAGGCTGTGCTTGACTTCTCTGACGACGAAGAGTAAAATAATATAAACTTCAAAAAAAGCGAAGCATTATAGTAATGCTTCGCTTTTTTTATATGTAGCTTCTATATACAGAACCCGGGTTGCCTCATTAAAAGATTACCCCGGCGCTACTGATTTAAATGTGAAATTACCTATAAAAACAATTCCCCCGACATACACCTTATTTGTATACAAAGCCGGTTGTTTTTATCGATGGCTCCATATAAAATTAGCATAAAGTTGTATATAATTACCTTTGATTTATTAAAAATAAAATTTATTTTTGCAATAAAATAAGTAAAATAGGGTATTAGTACGATGAGTGAGATTCTGCAAATAGATATAGATGCTATCTTGAAGGCAAAAGCAGGGAAAAAGGCACGTTATGTACCACGTTTCCTTGTGTCGTACCTCAAAAAAATAGTTCATCAAGACGAGGTGAATGCCTTTCTCCGCATTAATCACGACAAGCGCGACTTAGACTTCATAGAGGCCTTTATGAACTATTTTAATAACTCTTTTGAGATACACGGCCTCGAAAATCTTCCCACAGAGGGGCGTTACACCTTTGTTAGCAACCACCCTCTTGGTGCGCAGGACGGTCTTGGTCTTGCATATATCTTGGGCCAAAAATACGAGGGCAAAATAAAGCTCCTTGTAAACGACCTCTTGATGAATATCCCTCACATATCGTCGTTTTGGGTGCCCATAAACAAAACCGGCAAGCAGGCGCGTAACTTCCCACAGCAGGTAAACACCGCCTTTGAGAGCGATAACCACATTGTGATGTTCCCGGCCGGTATCTGTTCTCGCAAGAACAAAGGTGTCATACGCGACCTTGAATGGAAAAAGACATTTATTACAAAGAGCGTGCAGACACAGCGCGATGTTGTGCCCATTCACTTTGAAGGGCAAAATTCCGACTTCTTCTACCGCCTTGCGAACATAAATAAAATGCTGGGCTTGAAGTTTAATATCGCAATGCTCTATTTGAGCGACGAGATGTTCAAAAACAAGAATAAAACATTTAAGGTAACCATAGGCAAGCCTATACCATGGCAAACATTCGACAAGTCTAAAAAACCGTCGGAGTGGGCGCAATATGTAAAGGAGCTTGTGTATGAGTTGTAACCTACCGCATATATTATGGAAGATATTATAGCTCCGGTTCCAAAGGAACTTTTAAAGGCTGAACTAACCGAAGAAAAACGTTTGCGTTTTACGCATCGCAGTAACAACGAGATATACATCGTAACGGCATTTGACTCACCAAATGTTATGCGTGAGATTGGTCGTTTGCGTGAGATTGCTTTCCGTGCCGCAGGTGGCGGAACGGGTAAGGCTGTGGATATCGACGAGTTCGATACCATGGAGAACCCCTACAAGCAACTTATTGTGTGGAACCCCGAGTGCGACGATATTATAGGAGGTTATCGTTACATCTTTGGTGGCGATGTGCGCATCGACGAGCATGGCGAGCCTATGATGGCAACCGCCCATGGTATGTTTGGCTTCTCCGAGAAGTTCTTGAAAGAGGTGTTGCCATATACCGTGGAGCTTGGTCGTGCCTTTGTGGCGTTGGAGTACCAGTCGTCGAAGATGGGCTCAAAGAGTATTTTTGCCCTCGACAACTTGTGGGACGGTCTTGGTGCCTTGACCGTTGTGTTGCCTAATGTCAAATATCTGTTTGGCAAGGTTACCATGTATCCATCATATCTCACAAAGGCACGCGATATGATACTTTATTTCTTGAAGAAACATTTTGCCGACCCCGACAACCTTGTGTCGCCTGTGACACCGCTTCTCATTGAGACACCCGAGGAGGAGCTGTCGGCCATCTTCTGCAAGGATACATTTAAAGAGGATTATCGCATACTCAAACAAGAGGTGCATAAGTTCGGTTTGAGTATCCCTCCCATGGTGAACGCATACATGGGCCTCTCGCCCACAATGAAGATATTCGGAACCGCTGTAAACAAGAGCTTCGGCAATGTTGAGGAGACTGGTTTGCTTATCGCGGTCGATGAATTGCAAGACGATAAACGAATGAGATACATCGAATCTTTTGCAAAGGAGAACCCCGATGCCATAAAATTCACCTCCGGAGCAAACAAGGTGTTCTATCAAGCGAACAATAATAATTAATACAATAGATGGAGGCTCCGAGAACATTAACCGTTGCTCGGAGTTTCTCTTTTTAAAAGCAACAAACAATGAAAGTACAGATAATAAATAAGTCGAAACACGCCCTGCCTGCATACGCAACAACCTCGTCGGCAGGCATGGACCTGAGAGCCAACTTAGACGAACCGATAGTGCTGAACCCCTTGCAACGCGCCCTTGTGCCCACAGGTCTTTACATGGCTCTGCCCGATGGCTACGAGGCTCAAGTACGTCCCCGCAGCGGTCTGGCCATAAAGAAAGGTATAACTGTGCTAAATTCTCCCGGTACCATAGATGCCGACTATCGAGGCGAGGTGTGTGTCATATTGGTAAACCTCTCCAACGAGCCCTTCACGGTGACCGACGGCGAGCGCATAGCACAGATGGTTATAGCGCGTCACGAGCAGGTAGAGTGGAGCGAGGTTGATATTCTCGACGAGACCGAGCGTGGTGCCGGCGGTTTCGGCCATACAGGTGTATAATCGTTTGCCGGTGATGGGTAAATTTTGCACATATGTGGTGTTGCTGTTTGTGCTCCTGTCTCTTGCGACAAGAGCCGGAGCAACACACCTTGCCGACTCGGTGTCACAAGAGCGTGCCGTAGATTATTACTACTTGCAGGCACTTTCATATGTCGAGCAGGAGAAGTACGATGTTGCGTTCGACATGCTCGAGCACTGTCGCGCCCTCTCGCCCGAATCTTCTTCGGTAATGTTCGAGCTTGTGGATATGTATCAATATCTGGGCAAAAAGAGCGAGGCTTTGGAGATGTTGAAGAATATTGTGCGGAAGGATAAAAAAAATATGCTCTTTTGGCAATCTCTGGTGCAATATTTCGATAACGAGAGCGACAAGGAGACCGCATTGAAGGTGTGCGAAGAGATGGCCCGGGCGTTCCCCGACAAGAGCGATATATATTTGGCCCTTGCGGCACGCTACGCCGAGCTTGCGATGTACAGTCAGGCTGTTGAGGCGTTGGAAAAGTACGAAAAAATAGAAGGTCGTTCCGAGTATGTCTCCTTGCAGAAATATAGGATTTATGTTATCCTGCAACAAAAAGATTCGGCTCTTGCCGAGTTGAGAGCTCTGTCGGCAGAATACCCCGACGACATACGTTTCCTTATTATGGAGGGTGATACCTACCTCATGTTCAACGAGAACGAGAAGGCTCTCTCTCTGTATAACGAGGTTCTCGAAAAATCGCCCGACAACGTGCAGGTGCAGTTGTCCATGATAGATTATTATTCGGGTATTAAGAACGACACCATGTTTGTGTCCACCGTGGAGAAGTTGTTGAAAAACGATAAACTCGATAGCGAGATACGAGAAAGTGTTTTGTTGGATTACATAGTGTACAAGGAGAGAGCAGGTAGCAGCGACTATCTTATAAACCTCTTCGACGAGCTCATGGAGCTTCCCTTTGGTGTCGTTCAGTCGGGCACATTATATGTGAGGTACCTCCTGCATATAGACAAAGGCGAGGAGGCTGTTGCTCCTGTGCTCGATAAAATATTGTCGGTGGAGCCCGACAACATGTCGGCTCGTCTTCAACAACTCCTGTATGCTGTCGAACGCAACAACTACGAGGAGATTATCGCGAGGTGCGACACCGCGATAATGTATTTTCCCGACCTTTTGGAGCTATATCGTTATAAGGGGCTTGCAAGCTATCTCACCGGGCGTAAGGAGGAGGCCTTAAAGGTCTACCGCGAGGGGCTGGAGAAGTATTCGCAAGAGACCGAGTCGGGTGTGGTTTCCGACGTGTATGCTTTGTTGGGTGATACATATCACGAGCTTGGCTACATAGAGGAGTCCATGAAGGCCTACGATTCGGCTTTGGAGTACGATGGTTCAAATATAAGTGTGTTGAACAATTATGCATACTATTTGGCCTTGGAGGAGCGCGACCTCGAACGTGCGCTTGGCATGAGCTATCGCACCCTGCAACAGGAGCCCGACGAGGCTATCTACATAGACACTTATGCATGGTTGCTCTTTCTGCTTGGGCGTTACGACGAGGCAAAGGAGTATGCCGACAAGCTCCTTTCCATCGAGGGCGAAAAGAGTGCGGTGGAGTTTCATCACTGTGGCGATATTTATGCAAAATATGGCGATATAGAGCGAGCTGTGGAGTGCTGGGTAAAGGCGCGTGAACTTGGCGACGATTCAAAATCGCTCAAACGCAAGATTAAAAAGAGAAAGTATATATACGATGGTAAGAAAAAGTAATATCTATTATATTGCGGTGCTTTTGGCGGTGCTTGTTTCGTTTACGGCTTGTCGCTCCACAAAGAGTGCCGGCGACGGCTCGGCACAGCTTGTCGAGGCTTTGCAACTTAAATCAATGCCGGCCATAAAAGGTGGTGTGAGTGGTGTGGGAGCAAAGGCAAAAATTGCTCTCGATGTAAACGGTAAGCCTCTTTCTGTTTCGGGTAGTGTAAAGATGCTCGAGGGGGTGGGTGTACATCTCTCTGTCACCCCGTTAGGGCTTGTCGAGGCTGCAACCATAAGCTTCACCCCCACATATGTTCAGGCGGTGAACCGTCTCAAAGGGGAGTATGTCAAGCAGGACTATTCGGCAGTCTCTTTCTTGCAGAGCCTCGGTCTCGACTATTCTCTGTTGCAGTCTGTGCTTATGAACCGTATATATGTGCCCGGAGGCAAGAGTATCGCCGAGTCACTTGGTGCAATGAAGGTTAGGCGCGAAGGAGAAAATGTGGTGCTCACCACCTCTTCGCAAGGTATAACATATGAATATTTCATAGACGTGGCCACAGGTTTGTTGGTGCGTAGCGAGGGTGTTCATGCCGGCGGTACAAGGGTGCAGTGTTATTATAGCGATTTTAAGGAGGTGGGCAAAGAACTCTTCCCTTCGTACATAGAGATTGCGTCGGGCAGTGTGCGTCTTTCGCTCTCTTTGAGCAAGATGAACGTGGTAGACAACCTTAAAATTCAGGCACCACCGACACGTTACAAAAAGGTGGGAGTTAGTGAGTTGTTAAACTCTTTGTTAGGTAAGTAAATTAAAGAAAAACATTCAGCATAATGCGAAAGAGATTATATCTTTTGTTTTTGTTACTGTCGTTTGTCTTTGCTTGCGGGTATGCCCAAACTGCAAAGATAAAAGAGATGCGTAGCAAGGTATCCGACTTGCAGAAGCAGATATCGCGCAAGGAGAATATTTTGCTATCCTCAAAGAAGGATATTGCAGGTAAATTAAAGAACCTCGACCTCATAAACGCACAGATAAGAGAGCGTAAAGAGCTTATAGACATGCTTGTGAGCGAGGTGAAGGTGATAAATGGGGAGATTGATTCGTTGAAGGCCGAAATTAAGGATAAAGAGGCGAAGGTGAGCACCTCGAAGGAGGAGTATGCGTCGGCCTTGAAGCGTTCGCGCAGGTATGGCAAGTTTCAGGATAAATTGCTTTTTGTTGTTTCGGCCGACAATTTCAATGCCATGGTGCGCCGTTATCGCTATGTGCGCGAGTATATGCAGGCTTACCGAAAGAAGGGCGAGGAGCTAAAATCGGCTGTTATTGAGCTGGAAAAACAGAAGGCTTCGCTCGACAGTACTCTTGTCACAAAAAACATATCGCTCGAGGAGCAGAAGCACCAGCGTACTGCCATGCAGTTGTTGCAGGAGCAACAAAAACAGATAGTAAGCGACCTGCAAAAGCAGTCGAAAAAGGTGGAGAAGGAGTTGAAAGCACAGCGCAAGCAACTTGCTAAGCTGAATAGCGAGATAGAGGTTGCCGTGGAGCGTGCCGTGCGCGAGCAACGCGAGCGTGAGCGTAAGGCCGCCAAGGCCAAGAAAGGTGCCGAGCCTGCAAAGGCTGTTACAAAGAAAGAGACAGCCAAGAGGAGCACAAATACAAAGCTAAGCAGTGAGTTTGCGCAGAACAAAGGTAGGTTGCCCATGCCAATAACAGGCCCTTACCATGTGGTTAGCACCTTTGGTCCGCAGAAGGGCGTTGTAAAGGGCGATGTTAAGATAGACTACGGTGGTATCGTCATAGAGGGTGAGCGCGGAGCAAAAGCCGTGTGTGTGTTCGACGGGCAGGTGGTCTCTGTTATTCGTCAGGCCGACTTTGCTTTTGTGCTTGTGCGTCACGATAAGTATATCACCGTCTACTCGCGTCTGGGCGATATTTATGTTAAGGAGGGCGATATGTTGAAAACGGGCGATGTCATAGCCACGGTTGCCGAGCAGGGCGGGCACACCTGTCTGCAATTTCAACTGCGCAACGAGATTACCAAGCTCAATCCCATGCAGTGGTTGAGAGTAAGGTGAGTTTACACACAAACGAGGAGCACCTTTATGGTGCTCCTCGTTTGTGTGTAGTGTGTTCTGTACCTCTCTCTTTATCCCAAAACTCTTTTGAATCGTGTGATAAACTCCTCGGCTTGCTCCATGGTGAGCGTGAGGGGTGGCAACAGACGTATAACATTTGTACCGCTGACACCTGTGAACACATGCTCCTCGAAGAGTAGTTTGCGACGAATCTCCTTTATGGGCTCGTCAAACTCCATGCCTATCATAAGGCCACGGCCACGCACCTCTTTTATTTGAGGTATCTTTTTAAGCTCCTGCATCAGGTAGTCGCCTACGCGGTTCACGTTGTCGAGCAGGTTCTCCTCCTCCATCACCTCGAGCACGGCCTCGGCCGCCGCACATGCAAGGTGGTTACCGCCGAATGTGGTTCCCAACTCACCATACACGGCTTGGAATTTAGGGCTTATGAGCACGCAACCTATGGGAAAGCCGTTGCCTATACCCTTGGCTTGTGTTATAATGTCGGGGCGTATGCCTGCCCACTGGTGAGCAAAGAATTTACCGCTACGGCCACAACCGCTCTGTATCTCGTCGAGTATGAGTGTGGTGCCGGTTGCTTCGCACTCCTTCTGCAACTCCTGCAAGAACTCTGCTTCGGGTATTCTGATACCGCCCACACCCTGTATGCCCTCTATTATAACTGCTGTTACGTCGCCCTTGGCAAGCTCGGTGCGCACAGCTTCTATGTCACCCAAGGGGAGGTATGTGGTGTGTCCGCAGTTGTTTATGGGGGCTATAATCTTGGGGTTGTCGGTAACCTCCACGGCGAGCGATGTGCGTCCGTGGAACGCCTTTTTAAAGGCTATCACACGTGTGCGTCCGTTCTTGAACGACGATAGCTTCAGCGCATTCTCGTTGGCCTCTGCTCCCGAGTTTATGAAGAAGAGGTTGTAATCCTCGTACCCGCTTATCTTGCCAAGCTTTTCGGCAACTCTGCTTTGCAGGGTGTTTATCACCGAGTTTGAGTAGAAGCCGAGTGTGGCAACCTGCTTGCTTATGTAATCGACATACTTGGGGTGTGCATGGCCTATGGATATTACGGCGTGTCCTCCGTAGAGGTCGAGGTATTCTGTGCCTTTGTCGTCCCACACTTTGCACCCTTCTCCTTTTACTATGTTTACGTCGAAGAGTGGGTATACATCATATAGTTTCATCTCTTTCTCTTTTTAGAATGCCGAAGGTTTAAGTTTCAGGCCCACGGTCTCCTCGAGGCCGAAGAGTAGGTTCATGTTGTGCACGGCTTGTCCGCTTGCACCTTTCAGCAGGTTGTCTATAATAGATGTTATGAGCAGTTTGTTGTCATGCTTTTCTAGGTGAATGAGACACTTGTTTGTGTTCACCACCTGTTTAAGGTCGATAGGCTTGTTTATGATGTGTGTGAATGAGTCGCGCTCGTAGTAGCTCTCATACAGTTTGTATATGGTCTCTATGTCGAGGTCGCACTTAACTACCAATGTGGCAAATATTCCACGGGGGAAGTCGCCACGGTAGGGGATAAAGTCTATCTCGCCGTCAAAGTCGGGTTGCAACTGCTTTATGCTCTGCAAAATTTCGGGCAGGTGCTGGTGGGTAAAAGGCTTGTATATGCTTATGTTGTTGTTGCGCCAGCTGTAATGTGTGGTTGCCGAGGGCTTCACCCCTGCACCTGTACTGCCTGTTATTGCATTTACCGAGATGTCTCCTTTGAGCAGGTGCTCTTTTGCCAGAGGCAGTAGGCCAAGCTCTATGCATGTGGCAAAGCAACCGGGGTTGGCAACGTAACGGCTCTTGCAGGTGGCGCGACGGTTCAGCTCGGGGAGGCCGTAAATAAAGTCGTGATCGTTGCTCTTTATGCGGTAGTCCATGGAGAGGTCTATAACCTTTAACTCGTCGGGCAACTGTGTGCTTTCGAGGAATTTACGTGTGTCGCCATGTGCTGTGCAGAAGTATAAGAGGTCTATCTCCTCAAACGGCATTTGGTCGGTAAACACAAGGTCGGTTTCTCCAAGAAAGCCTGCATGAACATCGGTTATTCGGTTGCCGGCGTTGCTGCTGCTGTGTACAAATTTTATCTCAACTTCGGGGTGGCCGAGTAGCAGGCGAAGAAGCTCGCCTGCCGTGTAACCGGCTCCTCCTATAATTCCAACTTTAATCATTTTTCTTGCTGTTTAGATTTTTTCATCGGGGTGGTTGGCATAGTAAGCACGCAGGGGGGTAGAGGTTACCTTTATGAAACCTTTTGCCTCCTCTGCTGTCCAGCCCTTCTGTGTCTCGCCATACTCGCCCAGCTTGTTCTTGACAAGGTCGTTGGGAGAGTCTACACCCACTGTCTCAAAGTGTTTGGGCATGAGTCTCAGGATAGCTGTACCTGTTACGTTGCGCTGTGAGCTTTCGAGCATAGCCTCAATGTCGCGCATCACGGGCTCCAGATATTGGCTCTCGTGCAGGAACATTCCATACCAGTTGGCTACCTGGTCCTTCCAGTATTGTTGCCACTTGCTCAGTGTATACTTCTCGAGGAACTTGTGGCCGGCTATGATGAGCATGGGGGCCGCCGCCTCAAAGCCTACACGTCCTTTGATGCCGATGATGGTGTCGCCGACATGCATGTCGCGGCCTATTCCATAGGCTGCACCAATCTCCTCAACCTTTTGAATAGCCTCTATGGGGTTGTCGAATTTCTCGCCGTTTACGGCTTTGAGCTCTCCCTCTTCGAATGTGAGGTGCAACTCCTCCTCGCCACTCTTTTCAACCTGTTTGAGGTATGCGCTCTCGGGCAGTCCCTGTTTTGAGTCGAGTATCTCGCCACCGCATATGCTGGTGCCCCATATACCCACGTTATATGAGTATTTGAGCTTGGTAAAGTCGGCAAAGAAGCCGTGCTCGTTCAGGTAGTTCACCTCATACTCTCTTGTGAGTGTCATGTCGCGTGTGAGGGTTATAATCTCAACGCCGGGTGCGCACACAAGGAATGTCATGTCGAAACGAATCTGGTCGTTTCCTGCACCTGTCGAGCCGTGCGCTATTGCCGATGCGCCTATCTCGTTGGCATATCGTGCTATGGCAAGGGCTTGGAATATGCGCTCCGATGATACCGAGATGGGGTATGTTCCGTTGCGCAACACATTGCCGTATACCATGTATTTGAGGCTCTTTTCGTAGTACTCTTGTGTAACGTCGAGTGTTACATATTTTGTTGCACCCAGCTTGTAGGCGTTTTCTTCGTTTTGTTTCAGCTGTTCGGGGCTGAATCCTCCTGTGTTGGCGCATGCGGCATAAACCTCATAGCCTTTCTCTTTGGCGAGGTACATTACTGTGAACGATGTGTCCAAGCCTCCGCTGAACGCAACAACAACTTTTTTCTTTTCCATAATGTATTTTGTTCTGTTTTTTTTATTTGTTATTTATCTTCTTTGTGCTTTGCCGGGTCGTAAAGCATGGCTGTGCATATGCAGTAACGGCGGTCGGTGCGTTCGAGCACATCGTGGTTTATGCAACCTTGGCAACCTTTCCAGAATGCCTCGTCGTCTGTCAGCTCCGAGAAGGGAACGGGCACGTAGCCAAGCTCGGTGTTGATTTTCATTACGGCACCACCGCTTGTGAGGCCAAAGAGCTTTGCTTCGGGCCATAGCTTGCGCGACAGGTTGAAGGCTGTCTTTTTGATGCGTTTGGCAAGGCCGTGTCCGCGGAATTTATCCACAACGATAAGTCCCGAGTTGGCTACATATTGTTTGTTACCCCAGCTCTCTATGTAACAGAAACCGGCAAATTGCCCATCTTTCAGTGCTATGATGGCTTTGCCCTCTTTCATCTTTTGGGCAACATACTCGTGTGTACGTTTTGCAATACCTGTTCCGCGCACCTTGGCTGCTGCGCTTATGGTTTCCAGAATTTCGTCTACATATTTTTCGTGCGATGCGTTGGCTATTATAACGTCAATGCCGTCATCGTATATTTTTTCTTCCATCTCTCGTGCGATGTTAAATGTTCGGTATTATTGTTCTTAATGCTCTGAGTACCGCTCCTCGACCGGCATCTTCGGCAATTATCAGCATTACTGTGTCGTCGCCTGCTATTGTTCCTATAATTTCGGGGAACTCATAATTGTCTATATGGTAGGCAAGTGTGCTGGCGTAGCTCGGCTTGGTGTGAATGACAGCTATGTTACCCGAAAATTTTATCGACAAGAAACCGCTGGCTTCTTGTATAGGTGTGACGGGGCGCATAGTTCCCTCTTCGCCTTCGCGACGATACTGGTGTGGGCGTGTAAGTATATATCTGTAACGTCCTTGTACCCCCACGGTTTTCACTACGCGCAGTTGGTGCAGATCGCGCGATAGCGTTGCTTGTGTAAGTTTGAATCCCTCTTTTGCCAGCTCGCTTAACAGCTCCTCTTGGCAGCCTATCTCTTGTGTCGATAGTATGAGCCTGATGGCATCGAGACGTGAGTTTTTTATCTTCATAATTGTATATTTATTCCTATGGGTCGCGAATTTAGGTATAATTACACAATTATGTATGCTTTTTTGCAACTTTTTTGCATGAAAGATGCAAAAAAGTAAAAAATATGCAACAGACGTTGCATATTTTTATTTTAGTCGAGTTCTTGGTCGGCTTCGTAGCCTGCAAATTCTCGTATTTTGTTTTTGAGCATCGCAAACTGCTTGAAAAGGTCGTGCACCGGTTTTTCCCCATCTTTGTGCATGGGGGCTTTGCAGTAGAACGACATAAATTCCTGTATGCCATACTCGCCTGCACGCAACGCAATATCGCTGAACAGTATGAGGTCGAGCACAAGGGGTGCTGCCAAAATAGAGTCTCGGCAGAGGAAGTTTACCTTTATTGTCATGGGGTAACCCATCCAACCAAATATGTCGATGTTGTCCCAGCTCTCTTTTTCGTCGCCACGCGGGGGGTAGTAGTTTATTCTCACCTTGTGGTATATGTCGGAGTAGAGGTCGGGGTAGACGTCGCTGTCGAGTATGCTGTCGAGGGCCGATGTCTTGCTACGGCGTTTGGTCTCGAAGTTCTCGGGGTTGTCGAGCACAATGCCGTCGCGGTTACCCAGAATATTGGTCGAGAACCAGCCTGTTACACCCAGCTGGCGGGTGAAGAAGGCGGGTGCAAGCACGGTTTTCATCATTGTCTGCCCGCTCTTGAAGTCCTTGCCTGTGATGGGTACTTTTGTCTCCTCGGCAAGTTCCCACATTGCGGGAATATCTATACAGAGGTTGGGGGCTCCCATCACAAAGGGGCAACCTTCGCGCATTGAGGCATAGGCGTAGCACATGCTTGGTGCTATGCGTGCGGTGTCGTTGTCCTTCATGGCCTGCTCAAAGGCTGTAAGGTTGCCGTGAACATCTTCGTCACGGGGTATATATTTTTCGGTACTTGCAATCCATATTACAACCACGCGGTCGCAGTTGTTCTCGGCCTTGAAGTTGCGAATATCCTCGCGTAACTGCTCTGTGAGGTCCCAACGGCTGTTGCCTGTTTTCACATTGGGGCCGTCGATGTTTGTGGCATAGCTCTTGTCGAAGAGTGCCTTGTAGGGACGTATGGCTTTCAACTCCTCCTTTACAGGGTCTATGTCCTGCTGTTTCAAGACACCTGCTTTTATGGCGGCATCGTAAGCATCGTCATCGTATAAATCCCACGCACCGAACACAAGCTCGTCGAGCCCGGCAACGGGTATAATATCTTTTACCTCTTTATAAACCTTATCTTTGCCACGGCCCAGACGCATGATACCCTCGCAGGCAAATGAACCTGTGGGGCGCGACAAGCCTTTGCGCGACATAAGAGCACCTATGATGGTGGTTGTGGTAACCGCACCCAGTCCCACGCACATTACACCAAGCTTTCCTTTGGCGGGTTTTACCTTAATATCTCTCATAATTCTCTTTGTATACAAATATTTGGCAAAGGAACGGCTTTTTATTGAACAAACCTAAAAAACCATTTAAAATTTTATTGTAAAATTCATTAAGTGCAGGTTGTGCATCGTTTTTAGGCGTTTTTATAGCTCAAAGAGCCCCTCTTTAAGTATCTCGCTCACCGTGGGGTGGGGGAACACCGTGCGACGCAGTTCTTCCACGCTCAGTTTGTGGGTGATGGCCATGCAGGCGGCGCAGATGAACTCGCCCGAGGGGTTGCCCACCATGTGTACGCCTAATACATATCCCTGGGGCGAGGTTATAATTTTGCATAGTCCCATCTGTCCCTCGTTTTCGGCAACGAAACGGCCCGAAAAGGTCATGGGTAGCTTGGTTACTTTATATCCCGGCTCTTGTGTCGTTGCCTGCTCTTCGGTTAAGCCGACACTGCTCACCTCGGGGTTTGTATATACTATGCCGGGGATAGCGTTGTACTCCATTTTGTCCTCTTTCCCTGTTATGTGGTTTATTGCAACCTCGGCCTCTCGGCTTGCGGTGTGTGCCAGCAACGAGAAGCCTGTTACATCGCCGGCGGCATACACATTTGGCATGCCGGTTTGCATGTGCTCGTTTACTTTTATACCTCGTTCGGCCTCTATGTGGAGGTTCTCGAGCCCGAACCCTGTGAGTGTGGCTCGTCGGCCAACGCTCATGAGTATCTTGTCGCCGTCGGCCGTCAGGTTGTTACCCTCGCCGTCGGTGTAGTGTACGGTGTTGCCTTCTATGGCTGTTACCTTGCAGCCGAGGCAGAATTTAACCCCTCTCTTGGTGTAAACACCGCGCAACATCTCGGCAACCTCTTTGTCCATGCCACCCAAAATCTCGGGTAGCATCTCAATTACGGTGACAGGCACACCAAGGCTGTTGTATAAGCTGGCAAACTCCATGCCTATCACTCCGCCACCAATAACCACAAGGCTCTCGGGTGCTGTGGTGAGTGCGAGTATCTCGCGGTTTGTGAGCACCGCCTCGTTGTTTTCTATGCCGGGGATAGGGGGCACAAAAGCTTCGCTTCCTGTTGCTATGAGCAGGCGCGATGCCTCGTAGCTCTGTTCATTGCAGGTTATCTTTATACATTTGTCATCGCCACCCTCTATGAAGGCATCGCCACGCACAACCTCTACGTTGTTGTGCTCCATCTTCATCTTTATGCCTGCTACCAGCTTGCGCACCACCTTTGTCTTGCGGTCGGCAATCTTCTTGTAGTCGAAGGTTACGTTCTCGGCTGTTATGCCATATTTTTTGCCACCTGTGGCATGCTCATACATCTTTGCGCTGTAAAGCAGTGTCTTTGTGGGTATACACCCCTCGTTAAGGCACACACCGCCAAGCTCGCGCTTCTCGAAAAGTATGGTTTTGAGCCCTCGTGCTCCTGCGTTCTCGGCCGCCACATATCCGGCAGGTCCTCCGCCTATGATTGCTATGTCGTACATGGTTCTATGTTTTTTATTGTTCGTTATTCGTTTAGAAGCTGTTTAAAACTCTAAAAAGTCTATCACCCCGTCGAAAGATTCCACGGCCTCCAATATCCCCTCTTTCATCTCGTTGCTGTCGCTCTTGTGCAGGGTTTTGCTGTCTCCGGCATAGTCGGCAAAGTCATCTATGTACCACTCTCCGTTCTCTTTAAGAAGGTGCAAAAGGGTTTTACCCGTGTATTCTTTTGTTCCTATTATTGTTGTGTGCGTAACATCGGCAACGGCTGTGCCGGGGCTTGTGATTATGATGTTCGATATATTAAAATTTATGTTGTCCCAATCCTGCATGCGTATCCAGCAGTCGTGGTCCACAATCATATCGCCCAATTTGTTTTCCCAGTAATTAACTTCGTCTATCAACTCGTTGAACTCTTTTGTGAGGTATTTTTTGTTCAAATGCGAGGTGTCGAACCGTTTGCCGTTCACAATCTCCGCGACCTCTTTGTAGGCCCTTTCCAAACGCAGGGCGATGCGTTCCTCGTCGCTTGAGATGTGTGCTTTTATGGCTTGTGGCAATTCCTTTTTCATAATTTCGAGGTCGCTCTCTTTGCCTGGCGATTGAAAGTCGGCTATGCGCCACTCTCCTTTTTCGTGGACCACAAGGAGCGATTGCTCCGTTTCCCACTCTTTCTCTTTGTACGCTTCGCAGAAAAAGTGTGCGGTTACCGTGGCACGGTATATTTTTTCATCTGCTGTCTTTTGCACGTTGCCCACGCTGTATCTGACGCTGTCAAAATAGTCGTTGCAACCAATAAAAATATCGTATGCTCCGGCACCTGAGTGTAAGATGCACTCAAATCTCTTCTCTTCCCATCGGCGTATCTCGCTATAATATTCAAGAAATTTGTGCGAGCAGTGTCTCTCCATCAGCGATTCGTAGTCGCCATCGTGGCCGGCTCTTATATCTGCCACCTTGTTATATACACCCTCCAAAAAGGCTTGCACCTCCTTCTCTTGTTGAGAAAAGGCGGGCATAATGCCAACTGTCAAGATGAAAAAAAACAGAAGCCTTCTCATGCTATTTGTGATATTTTCTTTTAAGCATCTTCTCTTTCCACTCAACCTTGCCGGCATGCAGGGCAAAGAGTACATACATATATACTATTGCCGAAAGAACACCGGTTACAGCACCCACATTTATGCATATTGCAAGGTAGATTATGTCGGCGAGGAAAAATATTGCAAAAATTGCACGCCATGCGTTAAGCTCCTTCGAAGAGCCCGAGTAGCGCACCCTCATGGGGGCGGGTAATGTAGTGTGGGGCAGGGCACATACAAAGAGAACATTTGTTACAATAAGGTTTATAGTGTTGAGGCTCCAGGCACCCACTATTGCATAATCGTGAATAACCTCCTGCATCTGCAAAGCAGGGTATATGTGGCTCAATATATGAAAATAGAGAATGTAAGCGGGGTACAAGGCTATTGTGGCAATGTTCATTAAGGCAAAAAGCCACCATTCGCCCACGGCTCTCACCCGTGCAAAATGCTCCCACCTCCAAATTCTGAATATCAGCAAGAATGTTATCAGAACCGCACCCAAGGCAAAAACACCTATACCTAACTGTAAAAGTTCCTTGCTGTTCATAACACCAATATCACTGTTGCCCATGCCTATGGCAGTGGGGATAGCTGTGGCCCCGGTAAGCATCAAAAGAGCCATAATTGCCCGGGGCGATGTCATCTTCTTTATCATAATATTATGAATTTAAAGCCTTGTTCTGCGAAGATAAAACATCGGGTGCGCAAATGCAAATTTTATGTAGTGTTTGTGAAAGGCACAAAATAAGAATATCTAAACAGGAGAAAGCACTCTGCTCGCGCTTTCTGTTGTTCCAAGCATAAACGAGTTGCGCAGTGCGTTAATCTATTAAAGTGTACGTTTCGTCGTAAATGTCTTGCAATTTTCTACCTTCAAAAGTCTCTTCAACTGCAACTATACATTTGTTATACATAAAGAGAAAAAGAAAACGCTAACAATTTGTTTTTAAGTCATTAGCGTTTTGCAAGGTGGTGCCACCAGAATCCTTGAACCATAGCTTTAATGCACAATGCTTCAATCACTTATGATTTGGCAACTGCTCAAAAAAGGCCATTTTCATAATTGTATCACTCGATTTTTCACAATTTTGCATCGAAATCGAGGGGTGATTTTGGGGTGGTTTTTAGGGGTGATTTCAGTTGGTTAGCGCGACTAACCAACTGCTTTATTTCCTACCCGATAAGACACATCAACTGGTTAGTATCACTAACCACTTCAAAGAAAAACAACTCGTGAGTATCGCTCACGAGTTGCTTAGTTTAATCCTCTCGGTCATTATAAAATCGAAT
>JAZQVO010000016.1:0-40400 GCA_045631905.1 Bacteroidaceae bacterium
AACTCGCTTGGCGGCGCAAAATGGCAAGCCATTTTTCTTACCTGACGCTCAAACAGTCCTCCACTTTTCCCAAAAATACTGACGCTCGTTTTTCTAAAAGCTTTAATGCGCATCAATGAACAACCTTATGATTACAAAGCATACCGCAAGCAAAGGTAATCTCCAAAAAAACACCGGCACCGTAAAAAGCAGAGCAAATGAGAAGAAAAGCGGGTGGCACAAGCCACCCGCATAAACAAAGCAAAAAACTTTACTTAAACACCATTAACAAGCACCGCGACCCGAAGCAACAATCATAGAACGCAGAGTATCGTTAAACGCACGCTCCTCAATCATCTCCTCTATCGCTATATGCATGCGGTAGTTCCACATGTGGTCGCGGTTCGAGGGAACATTTATGCGTTCCGCCTCGGGGTCGTTCAAACGCAGACGCTCGTCCATAGCCATGAGATCCTGCCATGCAAAGAGAGCAAACGCTGACGGCGAGTGCAAGTGTTGCTCAATAATAGCTTTTGCAACAGCACCCGTCATCTCGTCAGGAGCCTCACCCTCGAAACCAAGCTCGGAATTATAAAACTGTGAGGTGAGGGCTCTATCCTCGCGCCACCAACCGCGCAAAGTACTCATATCGTGTGTAGAGGGGGTTGCCACCGATAAATAGGGATAGTACTCAGGGCGAGCAAATGTCTCGCCAAAAATCTTGGGCATACGTTGAATCTCGAGAGAGAGTATTTGAAGGTTCTTCATAACCCAAGGCACACAAGCCGGAATCATACCAAGGTCCTCGCCACATGCTGTCATGGAGGTAGACTGCAAAACAGGTGCCAGCTTGCGCATACCCTCTTCGAACCAATGCATTGTGTGGCGGTTGTAGAAATAATCCTCGTATATGCGGTCGTAGAGACGACGTTGCTCTTGTGACAGCTGTGTATAGGCGGCTGTATCGTGACCGAGGATACGTGGAACAAATTTGTTTTCCTCCTTTATGTCGCGCATGAAAAGCACATCGCCATAAAGATTCAAAAGGCTCTTTTTAAGCTCTTCGGGGAATGTTTCACCACACTTGTCGTAAATCTCATAGGCCAAGGCCGATGCACCCTTGATATACTCTTTGAAGAGATAGGTGCCACCCGGCTGTTCGTCGAAGAAAAGAGCGAGCAACTGCTCGACATAGCCGGGGAAGAGCTTACAGAGCATCTCTTTTGTGATGTATGGCACGAGGTGCTCACGTTCATTAAACTCGAAGCCTGCAAGAGCAAGCTCCTCTCGGCTCAACGGCATATTGGGCGAGAAACAGCCCGACAAACCGCTTACCGAGGTGTGAGGAATCTCCCAAATGCGGAAGAAGCCAAGCACATGATCGATGCGGTAGGCATCGAAAAATTTCGACATATATTGCAGACGACGACGCCACCAAGCATAACCGTCGAGCGACATAACCTCCCAGTTATAGGTGGGGAAACCCCAATTTTGACCATCGGCCGAGAACATGTCGGGCGGCGCACCTGCCGACACCTGCAAATTAAACTGCGAGCTCTCGCACCACACATCGACACCATTTGGAGCAACACCTATGGGTATATCGCCTTTGAGAGCAACACCTATCGAGTTGGCATATTCATGAGCTTCGCACAGCTGGCTGTATAGGAGATACTGCACAAGCGAGTGAAACTCTATCTCGCGAGCAGCCTCGGGATACTCGGCAAGCAGTTCGCGCTCGGTATCCTCGTTGTAATAACGATATTTACCCCAGTCCCAGATGCAACGACGCAAGCGTGTGGTGAGGAAGCGGAACATTGCATAGGGTTTGAGCCAACGCTCCTGCTCTTGCACGAAACGCAGGCACCCCTCGCTTGCAAGCAACCCACTACCCTGCTCCAAAAAGAGGTCGTGGAGGTATTTTATTTTCAACGCATAAACTTGCGAATATTGCACGGCAGGGGCATCGTTAAGCTCTTTGCGACGCTCCTCGTAGTATTTGTTGGCCTTTTCGCTGTTCAACGAAGGCAAAGCCGACATATTCATATATATCGGGTTGAGAGCATACACCGAAACACAGTTGTAGGGATAAGAATCGCCGTCACCACCAAAAACAGTTGTGTCGTTCAAGGGAAGGAGCTGAAGAATATTCTGCCCTGTTGCCTTCAACCACTCGGCCATGAGCTTTATATCGCCAAAATCGCCTATACCCCACCCCTTGTGGGAACGCATGGAGAAGAGAGGCAACACCGTTCCTGCCAGACGTATATCGCGCATGGGAAAAACAACATGTGGCAGTGTGTAAGAGTAGGCTCTGCCACCCTCGTCGCCGGGCAGGGATATGTAGCGATTGTCCCCCGGCTCCCAACACACCTCGCCACCGGCTGTGAGCTTTATTATTTTAAATTGTACAGCCGATATATTCTCGACATCGACGGTTACACGCCACAAATTGGACTCAACCTGTTGCATGACAGGAGCCGACGAGGGGTTCCACATGCCAAGCACGGGGAGGTCGCCACAAACAGCAACCTTCTCACCCTTATTCACACCCATTACATAGAGCGTGATGGTGAGACTGCGGTTATACCAATTTACAAGAGGTTGCTCAACAGGGTATGCACCGCTGTCGAAGAAACGGAAGAGGTTGGTCTGTGTATAATTGCCTACAGGGGAGTCCAGCCACATGTCGCTGACATAATAGGAGTTATTCACACAGTTCAACGACAATTTGTGAGGCGTCACAGCCCACTCGTTACGAGCCACCTTTGTGCCACGCATAAGACGGTAGCCATAGGACAAAGAGGTGGCCTCGGCAGGTACTTCGAACAAGATGTGCCAAATAGCCGAACCGCCACGCACCATCTCATGCGTCTCTTCCACATTTTCACAACCTATAACATAGGAGCAGACAACCTGCATACGACAGTCGTCATCGGCTCTATATTGTATATTTAAACTTATATTTTTCATATAAAACATTATTTAACATGCGAAAATACAAAAAAATATCAATGATGAACAATTATATAGCATTTTGTAACCATAGAAGCTGTTTTTAGTTATTTTTAAAATATTTACTCGTAAATAGATGCACCTTTTTTTAGTTTTATAAAAATAAAAAACTATTTTTGCAAATTAGAAATTGTGTAAAAGCCACAAACATGTGCTTGTGAATAGATATCGCACACTTGGCGAAGCACAATTTTTGGTAGCCTCCGCACACAAAAGGAGGTTTTTATTAATTAAAAAAAGTTTAAAAAAATGAGCGATAGATTATTTATTTTCGACACCACCCTGCGCGACGGCGAGCAGGTTCCCGGTTGCCAGCTGAACACAGTTGAAAAAATTCAGGTAGCAAAGCAGTTGGAACAGTTGGGTGTTGATGTCATAGAGGCAGGTTTTCCCATATCGAGCCCGGGAGATTTTAATTCGGTGAGAGAGATATCAAAGGCTGTTACATGGCCCACTATTTGTGCACTGACACGCGGTGTAGAGAAAGACATCGATGTTGCTGTTGATGCACTTAAATTTGCAAAGCGCAAACGTATACACACAGGTATAGGCACATCGGACTCTCACATACAGTATAAATTCCGTTCAACACGCGAAGAGATTATAGAGCGTGCGGTAGCGGCGGTAAAATATGCAAAGCGTTATGTCGAGGATATTGAGTTCTATGCCGAAGACGCAGGACGCACCGACAACGAGTATCTTGCCCGCGTGGTAGAGGCTGTGATAAAAGCAGGTGCAACGGTTGTAAATATCCCCGACACAACAGGTTACTGCCTACCCTCGGAGTATGGTGCAAAGATTAAATACCTCATGGAGCATGTCGATGGCATTCACAATGCAATAATATCGACACACTGCCACAACGACCTGGGCATGGCAACAGCAAACACCCTTTCGGGTGTGATTAACGGAGCACGTCAGGTTGAGGTAACAATAAACGGTATAGGAGAGAGAGCCGGTAACACCTCGCTCGAAGAGATTGTGATGATTACCAAGTGCCACCCCTCGTTGAAGGTGGAGACCAACATAAACACACAAAAGATATTCCCCACAAGCCGTATGATATCGAGCCTTATGAACATGCCTGTTCAAGCAAACAAGGCTATTGTGGGACGCAACGCTTTTGCACACTCGTCGGGTATTCACCAAGATGGCGTGTTGAAAGATGTTAGCACATACGAGATTATGAACCCCAAAGATGTTGGTATCGACGACAACTCGATAGTACTCACAGCCCGTAGCGGACGCGCCGCACTCAAATATCGCTTGAACGTGCTCGGCATAACACTCGAAGACGACAAGCTGAACGAGGTTTACGAGCAGTTCCTACGCCTTGCCGACAAGAAAAAAGAGATTCACGACGACGACATCTTGGTTCTTGCCGGTGCAGAGCGCAGCTCGAACAAAGGCATCAAACTCGACTATCTGCAAGTTACCACAGGCCTCAACATACGTTCGGTGGCCAGCATAGGCTTGCGCATAGCAGGTGAGCTGTTCGAGAGCGCGGCAACAGGTAACGGCCCCGTAGATGCCGCCATAAACGCACTCAAAAACATTATCCGTCGCGAGATGATAATTAAAGAGTTCACCATACAAGCAATAAGCAAAGGTAGCGACGACATGGGTAAAGTGCACATGCAGGTAGAGCACAACAACCATCTTTACTATGGTTTTGGTGCAAACACCGACATTGTGAGCGCATCGGTGGAGGCCTACATCGATTGTATAAACAAGTTCAACGAATAAAGAAAAACGATGAACACACTTTTCGACAAAATTTGGGACGCCCACGTTGTACAGAAAGTAGAGGACGGCCCCACACAATTATATATCGACCGTTTGTATTGCCACGAGGTTACATCGCCCCAAGCATTCGACGAGTTACGCAGCAGAGGCATCGGGTGCTTGCGCCCCGACAAAATATTCTGCATGCCCGACCACAACATACCCACAAAAGACCAGGACAAGCCCATAGCCGACGAGGTGTCGCGCAACCAAGTGGACACGCTCACCAAGAACGCAACACAATTTGGGCTCAGCTACTGGGGTATGAAACACCCCAACAACGGTATCATACACGTTGTGGGCCCCGAGCAAGGACTTACACTCCCCGGCATGACCATAGTGTGTGGCGACTCACACACATCGACACATGGTGCCATGGGAGCAGTAGCGTTCGGTATCGGCACAAGCGAGGTGGGCATGGTGATGGCTTCGCAGTGCATTCTGCAACAGAAGCCCAAGGCTATGCGCATAAACATAGAGGGCAAGGCCGGCAAAGGAGTGACAGCAAAGGATATAGCACTATACATAATGTCGCAAATGACAACAAGCGGTGCTACGGGATATTTTGTGGAATATGCAGGCGAGGCTATACGCGCGTTGAGCATGGAGAGCCGTCTCACACTCTGCAACCTATCGATTGAGATGGGAGCACGCGGTGGCATGGTCGCACCCGATGACACCACCTTCGAATACATAAAAGGCCGTCCCTACGCCCCCAAAGGCGAAGAGTGGGAAAAAGCCGTCGCCTACTGGAAAACCCTCAAAAGCGACGACGATGCTGTATTCGACATGGAATACACCTTCCGTGCCGAAGATATAGAGCCACGCATAACATATGGCACCAACCCCGGCATGGGTATTGGTATAACAGAGTGCATACCCACCGAAGACACCATAGAGGAGGTGGGACGTGCGTCGTTCCTCAAATCGCTCGACTACATGGGATTCAAGCCCGGAGAAAAGCTCTTGGGGCACCACATAGATTATGTATTTGTGGGTAGCTGTACCAACGGCCGAATAGAAGATTTCAGAGCCTTTGCACAGATTGTGAAAGGCAAGAAAAAGGCCGAGGGTGTAACAGCATGGATTGTGCCCGGCTCGTGGAGCGTTGCACGACAAATTGAGGCCGAAGGCATAGACAAGGTTCTTGCAGAGGCAGGGTTCGAGATTCGTGAGCCCGGTTGCTCGGCATGCCTTGCCATGAACGAGGACAAAGTGCCCGCCGGTAAGTATTGCGTATCGACAAGCAACCGCAACTTCGAAGGCCGTCAAGGCCCCGGCTCACACACTATTTTGGCAAGCCCATATGTAGCTGCCGCGGCCGCCGTGACAGGCGTGATAACCGACCCACGCGAGTTGCTATAAACCTTTTTAAAGCAGAAGAAAGATGAAAAAAGAAAAATTCAGCATACTTACCGACAGTTGTATCCCCCTGCCTTTGGAGAATATCGACACCGACCAGATTGTGCCCGCACGCTTCCTGAAAGCAACCACACGCGAAGGCTTCGGCGAGAACCTCTTCCGCGACTGGCGTTTCGACAAGGAGGGTAACAAAATAGAGAGCTTTGTAATGAACAACCCCAAGTACAGCGGTAAGATTCTTGTTGCAGGCAAGAACTTCGGTTGCGGTTCGAGCCGCGAGCACGCAGCATGGGCCATCGCCGACTACGGGTTCAGGGTTGTTGTTTCGAGCTTTTTTGCCGATATTCACAAAAACAACGAGCTCAACAACTTTGTGCTCCCCGTGGTAGTGAGCGAGGAGTTTTTGAAAGAGCTGTTTGCCTCTATCGACACCAACCCCGCGACACAGGTGACCGTGAACCTGCCCGAACAGACAATTACCAACAATGCCACAGGCAAAAGCGAAACATTTGAGATAAACGGCTACAAGAAGCACTGTCTCATGAACGGCCTCGACGACATTGATTTTCTGCTGAGCAACAAGGATAAGATTGAGGCTTGGGAGAGTAATGCAAACAACAGATAAATATACCCCACAAGGGAAAACAAAGAATATAGAACATGAATTTCAATATAGCTGTATTGCCCGGTGACGGCATAGGACCCGAAATTATAGCACAGGCCCTCGAAGTCACAAAAGCCGTTTGCGACAAATTCGGGCACACACTCAATTACAAAACAGGGTTGGTAGGCGCATGCGCCATAGACGCAACAGGCAACCCCTACCCCGACGAGACACACGAACTCTGCATGCAGAGCGATGCCATACTTTTTGGTGCGGTGGGCGACCTTAGATTCGACAACAACCCCAATGCCAAAGTACGCCCCGAGCAAGGCCTGCTTGCCATGCGCAAGAAACTCGGATTGTATGCAAACCTGCGCCCCGTAACCACATTCGAGGCCCTCATCGACAAGTCGCCTCTGCGCACCGACATAGTAAAAGGCACCGACTTTATGTGTATACGCGAGCTCACAGGCGGTCTCTACTTTGGTCGTCCCCAAGGACGTAGCGAGGACGGCAAGGTGGCATACGACACCTGCGTTTACTCACGCGAAGAGATTGAGCGCATAGTAAAACTCGCCTACGAGTATGCCATGAAGCGCAACAAAAAAGTTACCGTAATTGACAAGGCAAACGTCCTTGCCACATCGCGTCTGTGGCGCGAGGTTGCCAAAGAGATAGCACTCCAATACCCCGAGGTGGAGACAGAATTTATGTTTGTAGACAACGCCGCAATGCGTCTCATACAGTGGCCCACATCGTTCGATGTGATGGTGACCGAAAACATGTTCGGCGACATTCTCACAGACGAGGGCTCTGTGATAACAGGCTCACTTGGTCTTTTACCTTCGGCATCGGTAGGTGTGCACACATCGCTTTTCGAGCCCATACACGGTTCGTGGCCCCAAGCGGCAGGCAAGAACATCGCCAACCCCCTTGCAACCATCTTGTCGGCGGCTATGATGTTCGAGTACGCCTTCGGTCTCATGGAGGAGGGCAAGCTCATACGCGAAGCCGTAAACGCTTCGATGGAGGCACATGTGAGAACACCCGACATTCAGGTAGAGGGTGGCAAGGAGTACGGCACGAAAGAGGTCGGCAGTTGGATTGTCGATTATATAAAAAACAAATAACGTGCCAAGCATAAGATTCTACATAAACATAATAGCGGTGATGTTGTTGCTTGCAACAACATCACATGCTGTATATGCAAAAACCGATACAAAGAAAAAACCGTTTACCGTGGTTATAGACCCGGGACACGGAGGCGTGGACCCCGGAGCACCCGGACGACGCTCGAAGGAGAAGGATATAAACCTCGACGTGTCTAAAATGCTTGCCGAAAAAATAGGCGACAAATACCCCGAGGTAAAGATTATATTCACCCGTAAGACCGACGTGAAAATTCCGCTTGCGAAGCGTGCCACAATAGCCAACAACGCAAAAGCCGACCTGTTTATATCGATTCACTCCAACTCGTCGAAGTCGCGCAGTGCTCATGGTTGCGAGACATTCACCCTTGGTTCGGGTAGCAGTGCCGAGGCAAAAGCCGCCGCCATGTACGAGAACCAAGCTATCCTGTTGGAAGATAATTTCGAAGAGACATACATGGGTTTCAACCCAAACTCGAGCGAGAGCTACATAATATTCGAGTTGTTACGCGGGCACGACATGGAGAAAAGCATCTCCCTGGCCGAGGCTGTGCAGAAAGGCATGGTCAAGCACACCAAGCTTGCCAACCGCGGAGTATCGTCGGGAGGTTTCCTTGTGCTACACAAAACAGTGATGCCAAGCATTCTTGTGGAGGTAGGGTTTATATCGAACGCCAACGAGGAGAAGTTCATATCGTCGAAGAGCGGACAACAGAAAATTGTAAACGGCATATTCGAAGGTTTTTCGAACTACTACGAGACCTACAAAAAAAACATAGACAAGCAAGCACAGACCACCACACCACAAACAACGGCAAAAGAGGTCTCTACGACCGATGTAACAGCAACAGATAACAAAAAGCCCGTTTTCAAGATTCAAATATTTGCAAGCGACAAGAAACTGAAAAGCAACGACAAGCGTTTGAAAGGTGTAAAGGCAAGCTACTACAAAGAGGGTGCCTGGTACAAATATACTTATGGCGAGACCAACGACTATGACGAAATAAGCCGTATGCGCAAAGAGATTGCCAAAAAATTCAGCGAGGCATTCATCGTCGCATTCATAGATGGCAAAAAAGTCAAGACCAAAGATGCCATAGATATTTACAGGCAACAAAAAAAATAGCCAAAAAAAATCATGGGTAGAAAAAATATAAGCAAAGAATTAATAGTGGGCATAACAGGCATAATAGCACTACTGCTCATATACCTGTTAATAAACTTTTTCAAAGGTATAGACCTCTTCAAAGACGGTGAGAGATATTATATTAAGTTCGACAATATTGGCGAAACGGTAAATTCGAGCCCCATATACATAAACGGCTACAAAGCCGGTAACGTACAAGGCATAAACTACGACTTCAAGAAGCTCGACAACATAGTTGTAACGATAGATGTGGACAAAAGGTTGAGAATACCAGCAGGCAGTTATGCCGAGATTAACAACCACATGCTCGGTGGCAGCGATATAAACATCATAATAGCCGACAACGACAACTACCTGCAACCCGGCGACACCCTGACAGGACGCTTAAACAAGGGCATAGCAGGAGAGATGGGCGATGTTATGCCCACAATAAACAACATGATTCCAAAGACCGACTCTATACTAACGTCGCTCAACAAGATACTTGCGAACCCGGCACTTAACAACTCGATAAACAATGTGGAAAAGATTACCGAGGAGCTATCGACAGCCACAGCAAGGCTTAACCACCTGCTCAAAAACGATATACCGCAAGTAACGGAACGCATGACAGCGATAGAGGACGATGTGCTGACCATGTCGTCGCAACTGAGCGAGGTCGATTACAAGGAGCTGTTTGCAACCATAAACACAACGGTAAAGAACCTCGAAGCCATAACCGCCATGATAAAAGATGGCGAGGGCACAGCCGGCAAGCTTATTACCGACACCGAGCTTTACAACAAACTCGACAGCACTTGCGCCGCCGCCAACGCCCTGCTTACCGACCTCAAAGAGAACCCGAAAAGATATGTACATTTTTCTATCTTCGGGAACAAGAACAAGACAAAAGAGTGAGACAGCTATACAAGGTTTTAGGAGCTGTTTGAATTTCTGAAATTATTTTTTCTTATAGAAAGCGCGTGTTTCGCACCCCTTCTCTTATGTATACGAGCAAGCTCACGTATATTTTGAGAGACCCCACACGAGGTTCGGCACAAAGGAACGGCCCTTTTATCTTTTCAAGAACCAACGAGTAGAGAGCACCTCGCCGTCGCGGTTCAAGACCTCTATACAATAATAACCACAAGAGAGAGAGCCCACCAAAAGACGCGACGAGTAACGCCCCGAATAAATCTCACGACCATACATATCGTACACAGCAAGACGCATACCCCAAGTGTGAGGCTCGGGTAAAAAGAGTTCGGAAAGAGGCTCGTTCGCCGGGGCACTCCAACGAGCCGGCACACTCTCGCGACCATAAGCATCGACCGCGGTAACCGCAAAAGCAACACCCTTTGACGTTGTACAGCTCCACTCAAAAGAGGTGGAGGTTGTGCCCACACACACAAGGTTACGCACATCGGCAACATCGGCACTGTCGGCAAGAGCAAAATATATGTTATACTTTGTTGCAGGGTGCCCCGCCAAGGGCTCCACGCCCTCCCATGAGAGAGTGAAGCGACAACCCTCTCGCGTTACATTCAACGATGCAGGTGCCACGTGAAGAGGCTCTCCACACCACTCCATGGGCGGTACAAGAGCCCTGTATTTATACACCGACGAATAGAGGGCCGAGGCTTCGGGGTTCCCATAAATATATTGAGCACGAAAAAGAGCCGTACCGGCCGTGCCCGCATAGCGCGATGTCATGAGCTGACGTTTAAATTCCAAAGAGGGCCAACCGCCATACTCGGGCAAAAGACGATAAACACCAAGGCCGGGGGCTATATGTCGCCCGTGAGCATTCTCCTGCCAATCGAGCACAAAAGGGTAGAAATTATTTCCTTTAAAATAGAGCATGGGGAAGAGAATATCCATGATACCCTCGCGCACCCACTCTTGCGCCTCTTGAAACACCGCATCGTGCGCGTTCCAACCATAGGAGCTGTACGAAGCAAGGTCGTCGTACTTGCCAAGAGGTGCACAACTCACTCTCACCCATGGTTTTATGCTCTTAACTGTTTTATATACATCACGCACCAGATTTGTGATGTTGGCCCGGCGCCACGATGCGAGCGACAGCCCCTTGCCGTAACGACGATGCAGGTTGGTATCGGGGTAACCTTTTGTGCGGTCGGGGTAACGCACATAGTCGAGATGTATACCATCGATATTATACTTTGCCGTAATCTCCTTCACAACGCGACAAATGTAAGCAGAGGTCTCAGGGTTCCCGGGCTCCATGTACCAACTACCCTTATAATGGGTGCAAAGATTACGTTCTTTGTGAGTGAGCGACATGCGCCCCATGCGCTTTATATGTTCGTCCTTACCGAGCGGTAGAGTAACCACCCAAGCATGCAGTTGAATATTGCGTTTGTGACACTCCTCAACAGCAAAAGCCAAAGCATCGTAGCCGGGATTACGCCCCTCGACACCTGTCAGCACATGCGAAAAAGGCTCTATTGCCGAAGGGTATATCACATCGCCACGCACACGAGCCTGCAAAAGAACAGTATTCACATTCAAAGCCTGCAACGAGTCGAGCAGGCACACAAGCTCCTGTTGCTGGCGCAGAGTATCGGAAGGTTGTTTGACAAGCGTCTTGGGCCAGTCGAGATTTTCAATCGTAGTAACCCACACGCCACGATATTCGTGCTTGGGTGGCAATGTTTCGACAGCACCCAAATAGCACGAAAACAAAAGAAAAAGAGAAACAAATATATTTTTTAACACTTTCATAAACAAAAATATCACAAAAGTAATCTTTTTAATGGGTAAAAATATTCATTGTTTCTAATTATTTCGTATTTTTGTATGATTTTAGATACATGGAACACAAGCAGGTGTTCTGCAAGAGAGATATTAAAACGGATATTAAAATTACGATATAAATATTTTTTCATTACATAATTTATTGCACTATGACAAAAGCAAAGAAATTTATCACTTGTGACGGAAACCAGGCCGCAGCTCACATTGCGTACATGTTTTCCGAAGTAGCAGCAATTTACCCCATCACTCCTTCGTCGACCATGGCGGAGTACGTTGATGAGTGGGCTGCACAGGGCCGTAAAAACCTTTTCGGCGAAACAGTGTTGGTTCAAGAGATGCAATCTGAGGGTGGTGCAGCAGGTGCTGTTCACGGCTCGTTGCAGGCAGGTGCGCTCACAACCACCTTTACTGCTTCTCAGGGATTGTTGTTGATGATCCCCAACATGTATAAGATTGCAGGTGAGATGCTCCCCAGCGTGTTCCACGTATCGGCACGTTCTTTGGCAGGTAGCTCACTCAGTATCTTCGGCGACCACATGGACGTTATGGCTTGCCGTCAGACAGGTTTTGCGATGTTAGCAGAGGGTTCTGTACAAGAGGTTATGGACCTTGCGGCAGTTGCCCACCTCTCAACAATAAAGAGCCGTATACCTTTCTTGAACTTCTTTGACGGATTCCGTACATCACACGAAATTCAGAAGATAGAGTTGCTCGAGCAGGAGGATATTGCACACCTCGTTGATTGGAACAGCATTCAGCAGTTCCGCGACGCCGCATTGAGCCCCATGTCACCCGTTATTCGTGGTACAGCCGAACAGCCCGAGACATTCTTCGCTCACAAAGAGGTTGTCAATAAGTTCTACGATGCAGTGCCCGACATCGTTGCAGGGTACATGAACGAGATTTCAGCAATTACAGGACGCAAATATGCCCCCTTCACATACTATGGTGCAGAGGACGCCGACCGCGTTATCGTGGTTATGGGTTCTGCAACAGAGGCAGCAAAAGAGGCCATCGACTATTTGATAGCCAAAGGCGAAAAAGTTGGTCTTATCAGCGTACACCTCTACCGTCCCTTCTCTCTCAAATATCTTGCGGCGGTTACTCCTAAAACCGTTAAACGCATTGCAGTTCTCGACCGCACAAAAGAGCCCGGTTGCAACGGTGAGCCCTTGTACCTCGACGTTGTTGAGGCATTCTCGAGCTGCGAGGAGTTGAAGGCAATCAACCCCACAATCGTTGGAGGTCGTTTCGGTATCGGTTCTTGCGACACAACACCCGCTGTTATCATGTCAATCTACGAGAACCTCGCATTGCCTACACCTAAAAACCACTTTACAGTTGGTATCGAGGACGATGTAACATTCACATCACTTCCCAAGAAAGAGGAGATTGCAGTTGTAGACGGCATGTTCGAGGCTAAGTTCTATGGTCTTGGAGCCGATGGTACAGTAGGTGCCAACAAAAACTCAATCAAGATTATTGGTGAGAACACCGACAAACACTGTCAGGCATACTTCTCATACGACTCTAAGAAGTCGGGAGGTTTCACATGTTCACACTTGCGTTTCGGTGACAAACCTATCCGTTCTACATACTTGGTAAATACCCCCAACTTCGTAGCTTGCCACGTACAAGCATACTTGCGCATGTACGATGTGATTCGTGGTTTGCAGAAGGGCGGTACCTTCCTTTTGAACACAGTATGGGAGGGCGAGGAGCTTATTAAGAACCTACCCAACGATATTAAGAGATACTTCGCCGAGAACAATATCACAGTATACTACATCAACGCTACAAAGATTGCACAGGAGATTGGTTTGGGCAACCGCACAAACACTATCCTTCAGAGCGCATTCTTCCGCATCACCGAGGTTATCCCCGTAGACCTTGCTATCGAGCAGATGAAGAAGTTCATCGTTAAGTCTTACGGCAAGAAGGGACAAGACATCGTAGACAAGAACAACGCAGCAGTTGAGCGCGGTGGCGAGTACAAGCAGTTGGTTGTTGATGCAGCTTGGGCAAACCTCCCCGCAGATGTTGCCGAGGAGAGAGACGAGCCCGAGTTCATCACAAACATCGTTCGCCCCATCAACGCACAGAAAGGTGACACCCTCCCCGTTTCGGCCTACTTGCAGATAGCAGACGGAACATGGCCCTTGGGTACATCGGCATACGAGAAACGTGGTGTTAGCGCATTTGTTCCCCGATGGGACGCTGAAAAATGTATTCAGTGTAACAGATGTTCATACGTTTGTCCTCACGGCTGTATCCGTCCCTTCGTTATGGACGAGAACGAGGCAGCAGGCCTCAATGCAAGCAAGATAGAGATGAAGGCTCCTGCCGCATTGAAAGGCATGCAGTTCCGCATTCAGGTAGGCGTTCTCGACTGCTTGGGTTGTGGTAACTGTGTTGATGTTTGCCCCGGCAACCCCAAACTCGGTGGTTCAGCACTCACCATGGTACCCCTTGAGGAGGAGAGAGCAGAGGCAGCAAACTGGGATTACTGCTACAAGAACGTGAAGAGCAAACAACACCTTGGAGATGTTAAGAGCAACCCCAAGAACTCACAGTTCGCAACACCTTTGTTCCAATTCTCAGGTGCATGTTCGGGTTGCGGTGAGACACCTTATGTTAAATTGCTCACACAGCTCTTTGGCGACCGTCAGATAGTTGCCAACGCAACAGGTTGTTCTTCAATCTACACCGCATCGGTTCCCTCAACTCCCTACTGCACAAACGAGAAGGGCGAAGGACCTGCATGGGGTAACTCACTCTTCGAGGACTTCTGCGAGTACGGTTTGGGTATGAAGCTTGCCGAGAACAAGATGCGCCAGCGTTTGTTCGACCTCTTCACAGAGCTCACACAGTGCGACTGCGCAAGCGAGGAGCTCAAAGGCCTTGCACAGCAGTGGCTCGACAACCCCAACAACGGTGATGCTACAAAGGCTATCGCACCTGCAATCATCGCAGCATGCGAGGCCAGCGACTGCGACACATGCAAGAAGATTCTCGACATCAAGCAGTACATAGCAAAACGCTCACAGTGGATTATCGGTGGTGACGGTGCTTCTTACGATATCGGTTACGGCGGTCTCGACCACGTTATCGCATCGGGCGAGGACATCAACATTCTTGTACTCGATACAGAGGTTTACTCTAACACCGGTGGACAGGCATCTAAATCGACACCTCTTGGTGCTATCGCTAAATTTGCCGCATCAGGTAAACGTATCCGCAAGAAAGACCTTGGTATGATTGCAACAACATATGGTTATGTATACGTTGCACAGATTGCCATGGGCGCAAGCTACGACCAGTGTTTGAAGGCTATCCGCGAGGCTGAGGCATATCCCGGTCCCTCTTTGGTTATTGCATACCCACCCTGTATCAACCACGGTATCAAGAGAGGTATGGGCAAGGCTCAGGCCGAGCAGAATGCAGCTGTTGAGTGTGGTTACTGGCACTTGTGGCGTTACAACCCCGCTCTCGAAGAGGAGGGTAAGAACCCCTTCACACTCGATAGCAAAGAGCCCCAGTGGGATAAGTTCCAGAACTTCTTGCAGGGTGAGGTACGTTACGCATCACTTGCAAAACAGTTCCCCACAGAGGCACAGGAGTTGTTCGACGCAGCCGAGGAGATGGCGAAGAAACGCTACTCAAGCTACCTGCGTATGGCTAAACTTGATTGGACAAAAGAGGATTAATCCTTAGTACCAACTATATAATAAACGACCACTGCCACAAGCAGTGGTCGTTTATTATATATATAAGGAGCCGTCGAGGCATGTTAAAGAGAGTAAACACGAAACAAGAGAGAGCTATTTTTGTTATTAATTACAGAACATAGAGATGTACATGATAACAAAATGTTTACTAACCTTAATACAATAAAATTATGCCATCGACATTAAGCAAAACAGTTAAAATGGGTGTATTCACCTTGGCGATAATGAATGTAACAGCAGTAGTTTCTCTGCGTGGCCTGCCGGCAGAAGCCGAGTATGGTATAAGTTCGGCATTCTATTATCTCTTTGCAGCACTTGTATTTTTAATTCCGACATCGTTTGTAGCCGCAGAACTTGCCGCTATGTTTCAGGACAAGCAGGGAGGTGTGTTCCGCTGGGTAGGAGAGGCCTTTGGCAAGCGTATAGGCTTTCTCGCTATATGGTTGCAGTGGGTTGAAAGCACCATATGGTACCCCACCGTGCTCACCTTCGGTGCTGTTTCACTAGCCTTTATTGGTAGCAACAGCGCACACGACATGGAACTTGCATCGAACAAGCTATACACACTTGCGATTGTGCTCATAATATACTGGGTTGCCACATATATCTCACTGAAAGGACTTGGTTGGGTGAGCAAGGTGGCAAAAATAGGTGGCCTTGTAGGCACCATTATACCCGCTTTTCTTCTCATGGTGCTTGCCGTGATGTACCTTGCTTCGGGCGGAGAGTCGCAGATGGATTTTGGCGGTGACTTTTTCCCGGATATCACCAAACTCGATAATCTGGTACTTGCATCGGGCATATTCCTTTTTTATGCCGGCATGGAGATGACCGGTATCCATGTAAAAGACATGAATAACCCCGGTAAAGAGTACCCGAAGGCTGTCTTTATAGGAGCTATAATAACCGTTCTTATATTCGTTCTTGGTACCTTCTCTCTTGGAATTATAATACCACAAAAAGATATCAACCTCACACAAAGCCTGCTGGTAGGCTTCGACAACTATTTTGCCTACATACATGCCTCTTGGCTGTCGCCGATAATTGCCATAGCTCTTGCCTTTGGTGTGCTTGCAGGAGTGCTCACATGGGTATCGGGCCCCTCAAAGGGTATATATGCTGTCGGCAAGGCCGGCTACCTGCCCCCCTTCATGCAAAAGAGTAACAAGCTGGGTGTACAGAAAAACATTCTGCTCATACAGGGCGGTGCCGTTACTTTTTTGAGCCTCTTGTTTGTGGTTATGCCTTCGGTGCAGAGTTTCTACCAGATATTGTCGCAACTCACCGTGCTACTATACCTTATAATGTATCTCTTGATGTTTGCGGCCGCAATATATTTGCGTTACAGCATGAAGAATGCACCACGCCCCTTCCGCCTCGGTAGCAAAGGAAACGGAGTAATGTGGATTGTTTCGGGTGTAGGTTTCCTTGGCAGTCTCTTGGCCTTTGTTCTTAGTTTTATCCCTCCTGCACAGATTGCGGTTGGCAGCAACACGGTGTGGTATGCCGTACTTGTAATAGGTTGTATAGTTGTAGTCTTGGTACCTTTTATAATTTACGCGATGCGTAAACCTGAATGGATTGACAAAGAGTCGCAATTTGAACCTTTTCACAACGAAGAGTAATAGAATGAGCCAAAAAAACATCAAACGCGAGCTGTTTAAACAGCTCGCGTTTGATGTTTGTATCTCTTTCTATTATGACAAAGACTGCATATCGTTAAGTTTCTTGTAATAGCCGTCCTTTGCCAACAGCTCTTCGTGCTTGCCACGCTCCACGATGCGACCTTCGTGCAGAACGCATATCTCGTCGGCATGTTTGATTGTTGAGAGACGGTGAGCAATAGCTATGGTTGTACGGCTCTTCATGAGACGCTCCAAGGCCTCCTGCACCAAACGTTCCGACTCGGTGTCGAGAGCCGAGGTTGCCTCGTCGAGTATGAGCACCGGCGGGTTTTTAAGGATAGCACGCGCGATGCTCACACGCTGACGCTGACCACCGCTCAATCGTCCTCCGCGGTCGCCTATGTTGGTATCGTAGCCCTGCTCGCTTGCCATAATAAAATCGTGAGCGTTTGCTATCTTTGCGGCCTCTATGACCTGCTCCATGGTGGCACCTTCGCAACCGAAAGCTATATTATTAAAGAAGGTATCGTTGAAAAGGATAGCCTCTTGGTTCACATTGCCTATGATGGCTCGCAGGTCGTGAACGCGAAAATCTTTTATATTTGTTCCATCTATGAGTACCTCGCCCTCCTGCACATCGTGATAACGGGGTATAAGATCGACAAGAGTAGATTTTCCCGAACCCGACTGCCCTACAAGAGCTATGGTTTTTCCCTTGGGAATTTCGAGGTTTATGCCATGCAAAATCTCCCTTGTATCGTAGCTGAACGATACGTTACGAAGCTCTATTTTATCTTTGAGGGTTGTAAGCTCCACAGGATTTACGGGCTCTTTTATGGGGTTCTCGGCTTTCATAATCTTGTCGATGCGCTCCAACGATGCAAGACCACGAGGGATATTGTAACCTGCCTTCGAAAACTCCTTCAAAGGGTTTATTATGCTATAAAGAATAACCATGTAGAAGATGAATGTGGGGGCGTCGATGCGCGACGATTGGTTGAGTATGAGCAGACCGCCGAACCACAACACAAAAACAATGAGCACCGTTCCCAAAAACTCACTCATGGGGTGCGCCATAGCCTGACGTGTAGAGACCTTGCAACTTGCATCGCGCACACCTTTACTTGTGTTAGAGAAACGCTTTTTCATCTGCTCCTCGGCTATAAATGCCTTTATGATGCGCAGACCACCCAAGCTCTCTTCGAGCTGAGACATGACATTACTCCAACGCTCTTGCACCTCCATCGAACGACGTTTAAGACGTTTGCCGACACGGCCCATAATCCAGCCCATGAAGGGAAGAACCGTTATTGTAAAGAGTGTGAGCTCCCAGCTTGTCACAAGCATTGTGGCAAAATAGAGAGTAATGAGAATAGGGTTTTTCATCAAGAGGTCGAGCGAGCTTGTTATTGAATTTTCAACCTCGGTAACATCGCCACTCATGCGAGCTATAATGTCTCCCTTGCGCTCTTGCGAGAAGAAACCCAGAGGGAGGCTCATTATCTTTGAGTATAGCATAACACGAATATCGTGCACCACGCCCGTACGCAAAGGAATCATCACTGCCGAAGATGCAAAATAGCAGGTTGTTTTAACAAATGTCATAACTACAAATGCTACACCTATTATAAATAGAGTAAACAACGGGCCTTCGGAGTTTATGAGCACCGTAATATAATAGTAGAAATTATTTACCGCTACATCTTTTATATCGGCACTACCCCACTCCATAAACTCGTAAACCGAGTTATTGGCTCCTGTTTGGAAAAGAATATCCAAAATAGGTATAAGCAGTGTAAAAGAGAATACATTGCTTAATGCCGACAAAATGTTCAGAATAACGGCGTATCCCACATAGCGTTTGTAGGGCATCACAAATCGCCGCATCATACTAAAAAATTCCTTCATGATATTATTTAATTAAATATTTATACATATTCAAACTACTACATCTCGCCATCAACAACATAGCCGTTGGGGTAGATGAGCAATACACTTGTCTCTTGGTAGTCGCGTTGCAACTGCACAAATACGTGGTCGAGCGAGGGACGGAACGATATACTGCCCCTGCGAGCACTCACAATAACAAGCAGGTGGTCGTCGGCAATTATAGTAGCCAGCCTTTTGAGGTCGTTGCCTCCGTCGGTCTCATAAAATTCCGCGTTTATGGGGGTGTGTCTCTTCAACTCCTTTTTTATATGGTTCATGGTGTCAATATGACCATGATAGAGCACCTTGCAACCTAGCACCGAAGCCATACGAGCCGTCTCCTCGACCCAATGTTGAAAACCGGCCTCAAACTCGGCTTTTGCAGGGAAGGTTATGTGCATACAGCGTATAGTGTTCAGCGGTATGTTCACACGCGCCATGATTATCTGCGTGTTTATACCGTTGAGAAGCTCGGGCAACACCCCGCCGAGGAATGTGTCGTTTGCTGTCTCTTTTTGGTGAAAACCTACTATGAGCTCACGATAATCGTTCTCCTTCATCTCGTGAATGATACCATAGGAGAGGTTGGTGGTGAGGCGCACCTTTGTGAGCAACGGGACATTTACCGATGCCGCAATATCGGCCGCCTTGTTGAGCACCTTATGTGCACGCTGACGCATCACCTCGTCATCGTCGAGCATCACATTAACCGCCGAAAGGGGCACCTTGGTACCCTCTTTGCGAAGCAAGAGTGCCAAGTCCATGAGTTTATCGACCATGTTGGGGTTGGCAAGTGCCAGAAGCATCTTTTTCGAGCTGTTTGCAGGCTTGTCGAGCACCTCGCCCGACATTGCTATCTTGCGCGAGGCTCTGTCGGTAACAATAGAGCTGACTATACACGTTACAAGAATGAGCAAGATGGTTCCGTTTAACACATCTTCGTTAAGCAGATGTGAACCGTCGGGGAGTATTATTTTGTGTCCCACGATAGCAGCCGCAAGCGTTGCCGCCGCCTGAGAAGTGCTGAGACCAAATATAAGACGCTGTTCCTGTATCGACATCTTGTAGGCACGAGCCGTTATCCACGAAGCAAGTGCTTTGCCGACAAGAGCGGTAAGAATCATAACCGTTGCCACCGCAACAGCGTTCCAATTACCAAACAGCACTTTAAGGTTTATCATCATGCCTACCCCGATGAGAAAATATGGGATAAATATAGCATTACCCACAAAATCTATTCTACGCATGAGGGGAGAGGTGTGCGGTATAAGGCGATTTAGCACCAAACCCGTGATAAACGCACCAAGAATACCCTCCATGCCTGCAAGTTCCATCATGCCTGCACCAAGAAAGAGCAATGCCATCACAAATATATACTGTATGACACCGTCGTTGTATTTCCTGAAAAAGTATCGTGCTATGCGAGGAAAGGCGAATACGATGATTGCTGTAATTGCAACAAGTTTAAAGAGCAAAAAGAAGAAAAACCACCCATCGACCTCGGCTGTGAACATACCGCTTATCACGGCAAGCACAAAAAGAGTAAGCGTGTCGGTTATCATGGTTCCTCCCACCACAAAATTTACGCAACGTAGACGCGAAAGACCGTAGCGAGCCACAATCGGGTAGGATAATAACGTATATGAGGCATACATACTCGCAAGGAGCACCGAAGTTATAAGACTATACTTCAATATCACTATGTTCGAAAAGATACCCAGAGTGATGGGGAGCGCAAACACCAAAAGCCCTAACAGCAGAGCACCACCCTTTGCCTGACGCATCTCCTGCAAGTTTATCTCGAGACTTGCAAGGAACATTATGTAATAGAGGCCCACCTTGCCAAAGAGTTCAAAGCTATCATCTCGTTCAAGCACGTTAAAACCGTTCGGGCCTATCAACAAGCCGGCAAGTATCATGCCTATGATATGTGGCAGGCGCAGTTTATTGAAGAGCAACGGTGCAAAAAGGATAATGCACAATACCCCCAGAAAAACCCATGTAGGGTCGGTCACCGGAAAAAACGAACTCAAATTCATAAGCTTTTCAGCAAAATTAAATTACCAAGAGTAGGACAAGCCCATAGTCATGTATTCTTTATACTGCCAATATCCATGGCTGGCATCTTTCATCGACGGCGAGCTGTCGTCGAAACGTGTGTGCACAAGCATAGAGACCGAGAAGTAACGGTTAAGTCTTATGTCGAACTTATTTTCCCACGAGAAGAAACTACGCTCATAGTTGGTATAAAACTCGGCTCTCGACCACCAATTAAGAATTTTAAAGAAGGTAGCGGCGGGCACCGTAACAACCAACTGCGTACCAAAGTCCTCTCTATGGTGACGTCCCGGTTTTATACCATAACGTCCGACCAAATGTTCGTATCGCACGAACTTGTAGTTATAGGCCGACAGAGGCGCAAGGAATATCTCGAGCGACAGATTCTTCCAACTCGGTTTGTAGTTAATACCCACAGAGAATGTTGCATCGAAAGGAGCCATGAATTTAGAAACAAAATCGTAGCTGTTACTCGGGTAGTTGGGCAACATTTGAGTTTCCAACTTACTCTTTGCCGAAACATCGAGGTTTTTCACCAATTTGTAACCAAATGTAGACTCCAAGCGCAATTTATCGTTGTTGGTCTTGAAGCTGTGCAAGGTATCAGCCTCCATCGTTGTGAAACCGAGGTTTGCATCGAATTTATTGGTAAAGGTTATTTTATTCTTGTCGTCGTAGTTTAGTTTAAGCACCAAGATAGCCAGCAGGGTTCTTGTGTTTTCACCACCTTGCGACCAGTTTGAAGATACATAGTTCTGTGTAAATTTAAGGTCGAAGGAGCCGGAGGTGCGCCAATAATTTGGTTTTTTAACAGTGGTTTTCAAACCACCTGTCACACTCTCGGGCATAACAATTACAGGAGCGGTTTCGAGCTCTATCTTCGCAATATTGCCAGACTTTGACATCTGAGGAACCGACTGCTCGCTACGCAACTGCTCCTCGGTCATAAGCATCGAGGAGGGGTAGCTCCTGTACACGTTCAACAGTGTGGCATCTATAACAGCCGAACGCTTATCATCGGCGGTCAGGGAGCCCCCTACACCGTCTTCGCACTCAAAGCCCTCGGTAAAGCCTTTATTTATAACCGAATTATAGACAATAGGGGCAGTCAGCAATCTCATATAAACATGGTTGGAGCTGAGCCCACCCTCCTCCTCTGTGTCAGATGCAGGCTTTACATTTACCAAAGAGTCTATTTTAGAGTTAAAAAAGCCGGCAACCGAAGAGGCCTGCTGAGCCATCAGCAATGACGAAGGCACCACCAACAACAAAAGAAGAAATATTTTACGCATAATATTTTGTGTATTTTTCATCGTCACATACGGCATCACATACAGCGAATGCCCTTTTCGGTTGCAAAATTAATATATTTATATCTGTAATAAAAATATAATATATAGTATATTTTGATAAAAAAAGAGTTTAAATCCCGTTTTTACATAATTTACGCATAAAACAGAGCACGTTACCTTTATTTTTATTATCTTTGCAACCATTGTACAAAAAAATTACACACAACCAAATTTATGGATAAGAACAATATTATAGGATTTGCCCTCATCGGCCTTCTTTTTGTAGGCTTCTTCTACTACAACCAGCCCAATCCCGAACGCGATTTGGCACAAAAAAGATATCAAGATTCGATAGCCACAATACAAAAGAACGAGGAGAGAGCTCGCGAGCTGGCTATATCAATTGAAAAAGCCGAGATTGAGGCCCAAAAATCGGACAGTACATCGGAGATGTTCAATGTGCTCAATGGTAAAGAGGAGAAAATAACACTTGCCAACAACAAGGCAAGCATAGAGATTTCAACATTGGGTGCACGCATCACAAGTGCCACAATCGACGGATACAAAGACCAAGAGGGCAACAACATCACACTATTCAGCAACAACGACAGCGTCTCCACCATCAACAGCCGTGGTCGCGAAGAGATGCTGAAAAACCAGATGTACTTCACCTTCGACGGCAAAAAAGACAACATCGAGACACGTAACCTCTACTTCACACCACGCGAAAAAACCGACAGCAGTGTTGTGATGCGTCTTGCGTTCACACAAGACAAATACATAGATTTTGCATACCGTCTGCTACCCGACAGCTACATGGTAAACCTCACCATAGACGCACACAACATGCAAAACGTCTTCCCAAGCTCGCTCAAAAGCATGGGAATATGCTGGGAACAACTCATGCGCCAGCAAGAGAAGGGTTACAAATTCGAGCAACAACACTCTACCGTCACATACAAACTGCTTGACGATGACACAGACTACCTGAGCGAGATGAGCAACGACGAGGAGACACTCGAAGAGCCTGCCGACTGGATAGCATTCAAAAACCAATTCTTTTCGTGCATAATGATTGCCGGCGAGCAGTTCGACAACGTGCGTGTAGAGTCGGACACCATTAACGAAGGCCGTGGCTACCTCAAAAACTGCTACGCCTCGATGACAACCCCCTTCGACCCTAACGGACGAGTAGCAACAGACATACAATTCTACTTCGGCCCCAACAGATACAGCGACCTTGCCGACAGCAATGAGCTCGCCATCAACGGCGACAAAGATCTCGACCTGCACAAGCTCATATACTTCGGCTGGCCCATCGTTCGTTGGATAAACCGCTTCTTCATAATGTACCTCTTCGACTGGCTTAACAGCTGGGGACTAAACATGGGAATCGTACTACTGCTACTCACACTCATTGTTAAAGCAATAGTATACCCCTTCACATACAAATCGTTCATTTCATCGGCAAAAATGCGTGCATTAAAGCCCTACATCGATGAAATTAACGCCAAGTACACAAAGAGCGAAGATGCACTCAAAAAACAGCAGGAGATTATGGGATTGTACAGCAAATACGGAGCAAGCCCCATGGGTGGTTGCCTCCCCATGCTCATACAGATGCCCGTGTTCATCGCCATGTTCAACTTTGTCCCCAACGCCATCGAGTTGCGTCAAGAGAGTTTCTTGTGGGCACACGACCTCTCCTCTTTCGATGCCCTCATAACATGGAACACACCCATTTGGCCCATCGGCAACCACATAAGCATCTTCTGCTTGTTATTCTGTGTAACACAGATACTTAACACATACTACACATCGAAGATGCAACCCAGCATGGGCGGTTCACCCGAGCAAGAACAACAAGCAAAGATTATGCGTTGGATGATGTACTTTATGCCTGTAATGTTCTTCTTCATCTTCAACGACTACTCATCGGGTTTGAACTACTACTACTTCATATCTACCCTCATCAGCGTACTCATCTTCATATACCTGAGAAGAACCGTAAACGAGCAAGAGCTGTTGCGCAAGATGCAGGAGTACAGCGAGAAAAATAAAAACAACCCCAACAAGCGTAGCAGCCTCATGGCTCGCCTCGAAGCCTTGCAAGAGGAGCAGAAACGCCTGCTCGAGGAGCAACAAAAAAACAAAAAGAAATAATAATACATAGATAAACAATATGGGATTTTTCGATTTTTTCAAGAAAAAAAAGGAGACAGAGCGCATTGGTGGCATGGAAGACTTCATGACACTTATCCGCGTATACTACCAAGCGGTACTCGCTTCTAATTTGGGAATAACAAACATAGGCATGTTGCCCGACCTTGCCACATTCAAGCGCACCCTCAAAGTTGCCACACAGAACAACAAGCTGGGCCTTGCCGAGCGTGGTCGTTGCAAAAAAATGCTCGAACAGATGTATGGCCTTAACGAGAACTTTTTCAAAGAGATCGACCTCTCTATAAAGAAAAACTGCAAGAGAATAACCGACGTACAGCCCTACCTCTTTGCGTTCCAAGGTTTCAACAACGACCTCATGATGCTTGTAGGCAACCTCATGCAGTGGAAATTGCGCGTACCCGGCATTTTCCAGAAACTACTGAAAGGCATGACCGAAAAGACCATCAACGACATTCTCACAAAAAACAATTGGAAAGACGAGGCCACATTCAAAACCGTATACGCCGTGCGACAATACAAAGAGAAGCTCGGCTACTCGGCCGAATGGATGACCGACTATGTATACAAAATTGTATCGTTGGCAAAAAAAGAACCCCGCCCCAACAGCGACGAGGTCACAAAATAACAACAAGAGGTTGCGCCCTACGCAACCTCTTGTTGTTTTAAACCGCCATAAAGGGAAAAAACAAGATAAAAAAAACGGCAACACCTTTCAAATATCCGATTTTTCGCATATATTTGTAAAATGATTGTCGTAATATGACCGAGAACGATAAAAAAGCATTAGCCGCCTTTGAGCACAAGCTCCACCTGCTAATACACAATTACAAGCAGTTACAGGAGCGCAACAGCGAGCTCTCCGCCCTTTTGGAAGAGAAAGAGAACTCACTGCGCGAGATGCAACAGCACTGCTTATCGTTGAAAAAAAATTACAACAATCTTAAACAAGCCAAGGTAATAAGCCTGAGCAATGCCGACATAGAGCAAAGCAAGGAGCAATTATCGAGGTTGGTGCGTGAAATCGACCGTTGCATCGAGTCGCTTAAAAAATAGAAGGAGGACCGGTAGATGGAAGATAGAGAAATAGGAATAAACCTTATAATAGACGGAATATCATTCCCGCTGACAGTAAAAACCAGCGAGGAACCATATTACCGCAAGGCTGCACGTTTAACAAACGAAAAGCTGTTGATATATAAACAACAATTTTTGGGCGAAGGAGGCATGAGAATAATGGCCATGACGGCTCTTGAGCTTGCGCTCGACCTTGTAAAGCAGAACGACATGGGCAACTCGGCCGAAGTTATGCACAAGATTAACGAGCTTTCTCGCCTGATAGACAGCAACATGCACGAAGGGAAATAACTCCTTTTTTTTCACTTTAAGATTCACGCATTGCCATATTCACCAAACGGCACACACCTGCCGGGGAGAATATCGCGGTGCGTTTTATTATATATTTAAAAACTTATAACACTATGGTTACAACAACATCACTAATCATTGGCGCAGTCGCAGGAGCTATAATCGGCTGTATATGCCAATATGTAATAATACGCTTCGGCCTTAAATCGAGACACAAGCGCATCATCGATGAGGCATACAAAGAGGCCGAAGTTATTAAAAAGAACAAACTTCTCGAAGTTAAGGAGAAGTTCCTCAACAAAAAAGCAGAGTTAGAGAAAGAAATTTCACAGCGCAACAACAAAATTCAGCAGGCTGAGCACCACTTGAAACAACGCGAGATACAGCTCAACCAACGCAACGAAGACCTGCAACGTCGCAAGAACGAGGTAGAAAACATAAAAGAGAACCTCGAAGCACAGAAAGGCCTTTTGGAGCGCAAGCAGGAAGAACTCGACAAGCTACACCAGCAGGAGCGCGAAAAACTCGAAACAATAAGCGGTCTTTCGGCCGAAGAGGCAAAAGAGCGTCTTGTAGAATCGCTTAAAGAAGAGGCCAAGACACAAGCCGCATCGTACATCAACGACATTATCGACGACGCCAAGATGACAGCCGGCAAAGAGGCCAAAAAAATCGTTATCCAGACAATACAACGCGTAGCAACAGAGACAGCGATAGAAAACTCCGTGACAGTGTTCCACATAGAGAACGACGAGATGAAAGGCCGTATCATAGGCCGTGAGGGCCGTAACATACGCGCCCTCGAAGCAGCCACCGGAGTTGAGATTGTTGTAGACGACACACCCGAAGCAATAGTGCTCAGCGCCTTCGACCCTGTTCGTCGCGAAATTGCACGCCTCGCCCTTCACCAGCTTGTAGCCGACGGCCGTATCCACCCCGCACGCATCGAAGAGGTGGTTGCCAAGGTCAAGAAACAGATTGAGGAGGAGATAATCGAAACAGGTAAGCGCACAACCATCGACCTCGGCATACACGGCTTGCACCCCGAGCTCATTCGCATAATAGGAAAGATGAAGTACCGTTCATCATATGGCCAGAACCTCTTGCAACACGCACGCGAGACAGCCAACCTCTGCGCAGTTATGGCCGCCGAGCTTGGCCTTAACCCCAAAAAAGCAAAACGCGCCGGCTTGTTGCACGATATAGGCAAGGTACCCGACGAAGAGACCGAGTTGCCACACGCAGAATATGGCATGAAGATAGCCGAAAAGTACAAAGAGAAACCCGACATCTGCAACGCTATCGGTGCACACCACGACGAGGTAGAGATGACAAGCCTCATCGCCCCTATCGTTCAAGTTTGCGACGCTATATCGGGTGCACGTCCCGGCGCACGTCGCGAGATTGTAGAGGCATACATCAAACGCTTGCACGACCTCGAACAGCTTGCGATGTCCTACCCCGGCGTTACAAAAACCTACGCCATACAGGCAGGTCGCGAGTTGCGCGTTATTGTAGGTGCCGACAAGATTGACGACAAACAAACCGAGCAACTGTCGAGCGAGATAGCAAAGAAGATTCAAGACGAGATGACCTACCCCGGACAGGTCAAAATCACCGTTATTCGCGAGACACGTGCTGTAAACTACGCACGATAAAAGCACAAATAAAAACTGGTGCGGTATATAAAAATATATCGCACCAGTTTTATTATACACAAAAAAGATGAAACCACACCTTTCGGCAAAACTCATCGAACACATCGAGGGCAACATAACACCACGCTACGAACTTTTCGACAAGGCACACGACCGCAAGCATGTATTTACCGTGATGTCTCAAAGCCTGAGACTTGCACAATACTACGATGTCGATACCGAGATGGTATATACCATAGCAGCCTACCACGATTTAGGGTTAGAGGCCGGACGCGAACACCACCACACCGAATCGGCACGCATAGTGCGCGAAGATGTGAGGCTGAGGGAGTTCTTTACAGCAGAACAGATAAATATTATAGCCGATGCCGTTGAGGACCATCGTGCATCGAACAGCCATGCTCCACGCACCATATACGGCAAGATAGTAGCCGAAGCCGACCGCATAATAGAGCAACACACAATTATGCAACGCACCATACAGTATGGGCTTGCCCGCTACCCCTCACTCGGCGAGAGCGAGCAGATAGAACGCGCCATAGAACACATAAAAGAGAAATATGGCCGTGGAGGATACCTCAAACTATGGATACCCGAATCGACAAACGCCACCAACCTCGAAGAGTTTCGCAAATTGATTGACAACGAAGAGGAGTTAAAGAGGGAGCTTACCGTAATATTTCATAAAGAGAAATAAGAAGAGCGCACCATGGTGCGCTCGTTCTTATGTGGAGCTAGAGGGAGTCGAACCCTCGTCCAAACGAGGAAACTATATGCTTTCTACACGCTTAGTCTCCGGTGAGATTGTCGGGCACAAGCAAGACCGGGACCGCCAACCTGTGCCTTATCCTCTAAAATTTCGCCATGACATCGAGGCCTGCCATAACTAGTCCCGAGTTGCCTGCACCACCATATCGGATTGCTTCGGAACAACAGCGTCCGGGTGATGTCTCGTTCCCACACCTTGTGCAGGAATAAAGCTAATCTACTGTACTTCGATTAAGCAGCGAGAGCATAATTGTTTTCGCCAGATAATTCTTTGTCGGCTCAGATTATAGTGCGAACAGACGAGGCACTGCGTGCTTACATATCTTTTCTACCCGCTGTCAAATCCAGATAGCCCCGATACGTATATCTTTGCAAAGATACGGGCATTTTTCAAGGTTTCAAATATATTTGGCAAATTTCTTTTTTGTTTATCTCTTTTAGCACCGACACACCCGCCCAATATATTGCGTTTATTGTTGTGTGAGTAATGGAAAAAGAGTATTTTTGCAGTATTGTATAAAAAAATCTTACACATGACACATCTCTATATATGGTTTCTGGCCGTTGCGTTGGCTATGGACTGCTTTGCAGTATCACTTGCAAGTGGTGTAATCTTTGGCCGAGTACGCCTGCGTCCTATGCTGACAATGATTCTGCTTTTTGGTTTCTTTCAGGCGTTCAACCCTTTGGTGGGGTGGATTGCTACTGATAGTTGCAGGTCGTTGATAGAGAACGTAGACCACTGGATAGCATTTGCCATTCTTATTTTTTTAGGTGTGCGCATGATTATAGATAGTTTCAAGGACGAAGAACACAAGATCTTTAACCCGCGTAGCACAAAGGTCATCTTCACACTTGCCATAGCCACAAGCATCGATGCCCTTGCCGTGGGTGTATCCTTTTCGTGCTTGGGAGTAACCAGGTTCCAGCAGTTGCTCTACCCCTTGTTTGCCATAGGTGTAGTATCCTCCCTTTTTACAGCCGTGGGGCTCTTTACAGGCCTTTTTTGTGGCAAGAAGGTGGCAAAAAAATTACGTGCCGAGCTTTGGGGCGGTCTTATCCTTATGGCGATAGGTATAAAAGTACTTGTTGAACACATGTCATAAATTACGACGTTGAAAAGTTCTCTGCCAAAATACCTCTCTTTCGGCACGTTGGCTCTGCTTGCCGTGGTACTCATACTCTCGACCATCGCAGGCAAATACTATGGTTTCTCCTTTGCCGTGGAAAATATCTATTCAACCGGCTGGTTTGTGATATTATGGGGGATAATGTCGCTATCGGGCATATGGTACATCTTTAAAACCCCGGTAAAGAAAATTTTAGCAACACTTTTTCTCCACCTTGCTTTTGTGGTTGTGCTTGCAGGAGCCCTTGTCACCTACCTTACAGCTGAGCGTGGCACACTTTTTATGTGCAAAGAGAGCGTGCCTGCGAGCATGTTTATGAAAAGCGATGGCTCTACCGCCAAATTTCCCTTCCGTCTCTCTTTGCTCGACTGCGGTGTCGTGCCCTGTGAAGAGAGCGACGCACCACACGACTATTTTGCCAAACTGCTTGTGCAACAAGGCGAAGGAGACCAAGAGGTTGCCAAGCTCTCCATGAATAATATTTACAACAGCAACGGCTATCGCCTCTACATCTCCGAGGTGTCGGGCGATTGCGTAACACTGCTTGTGAGCCGCGACAGCCGTGGTACCTGCATAACCTACACGGGATATCTTCTCACCGTTCTTGCCTTTATACAACTCTTTATTGCCCGTAACACACAAAGAGCCTCCCTGACAAGAAAAACAGAGAAGAAAAACAGCGATAAGGCCGACGTGCCACACCGAACGAAGATTGTTGCACTCTCCCTTTTGATGTGCCTCCTTATAACATGCATGGGCGTGTGGCGAGCCAGCAAAACAGGGGTGTTCCCTGTGACAAACGGCACCGAGGTGCTTATGTTTATTGCGTGGGGAGCGTTCCTCTCTGTGGGCCTGTTACGCAAGAACAAACACATGATGCTCGGAGCATTCGGCCTTGCCGTGCTGTGTGTGGTTATCGCCCTGTCGAGCGGGGTTACTCAGGCAGGTGACGTGCAACCCGTTCTGCGCACCCCTCTTTTACCTCTGCATGTGGTGAGCATAGTTGTCTCATACTTTTTTATAGCCCTGTTGGCAGTAAACGCCTCCGTAGCTCTTTTTATTTATCGGTTCAAGGGTGATTACGAGCGTATGGAGAGCATGGCCCTTCGTGGTCGTCAGATGCTTTATATTTCCACATTCTTTCTTGTCGTGGGAATTTTCCTGGGTGCCGTGTGGGCAAATATTTCATGGGGCCGTTACTGGGGCTGGGACCCCAAAGAGGTGTGGGCCCTGATAACCCTCATAATATGCTCTTTGGGCTTTCACACACGCTCCTTGCCCTTCATGGCCCGACCATTAATCTTTCACTGTTTCTGTATTGTGGCTTTTATAGCAGTGCTTTTCACCTACTTTGGAGTTAATTTCCTGTTAGGAGGCCTGCACGCCTATGCATAAATACGACACCTTGCGCATGTGGTACAAAACACCACGATACAAGGTCGAAAAAGAACAAATAAAAATCTTTCCGTTTGTTAAAAATAATTTTATGCTTATCTTTGCCCACAAACACGACGAACAAAGCCATGAACAATATTTATCTAAAAAAACTACCTTTACAAGGTTTTGCAACTACACAATCGTCGCTACAACAATTTGTCAGCCACACCTACCAGATGCAACACACCTCAATTTTCTATTGCATCTGCGGTGAAGCCCTCTTTACTATCGATGGTCAAAAATACCGCTTCACACCGGGGCAGATAATAATTTGCCCATCAAACTCAAACATTCTGTTGCTCGACATCACAAGCGACTTTTCGGCACGTTTGTTGGGCCTCACAAAGCACATTTGGCTTGCGGCTCGCAACTCGATGAGCCCCGAAACCATGCAGACCATCGAACGTCGCATACACCAAGGTGGCAACAACGAACTCGAAAAGGAGTTTATCGAAAATATTTTCCGCCAGATAGACATTCTCGATGCCGAGGTTGCCGACAACATAAACAATACAGAATTTTGCCGACAAAATGTTATTTTGGCAGTAAACTCACTCCTTTTATACATACAGCGCATAAACAAAGAGAACGGGCAACCTGCAAAAGAGCATATATCGGAAAACAGAGACAAGCTTTTTTTCGATTTTCGCCTGCTCCTGACACAAAAATTCCGCGAGGACCGTTCGGTACAATTTTATGCCGACGGGCTTAAAATATCGACACGCCAACTCAACTCGGTGTGCCAGCGTGCCAGCGGACAGAACGCAAAGGAGATTATAGACCACTACACGATAATTGAGTTACAAGTGGCACTCATGTACACCCATAAAAGTTTCCAAGAACTCGTAAACGAGTTTCACTTCCCCGACCAATCGTACCTTAACCGTTATTTCAAACGTCACACAGGCTACTCCCTTTCTGAGTTCAGAACAAACGGCGTAATGGTCGATTGACCACTACGCCGTTCAATTATTTTATTTAAAAATTTATATCAGGCTTCACCCTTGAAAGGAGGAATATAGCCCTGTCTTTCGGGCAGGCGCACCTCGCCAAACTGCGCCTCATACTTGCGCAAATTGTCCTGCAAAGCATACACAAGGCGTTTCACATGTTCGGGTGTCATTACCACGCGCGACTTAACCTGCGCCTTCGCCACACCAGGCATCACACGCACAAAATCCATGACAAACTCCGACGAAGAGTGAGCTATCACCGCCAAATTCGAATATACCCCTTCGGCAATATCCTCTTTCAGCTCTATCTGCAACTGACCATCGTTTTTCATCTCCATAGTTATTGCTTTTCTCCGGCGTCGATAAAATCGACAAGGTTAATTGTAAATATTAAGGTCGAATAGGGCCTTATGCTACCATGCTCGTCTATACCGTAGCCAAGGTCAGAGGGGATAAAAACCTCCCACACATCGCCCTTAACCATCTCCTGCACCGCCACAGAGAAACCCAACACACAGTCGGCAAGATTCATCTCCACAGGTGTCTCATACTCGGGGATAAGCTCGCCGGTATATGTGGCATCGAAAATATAGCCGTTTATCAGCTTGCCCTCATAATTAACCCACACTTCGCTGTTCGATTTGGGGCTTTCAGCACCATCGCCTGTGGCCTTTACCTTGCAGTAAACATAGTAGTTGTTGGAATGCTCCGCTTCGGGGTCGAGACCGGTGGCAAGAAACCTCTTCCACTCGCCCGACGCATTTATTTGTGCCTCGTTGGCTATGGAATCGATGTAAGCTGTGTTTTTTTCGGCCCAATTACCATATTCCGACACATCGTCGCTCTCGCTACATGAAGCAAAAGCCACAAGAGCGAGCAACGACAGAAGCATCAGTTTTGTTATACTTTTCATGAATTTTATCAAGACAATTTCTTCAACAACGATGTTATGCTCACATTATCCTGAATAATGTTACGCAAATCGGCTATTGCCACACGACGTTGCTCCATGGTGTCACGCTCACGCAATGTTACCATACCGTCCTCCAAGGTTTGGTGGTCTACGGTTACACAGTAGGGGGTACCTATGGCGTCCATACGACGGTAGCGTTTACCGATAGAGTCTTTCTCCTCGTAATAACAGTTGAAATTGAATTTTAGTTCGTTCATTATCTCGCGAGCCTTCTCGGGCAGACCATCTTTTTTAACAAGAGGAAGCACGGCAAGTTTCACGGGCGCAAGAGCGGCGGGCAGGCGCAACACAACACGTGTCTCGCCGTTCTCCAACTTCTCTTCGCAGTACGATGCACACATTATGCTGAGGAACATGCGATCGACACCGATAGATGTTTCGATAACATAGGGAGTGTAGCTCTCGTTTGTTCCGGGGTCGAAGTATTTGATGTTCTTGCCCGAATATTTCTCGTGCTGACCGAGGTCGAAGTTTGTACGTGAGTGGATACCCTCAACCTCCTTGAAGCCGAAAGGCATCTTGAACTCAATATCTGTCGCTGCGTTGGCATAGTGAGCCAGCTTGTCGTGGTCGTGGAAACGATAAGACGCATCGCCAAAGCCGAGGGCCTTGTGCCATGCAAGACGTGTCTCCTTCCACTTGTTGAACCACTCCAACTCGCTGCCGGGACGAACAAAGAACTGCATCTCCATCTGCTCGAACTCGCGCATGCGGAAGATAAACTGACGTGCCACAATCTCGTTACGGAAAGCCTTACCTATCTGGGCTATACCGAAAGGCACGCGCATGCGACCTGTCTTTTGCACGTTAAGGTAGTTTACGAAGATACCCTGAGCTGTTTCGGGACGGAGGTAAATTTTCATAGCTGCGTCGGCGGTAGAACCCATCTCTGTCGAGAACATGAGGTTAAACTGGCGCACCTCAGTCCAGTTACGGGTACCCGAGATGGGGCATACAATCTCCTCGTCGATAATTATCTGGCGCAACTCCTCCAAATCCATGGCATTGAGAGCCTTCGAGAAACGAGCATGCAAAGCATCGCGTTTCTCCTTCTCGGCAAGCACCTTGGGGTTGGTCTCCAAGAAAAGCTCGCGATTGAATGAGTCGCCAAAACGCTTGGCGGCCTTTGCAGCCTCTTTCTCTATCTTCTCGTCATATTTTGCAAGCTGCTCCTCTATAAGAACATCGGCGCGATAGCGTTTCTTTGAGTCGCGGTTATCGATAAGAGGGTCGTTGAACGCATCGACGTGGCCCGATGCCTTCCAAATTGTGGGGTGCATAAAGATTGCCGAATCGATACCCACAATATTATCGTTAAGCAGAACCATGCTCTGCCACCAATAAGTCTTTATGTTGTTTTTCAACTCAACGCCCATCTGACCATAGTCATATACAGCGCCTAAACCATCATATATGTCGCTCGAAGGGAACACAAAACCGTACTCCTTGCAGTGAGCGACCACTTTCTTAAATACATCTTCCTGAGCCATTTTATCTAACTGTTTTAAAATTTTTCGCAAAGTAAAGCATTTTTCGGGTAAAAACCTTAAAATAGAGGCATTATAATTTTAAAATATAATAAATAAATACCAAAAAGAGAGCCGACGTGCCGAAAAGGGCTCGAACACGGTAAAAAGAGAAACTTTTTTCACGAGTATGGGTATTATTTAAAAATATCACTTTACTTTTGTGATAACAGGCTTTTTCAGCCTACACCCGATGCTAAAACAAAAGATATTCTATGGACAGCCAACATTTAAGCGAACTTATTGAGAAAAAAGAGATTATAGGAGTTGATTTTTCGGGACAGGAGCTCGAAGGGGTAGACTTTTCGGGGTGTCGTCTCGAACGTGTCAATTTCAAGCAGTGCAAGCTCGTTCATTGCCGTTTCCGCAATGCCACTATTTTGTGGAGCGATTTTAGATACGCTAAAATTGAAAACGGAACATTTGAAGAGGCAAGAATAGAGTTTTGCGATTTTTACAGAGCGTTCTTGGAAGGCGTTATAATATTCAACCACAGCAAAATAGGCTATTGCAGTTTCAACAAAACATATTTTGGCGATTCGGCAATAATAAGGCGAAGGGACCTCATAGACGATTGTATCCTGCAACAAGATGCCGAAAAATACAAGAAATTCCTCACAGAATGGCACCTTTATGGCACAGGCGAGAGAAAGAACGATGTAAATGCTTTATCAAACTGGAGCCCGACAGAAGCCTTGAAAGGTCGCTGGGAAGAGGCCGAGGAGATTTACAAAAACTTCAACGCACTGTGGACCGGTAAAGGATTTATAGCCGATGGCAACTGGGCCTATGTTCAGGGACGGCGCATGGAGCGCAATCGCATGTTTGCGGAGCTAAGAAAAAAAGGAGTAAGCACCCGGAAAAAATTACTTAATATTTTTCATATCACCACAAACACCCTTTCCGACATACTTTTCGGCTACGGAGAGAGCATGACCAAAATGATAGTCACATATATTCTTATTGTGTTCCTGTTTGCCTGGATATTCAGCTCAAATATATCGTTACTCGAATATGGCGAAGCTCTTTCAATAAGTTTAAAGAACATGGCCGGCATGGACTCCGATGTACTGCACAATGTATCGCCCTTGGTAGATATGCTTAATATAGTGCAGACCTCGCTGGGTATTATATTAACCGGTATTTTTGGCTTTATTTTGGGTAACAAAATACGTAACCAATAGGATAATTTAAAAATTGTATTAATACTGCATTTATTACGCAAATTCTTTGTATCTTTGAGGTAAACCTCGAAGATTTTCTGCACTCGCTGTGAAATATCCAAGCAAGCTTGATATTATTCCGCTCGTTTGTAACTATCTTTGAGGTAAACCTCGAAGATTTTCTGCACTCGCTGTGAAATATCCAAGCAAGCTTGATATTATTTCGCTCGTTTGTAACTATCTTTGAGAAAAAACCGCAAACATACACACCCGCAACAAAGAAGGCTCAAATTCTATGGATTATAACGAATACGACGAAAACAAGGAGGAGATGGAGAACGGAGTTCCCGAACAAGACGAGGAACATATTATCCACCAACATAAAGTGTCGAGCGAAGATGTGACACACAAGCTCACGGGCATGTACCAAAATTGGTTTCTCGACTATGCCTCTTATGTTATTCTGGAACGTGCAGTCCCCCACCTTTACGATGGTTTAAAACCTGTGCAACGTCGTATACTGCATGCTATGCGCGAGCTCGATGATGGCCGTTACAACAAGGTTGCCAACGTCGTGGGTCACACTATGCAGTATCACCCCCATGGCGACGCGTCGATAGCAGGTGCCTTGGTACAGCTGGGGCAAAAGGACCTCCTCATCGATTGCCAAGGAAACTGGGGCAACATACTCACAGGCGACTCGGCGGCGGCTCCCCGTTACATCGAGGCACGTTTGTCGCGCTTTGCAAGCGAGGTCGTGTTCAACCCCAAGACAACTGAATGGAAATTATCGTATGACGGCCGTAACAAAGAGCCTATCACCCTGCCCGTAAAATTCCCGTTGTTGCTTGTGCAAGGTGTCGAGGGTATTGCAGTTGGTCTTTCGTCGAAGATTCTCCCACACAACTTCAACGAGGTGTGCGACGCGGCTGTTGCCTACCTGCAAAAAGAGCCCTTCACACTATACCCCGACTTTCAGACAGGCGGTTGCATCGACGTGTCGCGTTACCACGACGGCGACCGTACAGGCCGTGTGAGGATACGTGCAAAAATATCAAAATCGGACGACAACAAAACGCTGACCATCACCGAGATACCTTACGGAAAGACCACACCGCTCATCATCGACTCTATTCTGAAAGCTGTGGATAACGGCAAAATAAAAATCAGGAAGGTAGACGACAACACATCGGACAAGGTAGAAATTCTGGTACACCTTGCACCCGGCGTATCATCGGACAAGACAATAGATGCACTGTACGCATTTACCGATTGCGAGATAAGCATCACCCCCTGTTGCTGTGTTATCGACGACCACACACCACGTTTCCTCACCGTGAGCGATCTGTTGCGTCGTTCGGTCGATGGTACCAAAGAGCTTTTGCGCCAAGAACTTCTCATACGCAAAGGCGAGTTGCTCGAACAGTTACACTTTGCATCACTCGAAAGCATCTTCATAGAAGAACGCATATACAAAGACAAGGAATTTGAGCAGGCAAAAGACATGGACACAGCACTTGCCCACATCGACCTGCGTCTCACCCCCTACAAAGAGAGCTTCATACGCGAAGTAACCCGCGACGACCTCTTGCGCCTCATGGAGATAAAGATGGCACGCATTCTGCGTTTCAACAAAGACAAAGCCGAGGAGCTCATAGCACGCCTGCAAAAAGAGATAAAAGAGATAGAGCGTCAGCTGGGGCGCATGACCGAAGTCACAATAAAGTGGTTCACCATGCTCAAAGAGAAGTATGGCAGTCGCTACCCCCGCCAAACAGAGATACGCAACTTCGACACCATCGTGGCGGCAAAGGTTGTGGAGGCAAACCAAAAGCTCTACATCAACCGAGCCGAAGGCTTCATAGGCACATCGCTCAAAAAAGACGAGTTTGTAACCAACTGCTCCGACATCGACGACATTATACTGTTCTACAAAGACGGAAAGTACAAAGTGGTTAAGGTGAGCGAGAAACTATTTGTCGGCAAGAATGTGATACATGTCGATGTATTCAAAAAGAACGACAAACGCACAATATACAACGTGGTATACCGCGACGGCAAGAACGGCATACACTTTATAAAACGATTTGCAGCCACAGGCATGACACGCGACCGCGAGTACGACCTCACACAAGGCACGCCCGGTTCAAAGGTCGCATACTTCACAGCCAACCCCAACGGTGAGGCCGAAATAATAAAAGTACTTCTGAAACCCAATCCGCGTTTGCGCAATGCAATAATAGAGAAGGACTTCAGTGACATAGCAATCAAGGGACGCCAGTCTATGGGCAATATACTCACAAAGAATGAGGTAATGCGCATAACGCTCAAGAAACACGGCAACTCAACGCTCGGCGGCAGGAAAGTGTGGTTCGACCGCGATATTCTGCGCATAAACTTCGATAGTCATGGCGAATATCTTGGCGAGTTCCACAACGACGACAAGATACTTGCAATACGCAAGAACGGCGAATTCTACCTTACACCGGTGGACTTGAACAACCACTACGAGGACGACCTCATGGTAATAGAGAAATATGACCCGGCCAAGGTTTGGAGCGCAGCCCTGTACGACGCCTCACAGCAAGGATATCCTTATATAAAGAGGTTTACACTGGAGCAGAGTCCGCGCCGCCAGAATTGTCTTGGCGATAACAAGGGCAATGAACTCATATGGTTCTCGGCAACACCGTTCCCGCGCATACAGGTCATGTTCGGCGGTAATGACAACTTTCGCGAACCGTTGGTGATTGAGGTCGACGAATTCATTGGCGTGAAGAGTTTCAAGGCACGCGGCAAACGCCTTACGACATATGAGATTGATGAGATTCTTGAACTTGAACCCACTAAGTTCCCACCGCCTCCCGAGGTTGTTGAGGAACCGGAGAACGAAGAACCCGATAACGAAGAACCCGAACAGTTGAAACTTTTTGGCGAATAGCAAAACTGCCAGTTTTGTTATCGGCGAGTTTTCAAAACAAGCCAATGACTTTTTTATTGTTATCGGCGAGTTTTCAAAACGAGCCAATGACTTTTCTATTGTTATCGGCGAGTTCATTAGCGGTGGTCGTGTGTAGTTTTGCGCAAAGCAAAACGAACTAGTGACAATTCATATATAAAATGACAAATGTAATATCAAAAGTTGCAGCCTTTATTGCAGCCCTTGCACTGTTGGCAATACCGACAACGTCAAGGGCGCAGTATTTTGTCACCGACAGCATAATCCCCGAACGTATTGTGGTTAGAAGTACCACATTCGGTGCTTCGCTCCTCAACAGTCTCGATACATACTTGAGCGGTTATGACTACACTGGTGCAGCCCTTTATCTGCAACATGAGAATTTTCGCGACGCCCGTACCGGCAATTATCGCTGGAAATTCCAGACAATGCTTAACGGAACCTTGGGTTACACTACCCAACAATATTATGGGCAGATAGTAGGTCTTGCCTCATATTCGTGGGGCGGATATCATCCTTTTGCCATTGGCAAGCGCCTTAAACTGTTGGCCGGAGTGCAGTTGCAACTCGAAGGCGGCGCACTTTACGTCCCGGGAAACGGGAACAATCCGGTTGCGGTCAAATTGCGTACGGCCGTCGCAGCTTCCGGCATGGCAATATACCGCATTCCCATAGGCCGCGTCGGTTGGACGGTCCGCCTGCAACTCGATGTCCCCATGGCGGGCGTAATGTTTGCCCCGCAGTTCGGGCAGAGTTATTACGAAATCTTCGGTCTCGGATATGCAAGCGCCGTTGTCGCTTTTACCCACCCGGTGAACTCTCCCTCTTGGCGGCATATGCTCACTTTGGACATCCCTATACGTTGCCGTCGCCACAGTACAACCCTGCGTATTGCATACACCGGCGACATATTTCAGAGCAATATAAACTACATCCGTAGTCATATATACCGTCATGCGCTATCCATAGGCTTCGTGAAGACAATCTTCAAGATAAAGCAGGAGAACGTCCTTAATGCATATTCACCATATTGAATCACTTTCCCATGTCAAAACGCTTTTTGTCATATATTGCATGTCTTTTGTTGCCTCTCTCTTTGATTGGTTGCATTGAGGAAGACGGGTTCAAGAACACGCCTGCCGGCAATTTCGAGGCACTTTGGAACCTGATGGATGAACATTACTGCTTCTTCCCCCAGGCTGCCGAGGAGTTCGGTCTTGACTGGAATGCAGTGTACCATAAATATAAACCGCTCGTAAACGAATGTAATGACGACGCCGAACTCTTCGATGTGCTCGGCGATATGATTGCCGAGTTGCGCGACGGACATGTCAACCTCTCTTCGGAGTATGGAACCAAGTTCTACTGGAACTGGCAACTCGACTATCCTCTGAATTTCAGCGACTCCATCCAACGTAACTATCTGGGACGTGATTTCAGGGTTACCGGAGGTATAAGATACACGGAATTACCCGACAGTATCGGATATGTGTATGTCGGCACTTTCTCTAACCAGTTCGGTACCGGCAACCTCTCGCAAATGTTGCTCAACCTCAAAAACACAAAGGGTTTGGTTCTGGATATACGCAACAACGGCGGCGGCATACTCACTGCGGCAGAGCGCTTGGCCTCTTCGTTTGCTAAGGAGAGAATCCACTGCGGGTACATACAGCATAAGACCGGCAAAGGCCATTACGATTTCTCCTCCCCTGAAAAACTATATCTCGAAGCGGGTAGGGGTACCGTGTGGCTACGTCCTGTTGTACTTCTTACCAACAGGGGCGTCTACAGCGCGGCCAACCATTTTGTAATGCTCATGCGCGAACTCCCCAATGTAGTTGTCTTGGGCGACAAG
>JAZQVO010000017.1:0-97100 GCA_045631905.1 Bacteroidaceae bacterium
AGTGCAAAGATTTCAAAGAAATATCCAGGTCTTGGCATCCCTTCAGGAACTGTAGGTATGATTGTAGCTGTTTACTGGTTCATGATGCTCATCGGCCGCTTTGTAGGTGCATCTATCGGTAGCAAGGTATCAAGCCGCGCAATGATTACAACCGTTTCTATTGCAACATTGGCACTTGTTATCTTCGGTATGTACGCTCCAACCGATATCCTCGTTGCATTCCCCGGTGTCGATTGGGGTAAGCTCGAACTCATTTGGCAGGATATTCCTGTAGGTATCTTCGCATTCCTGCTTGTAGGTCTCTGCACATCAGTTATGTGGGGTGCTATCTTCAACATGGCTGTTGAGGGTCTTGGCAAGTACACAGCTATTGCATCAGGTATCTTCATGACAATGGTATTCGGTTGCGCCGTAATGATGTTCATCCAGGGTTTTGTTGCCGACAGCTTCGGTTACATCCCAAGCTTCTGGGTTGTAGTATTCTGTGCTGCATACCTGCTGTACTATGCACTCGTTGGTTCAAAACCCTCACAGAAATAAGATTTTGACAGTAACTTTAAGTAACTAACCATATAACATTTTAAAACAATGGATATAGAATTTGTAAGAAGTCGTTTCATCAAACAGTTCGATGGTACAACAGGTAGCGTATATGCATCACCCGGTCGCATCAACCTCATCGGCGAGCACACCGACTACAACAACGGTTTCGTATTCCCCGGTGCAGTAAACAAAGGCATCATTGCCGAGATCAAAGCAAACGGCACAAACAAAGTTTGCGCATACTCTATCGATGAGAAAGACTATGTAGAGTTCGGCTTGAACGAAGAAGATGCACCCCGCGCAACATGGGCAAGATATATCTTCGGTGTTTGCCGCGAGATGATTAAGCGTGGTGTTCCCGTTAAGGGCTTCAACACAGCATTTGCAGGTGATGTACCCCTCGGCGCAGGTATGTCTTCATCAGCAGCTTTGGAGAGCACATTCGCGTTTGCGATGAACGACATGTTCGGCGACAACAAGATTGACAAATTCGAGCTTGCTAAGGTAGGTCAGGCAACAGAGCACAACTACATTGGTGTGAACTGCGGTATCATGGACCAGTTTGCAAGTGTATTCGGCAAAGCAGGCAGCCTCATCCGCCTCAATTGCCGTTCACTCGAGTACTCATACTTCCCCTTCAAACCCGAGGGTTACCGTCTCGTTCTCCTCAACACATGCGTTAAACACGAGCTCGTAGGTTCTCCCTACAACGAGCGTCGTCTCTCTTGCGAGCGCGTTGCTGACATCATCAAGTCTAAATATCCCGAAATCACTTCACTCCGCGACGCTAACTTCGAAATGCTCGAAGAGGTTAAGGCTGAGTTGAAACCCGAGGATTACAACCGTGCCAAATATGTTATCGGCGAGGTACAGCGCGTGCTCGACGTTTGCGACGCTCTCGAGGCCGGCGACTACGAGACAGTAGGTAAGAAGATGTACGAGACACACTTCGGCCTCAGCAAGGATTACGATGTAAGCTGCGAGGAGCTCGACTTCTTGGTAGACGTTGCTATCGACTGCGGTGTTACAGGTTCACGTATGATGGGTGGCGGTTTCGGCGGTTGCACCATCAACCTTGTAAAAGAGGAACTATACGACATCTTTATCGAGAAAGCCAACGAGCGTTACAACGAGAAATATGGTAAACTTCCCAAGGTTTACGACGTTGTTATCGGCGATGGTTCTCGCAAGATTTGCTAATCACAAAAACGTTTTAACTTCAAAGGAGCTTGCCACGGCAAGCTCCTTTTATTTTTCCTAACCAATTAAACTATACTATAAAAACTTATTTTGGTTCACCAAGCTGAATAAGCAATGTTCCCCGGCCTTTGGGTCGGGGAACATTATTACACGCCCTTCATACTCAGACTTATTCGACGACGCTTTAAATCGACCTCCACGACACGCACCATCACCTGTTGCCCCAGCTTCACCACATCGCCCGGCGAAGACACAAACCTGTCGGCAAGTTGGGATATATGCACAAGACCATCTTGGTGAACACCAATATTCACAAAAGCACCAAAAGCCGTGATGTTTGTCACGAGACCGGGGAGAATCATACCCTCACGCAGGTCCTCAATCTCTCGCACATTAGGGTCGAAAGAGAAAGCCTTTGCCTGCTCACGAGGGTCCAAACCACGTTTGTTGAGCGCGTCCATAATATCCACAAGAGTGGGCATACCAACCTTGTCGGTAATATAATTTTTGAGCACCACACGAGCACGCACCTCGCTGTCGGTTATAAAAAGCTCCAAGGGCACACCTGCGTCGGCAGCCATCTTCTCTACTATGCCATACGATTCGGGGTGAACGGCCGTGTTGTCCAGAAGCTCGTCGCCACCCACCACACGCAAGAAACCTGCCGCCTGCTCAAATGCTTTGTTGCCCAAACGAGGCACCTTCAAAAGAGCCTTACGGGTGCGAAAATCCCCGTTTACAGCCCTATATTTTACAATATTTTCTGCAAGAACAGGACCAAGCCCCGATATATGAGTTAAAATCTGCTTTGTAGCAGTGTTCACATTCACGCCCACCTTGTTCACACAGCTCTCAACCACAACATCGAGCCTCTCTTTCAGCCTTGTCTGGTCCACGCTATGCTGATACTGCCCCACCCCGATAGAACGAGGCTCTATCTTCACAAGTTCCGACAACGGATCTATTAAACGACGACCTATCGACACGGCACCACGCACGGTGACATCTTCGTCGGGAAACTCCTCGCGTGCCACAGCCGATGCCGAGTAGACCGACGCACCATCTTCGTTCACCACAAAGACATCGGGCGACAGCCCCAAGCCACGCACAAAATCCTCGGTCTCGCGCCCTGCCGTGCCGTTACCTATGGCAAACGCCTCTATCGAGTAGCGATGCACAAGCGAAGAAATTATTTCACCGGCCCCCTCGCGGTCGTTCTGCGGAGGGTGAGGATATATAACCGTGTGATGCAAAAGATTACCCTGCGAGTCGAGCGCAACCACCTTACACCCCGTGCGGAAGCCCGGGTCGATGGCCAGCACAGCCTTCTGCCCCAAAGGAGAGGAGAGAAGCAACTGACGCAAATTATCGGCAAACACGGCTATCGCCTCTTCGTCGGCCTTGGTCTTTGCGTTGTTGCGCGTCTCTGTCTCTATCGAAGGTGCAAGCAGACGTTTAAACCCATCGGTTATTGCAACCTCCATCAGCTCCTTCACAGGCGAGCCCCTTTTAATGAAACGACGAAACAACTGCTCGCGAGCCTCATCGTTATCGACAGTAATATTCATACGCAGGAAACCCTCCTCCTCGCCACGCATTATCGCAAGCAGACGATGCGATGTTACACGCGCTACGGGCTCCTGCCAATCATAATAATCGGAATATTTAATACCATCGGCCTCCTTGCCCTTCACCACCTTCGCCACAAGCGTACCATAACGAGCAAAGAGCCTGCGCATGGAGATGCGTGCCCCCTCGTCCTCCGAAATCCTCTCGGCAATAATATCCGACGCACCGGCAAGAGCATCGTCCACCGTAGGCACCTCGGAATTTACAAACATGCGAGCCTTGCCCTTCACATCGCCACTCTGTTGCAACCAGATGATATCGGCAAGAGGCTCCAAGCCACGCTCACGGGCTATCGTGGCACGTGTGCGACGCTTTGGTTTATAGGGAAGGTAAATATCTTCGAGCTCCACAGCATCAAAACAGCCCTCAATGCGCTTTTTCAGCTCCAGGGTGAGCTTGCCCTGCTCCTCTATGGTAGCAAGCACCGTTGCTTTGCGCTGTTGCAAAGCTTTCAGCTTGTCGTGCAACTCCTTAACATTACCTATCGCCACCTCGTCCATGGAACCCGTAGCCTCTTTTCGGTACCTTGCCACAAAAGGCACGGTAGCCCCCTCTTCGAGCAACTCAACCGTGTTACGAACCTTGTCGGGGGCAAGCCCCAACTCCTTGGATATAATATTTACAAGCATAGTCACAATTTTTAGAGTGGCTAATATACAACAAAAGCATGCAAACAGAAATTATTAACTGTGAAAAGCTCTAAAAAAGTGCATAGCTATGTACATAAAAGCGAATTGTTGAAAAATCGTTGCACAAACATTCGCTACATTCAAACAAAAAGTAGTACTTTTGCAATTAATTATATAGATAAAAGTAAAGACGTAAAAATCTTATTAAAATAACGTTCAATATATATAAGGTATGAACAGCAAGCAACTGATGAACAAAGCAGCGGATAATATCCGTATTCTTTCTGCGGCAATGGTAGAGAAAGCAAAATCGGGACACCCCGGTGGTGCTATGGGCGGAGCCGACTTTATTAACGTTCTCTATTCAGAATTTATGGTTTACGACCCCGAGAACCCCTTATGGGAGGGTCGCGACCGCTTCTTCCTCGACCCCGGCCACATGTCACCCATGCTCTACTCGGTACTTGCATTGAGCGACAAATACACCATGGACGAGTTAAAAGAGCTCCGTCAATGGGGAAGCGCCACCCCCGGCCACCCCGAGGTAAATTTTGCTCGTGGTATAGAAAACACATCGGGTCCCTTGGGCCAAGGCCACACCTATGCAGTAGGTGCAGCCATTGCCGCCAAGTTCCTTGAAGCACGTTTGGGCAAAGAGGTTATGGGCCAGACCATATACGCATTCATCTCAGACGGTGGTGTTCAGGAGGAGATTTCACAAGGTGCAGGCCGTACAGCCGGTTTCTTGAAGCTCGACAACCTTATAATGTTCTACGACGCCAACCAGATACAGCTCTCGACACGTTGCGACCAAGTGATGTGGGAAGACACAGCCAAGAAATACGAATCTTGGGGCTGGAAGGTAATTACCATCGACGGTAACGATTGCGATGCCATACGCGCCGCTCTCACCGAAGCAAAAGCCGAAAAAGAGCGCCCCACCCTCATCATAGGTAACACCGTGATGGGTAAAGGCTGTCGCCGTGCCGACGGCACAAGCTACGAGTTCGACTGCGCCACACACGGTGCACCCCTCGGAGGCGATGCCTACATAAACACCATCAAAAACCTTGGTGGCGACGTTGAGAACCCCTTCGTCTTCTTCCCCGAGGTAAAAGAGATGTACAACAACCGCCTTGCCGAGTTGCGCAAGATAGTAGCCGAGCGCAAACAGCAGAAAGCAGTTTGGGCGGCCGCCAACCCCGACAAAGCCATCAAGCTGGCACAGTGGTTCGGAGGCGTACACCCCACCATCGACTGGGACAACATAGAGCAGAAAGCCGACAGCCCCACACGTAACGCCTCGGCAACAGTGCTTGGAATACTTGCAGAAAAATATGAGACCTTGATAGTTTCGACGGCCGACCTCAGCAACAGCGACAAGACCGACGGATTCCTCAAAAAGACACACGCCTTCACACCCGGCGACTTCACAGGAGCATTCCTCCATGCAGGAGTTTCGGAGCTCACCATGGCATGCTTGTGCATAGGTATGGCACTCCACGGCGGTGTAATATCGGCCTGCGGTACATTCTTTGTATTCAGCGACTACATGAAACCCGCTATCCGCATGGCAGCCCTCATGGAGCTACCCGTTAAATTCATCTGGTCACACGACGCGTTCCGCGTAGGCGAAGACGGCCCCACACACGAACCCGTAGAGCAAGAGGCACAGGTGCGTTTGATGGAAAAAGTTAAGAACCACCACGGCAAAAACTCAATGCTCGTGCTCCGTCCCGCCGATGTAAACGAGGCAACACAAGCATGGAAACTTGCCATGGAGAACGACAGCACCCCTACCGGTCTCATCTTCTCACGCCAGAACGTGTTGAACCTCCCCAAAGGCACAAATTACAGCGAAACAAGCAAAGGAGCATACATCATTGCAGGCTCCGACGAAGATTACGACATCATACTCCTTGCATCGGGTTCCGAGGTATCAACCCTTGTCGAGGGTGCAAAACTCTTGAAAGCCGACGGCATAAAGACACGCATCGTGTCGGTACCCTCGGAGGGCCTCTTCCGCACACAGCCCACACAATACCAAGAGAGCATATTGCCCCGTGACGCAAAAATATTCGGCCTCACAGCCGGCCTTCCCGTGAACCTCCAAGGCCTTGTAGGCCCCTACGGAAAAGTTTACGGTTTAGAGTCGTTCGGTTACTCGGCACCCTTCAAAGTGCTCGACGAGAAATTGGGCTTCACAGCACAAAATGTATACGAACAGGTTAAAACAATGCTTTAACATAAAACCATGAACAAGAATATAGGTTTAGCAAGCGACCATGCAGGTTACCCCCTAAAAGAGCAGGTAAAAGAGTGGCTCACAGCCATGGGATACAGCTACAAAGATTACGGAACATACAGCACCGACAGTTGTAACTACCCCGAATTTGGCCATGCCCTTGCCAACGCTATTGAAAGCGGAGAGCACACAACAGGTATCGCCATATGCGGTACAGGCAACGGAATAAACATGTCAGTAAACCACCATGCAGGCATACGCGGTGCACTTTGCTGGCAACCCGAGATAGCCGAGCTTGCCCGCCAGCACAACGATGCAAACATTCTTGTCATGCCCGGTCGTTTCATAAGCGAGGAGACAGCCAAAGCATGTGTAGAGAAGTTCCTCAACACACCCTTTGATGGTGGCAGACACATCGCAAGAATAGAAGCGATACCTGTAAAATAAAAAAAATAATTCTTCATACCAAGAGCCTGCCAACAAAAGTTGAGTAGGCTCTTTTTTAACGATAACAAGCCATGATGAACCGTTACGGCAGACACTACAAAAAGATAATAAGACTTGGCACACCGATAGTGCTCGGGCAGTTGGGCAACGTAATACTTGGATTTATCGACACCATAATGGTGGGGCAATATAGCGGCGAAGCACTCTCGGCAGCCGGGTTTGTAAACAACATCTTCAACCTCGGAATATTTGCCATGCTCGGTTTCAGCTACGGCGCCACACCCATTATAGGAGCATTTTACGGGCGCAAGGAACACGACAACGTGGGGCACTCGTTTCGCGACAGCATATGGGCAAACACCCTCTTCGGAGCCATAATAATATTTGCATACACCCTGCTATACATAAATATAGCCCACATCAACCAACCCGTGGAGTTGCTACCACTCATGCGCCCCTACTTTCTCACCTTGCTGGTATCGCTCCCCTTTGTTGTGTTGTTCAACAGCTTTAAACAATTTACCGACACCGTTGCCGCCACAAAAACAGCAATGTGGATAATACTCACAGGCAACATAACAAACATAGCACTCAACTACCTGCTCATCTTCGGCGCAGGCGGTTTCCCCGAGATGGGCCTGACAGGAGCCGGCATCGCCACACTCACATCGCGCATACTGATGGCAGTTATATTTGCAGCAGCCATAATAAAAAACAAAAAATTCAGCACATACAAAAGCGGATTCAAAGCCCGACACAGCAAACGTAAAGATGTTACCAAACTATTCAAAGTAGGCACACCCCTCGCCGTTCAAATGGGCATGGAGACAGCCTCCTTCTCCCTCGCATCGTTGCTCATGGGGTGGTTAGGAGCCACAGAGCTTGCAGCCTTCCAAGTGATGTGCATAACAGGCTCACTCTGTTTCCTTGTTTACTACGGCATAGCCGCGGCAGCCTGCATACGCATAAGCCACTACCGTGGCCGTGGCGAGTGGGAAAAGGTGGGTGATACAGCAACAGCCAGCCTGCACATTATACTTGCGACCGCTCTTGTACTATCGGTCGGCATAATAATATTTAAAGACGAGCTTGGGGCCATCTTCACAGCCGACAAAGCGATACAAAACATGTTCACAGCCCTACTCGTTCCCCTGCTTGCCTACCAAGTGAGTGACGGCATACAGATAAACTATGCAAACGCACTGCGAGGCATAGCAGTCACAAAACCCATGAGCATATACGCTTTTATTTCGTACATACTACTTGCGTTGCCTGCAAGCTACATATTTGGGTTTACGCTTGATATGGGTTGCATAGGCGTTGCCTACGGGCTACCCGTGGGGCTCACAACTGCTGCTATTTTATACTACAACCGCTTCAGGATAGAGGCAAAAAGATAGATGACATAATCTCCCCATCTCTTGCGGGTATCTCGTTGCACCAGTCGCTGTCATGCCGATACGCAGTGAGGCATTTTTGAGATTTCTCACATTCGTTCAAAAAGAGACAGTCCCTACCTTAACAAACACAAAAAAGGAAACAGAAAATTCTGTTTCCTTTTTTGTGTTTGTAATATTCTAATATTAGAACATCTTTTCGGGATAAACACCCTGCTCGCCCAATTTCTTGAATTTCTCAACAACCTCGGGACGATCCTCGGGATAAGTAACACCAAACCACTTAGAAGTAGTGTCGAGTACCTCGCAAGTAGCAACACCATCTTTGATGAGTTTATCCACCATGAGAGGAATAAAGAACTCACTCTTCAAGTTCTCCATGTTCTTGGGATCGGACAAGAATGCCTTGAAGAACTCCTCGCTATGCTGGAAGTAGTCGGGTGTAAAGCCCCAGAAGTTCATTGAAACAGGAGTTGTGTCGGGGATAGCAACCCACTCACCATTCTCGTCCTGATATTTAACAACACCGTCGAAACGCTGAATCTTAGTGCGCTCGACAACGCTTGTAAGATGCTTGTTCTCGTCGTTCTCGCAAATACCACGGCTCACAGTACCGCTCTCCGAGAGAGTGTTACCAACACGGAAACCAACCATAGCATACTTGCCTGTGCTACCCTCGGGAAGCTCGCTGAGCCACTTACCCATTACCTGGAAAGCATCTCTGTCGTAGAAGTCGTCGCAGTTAAGAACAGCGAAAGGCTCGTTAATAGCATTTTTACCCATCATAACAGCGTGGTTAGTACCCCAAGGTTTAGTACGATCGGGAGGACAAGTAAAGCCTTCGGGCAGTGCATCGAGTGCCTGGAACACAAGCTCACAAGGAATGTGGCCCTCATATTTTGTAAGCACGATACGACGGAAATCCTCTTCAAAATCCTTACGGATAACAAAGACCAATTTACCAAAGCCGGCATTGATAGCATCATAGATAGAATAGTCCATGATAGTTTCACCGTGAGGACCAAGTGTGTCCAACTGTTTCAAACCGCCATAACGGCTTCCCATTCCTGCAGCGAGGAGAAAGAGTGTAGGTTTCATTGTTATAAGTTTTATGTTAATGTTGTTTTAATATATACTATTCGCAAATTTAGTTTATTTTTCGATGTATGTACATTTTTTTCGTCATTTTTTTCAAAATATACCAATAAAATCTCTCTCTTACACGGTACAAGTGCCATAAATCGCCTTTTTGGGGTGAAACAAGGCGACAAAAGCATAACAAAAAAAATTGCCACACTTTAAAGCATGGCAATTTTTATATTTAACAAACGCGCCTTTTTACTCGGCAACCGAGGTCTTAACCTTCTTGTTGTTACCGAAAGCAACATTTATACCAAACGAAACACTTGAATTCATATTCTCCAAGGGAACAAACTGCTTGTTCACCTTGCTCAAGAAACAGTCGCTACCTATGAAGAAGCTGAAACCAGGGCAATGAATATTTGCCATGGCACCGAAACCGGCACCGTATGTAGACATTGTACCGCTCACTGCAAAGTCGAGCACATTATTGGGAGAAAGATTAACCATGAGCGAAGCCTGGTCATAAGAGAAGACATCGTCGAAGCAGTGTGTATAGAGCACACCTGCCGATAGTTTCTTGTAGAAAGGCATCTTATACTGTGCGGCAAGGTTGAACTTGGCACCGATACCGGTTGTCACACCACCCTCGCCCTTATCTTCGAGAGCAAAGAAATCCTCCAAATCATCGCGCAAAACCTCCCACTGGTCATCTAATGTAGAGTTATTGCCCGAGTGAATACCCATGTTGTCGAAACCATCGAACACAAATTTATCTTCGGGATTAACCTCGCCCTTTGCAGCCTTGCTCCATGAAATAAAGCCAAGGTCGGTTACCGAAGCCGATACAACAAGACCATCAGCAAGTACCTCGCTCAAATCGTATGTTGCACCAAGGTCGATACCCATACCAAAGCCATGCAAACCAGCTGCAATATCCTCGTAGCCGTCTACAACCATTCTATCCTGGGTGCTCTTCTCACGAGAGTGCTTGAAAGCACCGCCAAGAGCGATATTAGCCTCACCCTTTGCCGAAACTTCCCAACGCTCACCGCTGGTGTAAACATTCATATTATCGAAATTAACATCGGCATAACCAAGACCAAAGAGGAATTTCACACGACCACCCACGGTAAGCTGTTCGTTAATCTTGTGTGAGTGACCAAGCGAGAAGTCGGCAAAATTTCTTGTCTGCATTTTGAGGTCGCCGAACGAATAGTTCTTGTTACCCATCTCCTTCATAAACGCAAACATACCATAAGGAACATTCATGCCTGTGTTCGAACGCAAAGTAAGGTCTATGGTGTTGTAACCACCAAAAGCCTTGAATGCCACCGAAAGCAAAGTAAAGTCGAGGTCCATGCGCATAATATTCTCGTCTTCCAAATCCCCAAGAAACTCCTGTGCATCAACCGACTCGTGCATGAAGGTAACCAACTCGTCACCGTTAAAAGGAGAATCGTACAAAAAATTGCCAAGACCTACATTACCCATTGTGGTAACCTGAATACCGCCAAGCAAAGGCAAGGAAGCATGGTTACGTGTACTGCTCAAAGCAGGGTTCAAACGATGACGATAGATATTCCCCTCCATGAAATATCCTGTGCGCAAAGCCTGCGCTCCAACGCCCGTGGCTACAGCTACAAGTGCAACTGCCAAGAGCACTCTTTTTATATTTGATAAAATATTTTTCATATCTATATACTTTCTTTTGTTCATAAATATCGGATACCGGGAAATACCATTAATTCATATCAACAATGATAGGCTGATCCACTGTGAGAGTAATCTCTTTGAGTTGCAAGTAAGATTTCTCGTTAAGCACACCGGCACCCTTTCCTTTGAAAACTACATCTATCGTATTAAGTTGCTCGAGCTCACCGTTGAGAGCACTGAGTTTAATTTTGAAAGAAGACTCGGCAGGTTCGCCTGTGTATCCTGTACCTTTTGCAATAGAGCCAACAACCTCAGCTACAATGTTTTCAAGTTTTCTACCATTAGCATCGTAAGCCACGATGTTAGGAGTAAATTCAACGGGGCAGGTATTAAACGCCTTAGCCGAGAGGGTTACCGATTTAATATCCTTTACATAATCGGTAATCTCAGTTGGGTCGTTGCCTAAAACATCTTCGATAGTTTCGGTATACTCAAGCTCCAACTCATCGAACTCCATGGGAATATTAATAGTGTAATCACCCTTAATAATCATCGGCTTGCCAAGTTCCATAGAATAAATCTTTGTATTGTCGATTTTGGGCTCAACATTTATCTCTACACTACCGGGGACTTTATCGAGCAAAGTCTTGAATGTAGGAACAGCTACGGCATCGTAACCCTCGCAAGACGCACCGTTGAATGTAACAAACTTGTGATTTACATTATTTGCCGAGAGGGTAAGAGGAATATACACATTGCTTGCGATGGGAGTATTCTCGCGTGTGTAGCTGCTAACATATACATCGGTTATTACAGGTACCGATGCACCATTATCTATATTAACATAAAGTTCGGGGTTTGTGAAACGGAATTTTGCATCATCGTCATACACAAAATCCATATCCTTACCCATGTCTATATTAATATCATCTATTTTCACAGGGGCAATATCGGGGTTGAACTTGCCATACACCTCTTTAATAATAAATTCTTCGAAGCTTACCTTTGCATCAACAAATACCTGAGGGATATCAATCAACTCACCGACTGTCAAAGTCAAAGGATCAGAAATAATTACACCTTTTACTTCGAGTGTCTCCTCTCGTTTTATTTTGTGCTGACTTACTTTAATACCGCCATCGGTGTTGCCACGTGAAAAATCGATACCAAGCACCTTAAACTCTTTTATTATATGCTTGTGATTATCGCTTTTGTCTGTCGTCTCACCATCTAAGTACAATTTATTGTCGGGACCTAAATCCACACTATTGTCAAAAACAATATACTGAGGCATTTTTATATAAAAGTGGTCATCGCCCTCACCCTCGGTATGAAGGTGAATATTTTTTATCTTCTCGGCAAAAGCTTTATTACCATCGGTTGTGTATATATCAATATCAATGGTCATGATTTTAGGCTCTTCAAAATAGACCTTCTCCAAGAACTCCACACCTTCGGGAACGTCCATGTTCAAAGTATAATCCACGGTATTCTTATCGACAACCTGATTCACGATGTGTGTGTAACTTGTGTTATTAAGAATCTGCTCTCTAATAGCAGAGGGAAATCTGTCGAGAGCTTCACGGTCTATCACCTCTTGGTTCAGCGAATAGGCGACGTTCTTCGAGATGGGTTCAACAGCAACCTTTACAACTTCAATATCAACTGTTGTCTGTTCTATCGTTCCTTCTTTCTTTATAGAATAATTACCCTCGCCATCTACAGCAATAACATCGCTACTCTCGGGGTCAATCATCTCGGTAAGCATAATCCGCTCGGTAGAACCTATGGGAATTGATATACCATTACCCACTGCAACGGTCATATCAATATCTTTTGACAAGTCGTGAGTGTCTTCGACACTGCACGAAACGGCAAGAGATGCCATGGCTACAAGAGCCATTTTAAATTTCATAAATTTCGCAAATTTCATAATATTTCTATTTTATTATCAATTATTTCAAATTTCACATCACGCAAAAGTAAAAAAAAAATATTTACAACAAAAAAAATATCGAAATTTTTGTGAAAATTTATTTACACCTATAAAAAAAATACCGTCTCGGACAGAGACGGTATTTTTTTTGCTGTTTATGCTAATATTAGAAACGGAAATCTACACCGACAGAAGCGTTATATGTCTTACGCAAATATGTAGAACCTGTTGAACCGTGACCGTGAGCGTAGTTTGCATAGCAAGCACCGAAGTTGATGTCCCAGTTTTCGTTGAGGCTGTACTTACCACCGGCACCCACCATGAAAGAGTCGTCGATGAAAGAGACATCGCTCAAGAAACTGCGGTTTACACCAAAGTCGCTAAACTGAACACCGGTAGAGAGAAGGAGCTTGTCGGTAACCTTAACCTCAACACCGCCGAGCAACTCGTATGTGTTACGGCTCAAAACCTTCATTGTGTTGGCCTTGCCAAGGAGCGACTCTATGCGAGCGTCTTTGTCGAAGTAGTACACACCTGCACCCATAACCTTAACGCGGTCGCAGATATCCCAAGAAGCACCTACCGAAAGCTTGGCGGGAGCATCGTTGCGGAATTTCTCGCCGTCCTGCAAAGAAGCCAAGCGACCCAAGAGAGGCATCTGTGTTGCAAGCATGCCCAATTTACCATCGAGGTTGGGGTCGCCAAGTTGCTGACCAAGCAACTGGCTTGTAAGAGCCTTTGTATCATTCTCTATAATGTTTACTGCGCGGAACTCATACTTAACACCGATGTTAAAGTCGCCGAACTTGTAATCAACGCCCAAGATAGGAGCAAAAGCGATACCTGTCTGGGTAAGGTCGAGAGCAAGAATCTCACCCACGTTACCAGCCTGAGGATGAACAGCATTTATAGCACCCTCGTAGCTGAGGCTTGTGTAGTTAGTGCGCAAACCACCATAAACCGAAAGGTTGTCATTTATTTTATAAGCGGCACCAAGTTGCAAAGCAAACAAATACTGTGTAGACTCAAAAGAAGAGGCAGCCGACAAGCCCTGTGCGGCAACCAAGCCACCACCCATCTGGTCGAACATGGGAAGACCGTTGTCAAACTGAGCGTTACCACCACCACCGGGCATACCAAAGAAACCGCTGAATGTCCAGTCACCTGTTTTGTATGCGGCAAAGAAAGTAGGCATTATAGGAACATATACTTTACCATCATATTTTTTACCACCATTCTCAACGTCGCGCTGTTGCCAAATCATCTGCCAGTTGCCCGAGAAAGCCCAACCCTCTTTAAGGAAAGCGGTACCAGCGGGGTTAAAATATACAGCATCTGTCTCCAAAGAGGCGTAACGAGCGGGGTTACGAACAAACGATGCACTTTGGTTTGTGTTTGTTAAAAGACCACCTGCAAACGATGCGAGTGCAAGCGAAGCTACTACGATAGTAGAAAAAACTCTTTTCATCATAATATAAAATTTAAAAAGTTGTTATTCTGTTCTGTTTATTCTGTTTATCAAATTCATTCACTGCACAAATGTAGTACTTTTGTGCAACACTTTACACAACAAAGCTATATTTTAACGTAAAAATTGCATAAATTAGCTGTTGGTTGTTCATTTTAAGCACACCTTTTAAGCAAATAATGAATATCGAGTCATCGCGCATGTTATTCTTATGTAAATATCTCGACAGACGTACTTGCCGGGCATCACTCTGCCCCACCCTCAAAAACAGAGACGTTTATTTTCTAAAAAACCATAGTCGAGCAAGAGCGGAGATAATTCGGGGATACTTTATAAATAGCAACAGATAATTAAAAAATTACGGGACATAAATCTATGCCCCGTAATATAAACACTATTCCATGTTTCCCCAGATATTCTCCCAGGAACCAAGTTGCTTGTTACCCATTTGATCAGTAAACCCATCATCGCCCCAATCAGCCCAATCATCACCTACTTTATCAATTACGGTACCCATCATAATAGAGACGGTGTATAGCATAACAGTTTCCGCATAGGGAGCGGTATATGGTTTCTTCATATTATTGTTTTTCATAATGAATAATTTTATTTGACCAATATTGTTTGACCATTAACGATATACATACCGGGCTCGGTGATTTTTTCGACCTTGCGACCCTGTATATCGTATACATCGCCTTTGAACTTTGAGCCATTCAGCTCCTCGTTCACAACACCATCTATTCCTGTTGTACCTTCGAACATATCCTTTCTTACCGAGAAGAGATAGGCCGAAGCCGGCTGTGATGTGGTGCTGAAAGGCAAGTAAGCGCGGTGAGCACTGTTCAAGAATACCTTTTTGGCAAATGTACCCGTATAATTATGGGTATAGTTATACGATGTGTAGTTACCCAGATTTTTCATGGTCATCTTGTACATAGCCACACCTCTCGACTGTTTGTTTGCAAGTACATAGTGTGTTGCATTATCTACCTCCTCTATAAAATCGGTCTCGTGAGTACCCTTCAACAGGTTATCTATATCCTCGAAGCCCTCTTTATAGGTATATGTCGCACGCTTAGCCTCCTCTGATGTGATTGTAGGCTCATAGTTAATCTTGAAGTGATAGGTTTTTGCCTCTTTTGCCTTCAAGAGAACAGGTGTTGCGGCAGGTAATATACCGCCTTTTATTGCCATGAGGCAGAAGACATCGTAACCCGCTTCGTGAGCCTGCTCGGTAACCACATTCATATCAGAATTTTCTGTTGTAACCTTGTCGGCATACAAGATGTAGGCAGTTATACCCTCGGGTATTTGCAACTCCACAGGTACATAATAAGAGGACATCAATGTTTCTCCTATTGTCACGGGAAGTTCCTCTACCAACTCAATAGCCCAGTCGTGCTTCCAATAGTCACCTGCGGCAGCCTGACGCGGGTCGATAGAACGATCGACATAATCGTTACCTGCATACAAGAAGTGTGTTCCGCTCTTTATGGCATATGCAGGAGAAGAGTATGCTGTTACCGACTTTGAGAAGTTCACAGGCACAACCTTCGCTTTATCCTGATGTATAATTTCGAAGTTCCAGTTATCTCTCAATCCCGTCCAGTTGTTATACTCGCTCTCTGTTGGTCTGTAACCACAACCTACGCCAAGATAACGACCTGTCTTATAGGCCATGAGATAGCTCTTGGGTGTGTTGTCTGTGAGCCAGCCGGGGTTGTATGTCAGACCATCGAACTCACCGAAGTAGTAAATTGTGGTCTCCTCGTTCTGGGCATAAGTAGCTTCGTCGGTGTACAAGGGCTTCATCGAAATAGTATACTGGTTACCAGCACCACCTGTTGAGTGTTGCACGGCCTCCGATGTAATGTAGTAGTCTTGTGCCACACCACGATTAGTCATACCCGAGAAGCGGTAGTAACGACCCGTTTTAGGCATGTTCATCTCAAAACAGTCGAGATAGCTGTTCAATGTGGTAGACAAACTATTCAAATAGTCGTGATTAAACGATATATCTCCGCTTATGACACCCGACTGCAAAGCATCGGCAACCTCTTTCATGCTCGAAGATAGTATCAATTCGGCTATGCGCATGTCGTTTTCAAAAGCCTCCACATTGTCGCCAACCCATGTATATTGATTAAAGTCGGGGCCTATGCGCTCCTGACGCACTTTCAACATGTTGTAAGCCATATACAAGCGGTTCATGCTTTCGAGTGTATTCTCGCCTACTTCGTCGAGGTGTTTTTTCTCGCAAATATAGGTGATATACCATGCGCTCTGACGGTTATTATATTGTTGTGTTGTTTCATCAATCTCCGAGCTATTGCCTGTACGCAGATAAAGTCCCACAGAGGTAACAGTCAGATAATCGTTTCCGCTTGACGATGTGTTCACGTCGATATTGAAAGCTGTGTTCTCTTCACCTTCGTAACCGTTCACACTGCGCCAATCTTTTATGGCTGTAAATTCCACAAAGTTAGAATTATAGATATTCTTACGTCCGTTGTAGCTTATCAAATGACGTTCGAAGGGGCTTTCCGACTCGGGATCATCGGGGTTAATCCTCATAAAGTCGGAGCTCATCAAATGCAGAGCATAGAACATTTGTGTATAATCCCACTTGCTCAACTCCTTGGTATCGAACTCCGTACCGGTGTAGCTTACTGCCAATTTGTTAGAGAAACCATCTTCGTAAGCGTTGTATACATAGAATACGGGGCAGTTACGGCTGTCGGTGTAGACTGCTACCGCCTCTTCGAGCTCCTTCCATGCAAGTTCCAGAGCCTCAGCTGTAACGTCGCCTTGGTTCAATAGTCCATTACAATAATCATAAGCATTCTTCATGGCTTCGTACTTAACGATATTGTAATATCCTATCTTCTGTTCCTCATATGGAGTTGCAATATCCAAACCAGCCTCCTTGCGTTGAATATAGTTCACCGCCTCGGAGCTTAAATACTGTATTGCACCTTTTACAATATCCAGCAACTCAAAATGGGTGTTATAGAAACGGTTTGCACCCTCGAAGAAGCTCTTCACATAATCCTCGTTCTTGAACAGCATAAACTCGGCAAGCGAGAAGAATATTGTTCTTGTGTTTGTTTCTATAACTGTAAAACGCCAGTAACGATACTTTGTGGCACCTTCGCTTTCGTCACCGATAAGGCCCGAGAGGAACATTGTCTGGTGGTTGAGGTCGGTAGGTAACTCCCCGTTAATCAACGTCCAGTCGCCATCGTTGCCTGTGTTGGAAACCTCTACTTTTATTTTTGTCGGACGGTTGTTCTGGTTACGTGCCAACATATAGAGGTACAACGAACTTACCTCATGTCCCTCACCAAGGTCAAATTGCAAATAGTGAGGACTATTGGCCGAAGGTACACCGCCATGCGCTGCATCGTAGGCAGAGTGGAAGTATGTAGAGTTCACACCATCTATAAGTGCAGGGTAGCCTGTACCATCGTTAGGATTACCCGAAGCGTCCACCGCAGGATAGTTCGAGGTTATCATATTTGCTTGATGCACAAGACCATGCTCGCTATTTATGGAAGCCATTTCGGTCCACACAAGCGATGCAGCCTTTGCGTAAAGTTCGTCGCTGATGAGTATCTTCTCGATAGGTGTGCGTGTAATCTCCCACTTAACAGCGTCCAAAGTAGCATCGGCAGTTGTTGTAACGGTGAGCAAATTAGCAACATTCAGTTTAAGGTATGCACCCTTTACATCGGCCGATTCTATGATGTATGAGCCATCGCTTTGCAAAACAAAGGTATAGAGACCGGCGTTTGCAACGTTGGGAACCACACCCAGAGTGCTACCGTTGCTATCGGCACAACGACCTACGTACTTATTGGCTGCCTCGTTATATATGTAATATTTGCCCAAGCCAACATACTGCGCATTCCACACATTAGTGTGCACAGGCTCATAGTTTGTTGCGTTCAATATTGTAGCGTTGGTTCCCAACCAATAATCACCAAGTTTGCTCTTAAAGTACATCAACTTTGTTTGGGTGTACAACGCATTCAGGGCCTCCTCATAAGTTTTCAAAGTAGCATCGGCTATACTGCAATTTGCATATGTACCATCGGCATATGTAGCACGAAGAGTTTCGAGATTATTTTTCAAATCTGTTTGGTCCTCGGTATTTGCAACATAGAAGGCAGAAGGATTATTTGCTATGCAGTCCAACGACGCAAGGTTCTCCTCGATGCGTTTGTTAAGCGCAAAAACAGGTTCAAAATTATACACCTTCTCGAACAACCATGTGGAACCGGCATCTTGTGCACCATAATTTGTCACGGTGCTTTGTCCCTCATCGTTCCAAGCCGTGTTGTTGTCGTTGAGCGTGGCCTTGTTCGATATTACATAGCCGGGGTTTGTTTCATGGTCATATTTTACAAAGTAATAATCTTTTCCCTCTACGCTCCACTTGTTATTAGTCTCGGACAATTTATCGGTCATGAAGTTGTGCATCTTCAACGGACCACCATTGTTCTCACCTGTAAAATAGAAGAGCGAACCGTTGCTCGGAGCCACGCCCTGTGTCAGTTTGGCCTCGTCTCCGGCATAAGTAGCATATTTCCCGCTACGCACGTTCTTTATGGCATACCACACGGGGAGTTGCTCGTCTGTTGTCAGTTCGGGCAACAAGTCCGAAGAGATTTCCCACTTTGCACGTATAGTCGCAAGAGCTGTCAGACAGTCGGCCAGGCTCGCCATGTCGTCGCCTTCAACATTCAGCGCATCATACTCGCCGTTTATATATGTAATCGTGGCAGGAGCATACAAAATGGGCTTGGCTTCTACTGCCGAGTTGAAGGCAACCTTTTCAGCGTTGCGTTCATTTACTTCGTATGCAGCATATGAGGTAACCTCGGTAAACGACCAGTGCGAACCTCCATCGTTTGCGCTATACATAGCGACAGTTTCGCCATGGCCACCATTGTTGTTCAAGCCAAGGTTGGCGGGGTTGGCGTCACCTGTAATGATGCCCAAGCCGGGGTTATCGTTATTCTCGGTGTGAGCTATATACATATAGTTTCCATCAACAGTCCACGACAATGCCGACGCAATACTATAAGCCTTTAAATTTGTAATATTTATACCTGCGGGAAGGGCTGTATACAACTCTGTGATGTCGTTGAGTGTTTGCATGTGGGTAATTGTTTTCTCCACAATCTCAGCACCATCAAAGTCGGCACGTATTGTAAAATTATTTCTGCCATATGCCAAAACAAACTTACAAGTATTCCAGTTCTTATTGGTGGGCTCAAAGTAAGTTCTAACATCACCTTGACGCAACAACATATCACCGTCTTTCTCCAAATATATTTGGAAACCGTTGTCAAATGTTGAATTCAACGCAGCGGGGTCGGTTGCAAGCAACGCTGTTCCATAGTTATTAAAACTTGCATCGGTAGTAGTGCGCTGAACTGCAAGGTTAATTACCCAACGTCCCGCTCCGCTCAAAGTTTGTCCAATGCCAACAGACTGACCTTCGACACCTGCACCTGTTTGAGACAGGTTATCGAAATAGAGCTGGCTGCCATCGGCAAGTTTATTATCGTTAAGTATGTTGTTTACCTTCACTCTCAACGCCGGCAGACCATTTACACATGTGGTCTTTTCGCCTGTAAAATAGAACAACTGTTTTGCACGCTCCTCGGTTGTCAGGCTGATGGTTTCGGTATCTCCTTCGTAACCGATGAATTTATTTTCGCTTTTTCTATTCTCTATGCGATAATAGTATTTCTCACTTTCGGTAGAGAGACGAGGCAGTTTAAATACACTGTTCGTAACTATTGACGAAACAGCCTCTATCTTGTTTTTGAGAGACAATTGGGCAACGTAGGTAACTTCGCTTGTTGCAAGACCATTTACATACGTTTTATAATCGTCTATAATAGAATCGTAATACTCATCACTGCTCTTCAAAGCATCTAACTCGCCGGCTTCGGCTGTTTTAATGCCTGCAATATAGTCGGCAAGAGGAGTTTTAAAATCTGTCACCTCTTCGAACACCCAAGTAGAACCGTCATCGCCCGGTAAGTAATCCTTTATCGCATTAGAATTTGCGCCACCATGGTCACTCCAACCCGAAGTATAAAAGTCGGGGGCAGTCGATATTATAAATCCGGGGTTTGTACCTGTTCTGTGATATATATAATAATAGGTACCCTGTTCTGTCCAGTTGTTGATAGCAGCCATAACATTAGCAGTTGAGAAGTTGTGTATCTTAACCTTCAACGCCTTAGTGCCTAAGCTGGTTACACTCTCCTCGCCTGTGAAGTAGAAGAGTGTTTTAGATGTGGGAGCACCGGTCTCTATCATCTCGACAGCATCGCCCTGATATGTTGCATAAGGTATCGCTGTATCACGTATATTCTTGACATAATACCAAACAGGGTTATTGATATCGGTGGTAAGTGTGGGGAATACACGTGCCAAAGATGCCACGTTTTCATAGGTAACCCCAAGTTCCTGTGCCAGCGCAAGCCACTCGGCTGTTGTCGAAGGCGCTATGGCATTTATGCGAGCAATCTCGTTTGTAAGAACCTCGCTATCATATGCGTTATTGCCTTTCAATGCTTCGAGTTGCGAGAGCACTGTTGCTTTCTGCGCGGTCGCATAACTCTCAATCAACCCGGCTGCAACATCTGCATCAACCTTTTCGAAGTCCCATGTTGCACCATCATCGTTTACTTGGTCATTTCTCACAACCGTACCACTACCACCATAGTCGGCCCACGCATCTGTGGGATTTTGAGCACTCGATGATATTTGTGTTTTAGCTATGGCATAACCATCGCGATTCTCGGCCGCTCTGTTGTTGGGCTGAATGTAATAATCAACGCCTTCAGCATTCCAGACATTATAGTTACTGCATAATAAAGGAGTTGCAGCATTATGTATCTTTGCCACATAGGCATTGGGGGTTGCCTCGCCTGTAAAATAGAAGAGGTTATTTATCGACAGGCTTTGTGCGTTACATTGTGTCATCTGAGATATTACACCTCTATATGTTGCATATCCTGTGCCCTCATCGTCTTTTGCACGCATATTTCTAATGTAATAGAATGTAGGAACCTCGTCTGCTTCGGTAGTGTAATCAAAAGGTTTCTTTATTGCAAAACGAGCCTCCAACACCATGCCGTCGGAAAGTTTATCAAACTCCAATGTAGGACCGAGGTTGGTTTCTCCATTAAAGAATCCCTCGAATACATAATAGTCGAAGCCTTCGGTTACCGACGCAACAGGCAAAGCCGACTCCTTATTATATATTGCGACGTGAGAGTTCTGTATTACATTCTCACCAATCTTCAAACTTCCATATTGCTGATACATGTAGATACCATAGCTCGGGTTGTTTACAGTTACCTGCTTCTCTCCCTCGGCCAAGGCTATGGGGAGGAACACAAAGTCGGTACAATAGTCTCCGGCTGTTTGGTCGAGAGGTGATGTTGTTGCATCGGGAGCAGCAAAACCATCACCACTGTTTGCCACCGCCAAGTATCCGCTTGCATTATCTATCAAAGGCACACCATGACGGTTGGTTCCGTTAGTATTTATCGACCACTCATAAACTTCGCTGCTCACCGTTCCGTTTGCGAGATATACATTTTGTGCCTCGTTATAGAATGCCATAAGACCATTACCGCGGTCCTGACACTCCCAAACATACGCATCGTTGCTTGCATCGAAACTACCGTTTGCCAACAGAGAAGTACCATCGGTGCTTATATCGCGGTTCACCCATGCACCACCCGAATAGGCATCGGCATATATGCGGTATCTATTACCCGGCATGGGAACACCCGACAACAATTTAACATCGGACGGATAGCTGTCCAAAATAGTATTATATGTTTCTGTTGTTGCACTGACGGGCAATGTGTTATCGAAGTAGTTCAATGAATTTGTAATAATTTCACCGGCTCTTCCGCTTCCGGGGAGAACATAAAGTTCCGACAAGGCCATACACGTGAAATTGCTGGTATATCTCTCTATGGCTGTCAAACGTATATATCGGTACGATTCTCCTAAGGACAAAACACCCGACGCATAATTGGTGTTTGTCGCCAAACCGGTTTCAAAAGGTTCTCCTATATTTACAAATTCACCATTTTCCTCGTTGCATGCACTCAGTTGCACTTTAATTGGAGCATTTGTCGCATTTGCACGGCGCGACATATACAAGCGCAAGTCGCTTATACGCACCCCTAAATCGAGCTGATAATAGTGATATTCTCCTTCGATGTTATGATGCCAGTTTGTAACATTATAAGTATTTAAATTACCATCTATAAGGTTCGATTTTGCACCTTCTCCTTCAAACTCATGGTTAGAGCTTATTTTGCTTGCATCTTGTACATAACCATAAATCTTTTGTGCCGAGTAGATGTCGCAACGGCTGAAAACGTGCAACTCCTGAATTCTATCATATTGAGTGGGAGTAACCTCTTCTACCTTATAAAAAGCGTAAGGGTGACCGGTACTCCAGCTTGCGTAAGTAGCCGGGTTAGCGTTCCAACAATCATTTCCACCACCGCTTGTTGTCACAAGGAAAACTTTATCTCCGGTAGAAATATCGGCTGATGCTACAAATGTAACATCGTCCTCGGCCACAGAGCCAACACCTGCAAGTTTATTTGTGAATGTATCGTGAGCTTTTGCGGTTGTCCACTCCAATATATTCAATTTAACACCGCTCTCGTTATTGGTAGAACCAAGCCCCACGTATGTGCCCGAAGATAGCGACTTTACAAAATAGTCATAATCGACATCGGCATCGTCGGCCTCGGACAAGGTAAAGAGATGACACTCATTATATATATGAGCATCTTTCTTTTTTGTTTCATTCATTCCAAGCCCGGTCCCGCTGTTATACAAAAAACCGGAACGGTCCTCGGAGTTACCAATTGTAGAGGCATTACCATTAATACATGTATTGAAAATCATGTATTTCTCGCCGGGTACCAGCGTGGAAACACGTTCTGTGGGCCTATAATACTTGTCAGCCCATACGTTTGCCGTGCCCAATACCAACAACAGCAAACATAAATAAATACTTCTTGTTTTCATATTGATGTTTTGTTATAATTTCTTTATATATAAGCGCACAACACGCCATTATACATTAAATTTTGCAAAAGTATATATATTCATCAAAAAAAGCAAAAAAAATTATTTTTTAACTCAAAACTGATATAAAAAGGAGTATGCGCATCAATGAACAACCGTCTGATTATAAAAGCAAAGGTAATCTCCCCCAAAAAGCAACCGGCACCGTAAAAAGCAGAGCGCAGCACTTTCGAGATTTCTCGTCGCTATCGCTCCGTCGAAAAGAGACGTTTTTTTACGTACTTTCTGTGTGCATCAATGAACAACCTTATGATTATAAAAGCAAAAGTAATCTCCAAAAAAGACACCGGCACCGTAAAAAGCAGAGCGTTTGGTTCTTTGCGCGACAAAGAACATATAAGAATCTTGTTTTATAGAGAGAATAACCGGGGAACAACACCTTTTTTTTACGTACTTTCTGCTCATCAATTAACAACCTTATGATTGACATACCGCAAGCAAAAGTAATTTTCAAAAACCATCGGCACACAAAAACAAACGGGGCGACCAAAAAGTCGCCCCGTTACATATTGTAAATTATTCTTCTCCCCAAATATTCTCCCAGGAGCCTAAATGCTCCTTGACCTGATCACCAGCATGACCTCTTTCATCATCATCTTCACGAAACGGAGAGGTCTGCAATATACCGGTACACAGATTATCTGTAACATTTATGTTTATAATGTTCGCCAACGGGCAAATATATTTCTTCTTCATACCTAAAATCTCCTTTCTACCCAATTACTTAACAACAATCTTTTTACCATTCACGATGTAGATACCGGGAACTGTTATCTCGTCGATGCGACGACCTTGCAGGTCGAATATACCCTCGGCAACAGGCTCGCAACCAACCTCGTGACGATAATCATCAATTATATCCTCTATTCCCGTTGTGGGCCCCATGTTGAAGCGCAAAGTGAACGATGCAATGTTACCAACATCTTTTTTGTCGAACACGAAGAACACTTTATTTGCTTTTGACACGATGTGACGTCCTTCGTCGCTATTTGGATAATACAACACACCGTTACTGTTATACTCCTCATAAATCCAATAGAGTTTGGGAAGATCTTTACTCATCTGGAACATGTAGATGTTGCAATCGCCCCTCTCATCGTCGAGAGTAGCACAATCGACAACAATATTGTACAACGAACCATAGAGCACACCATCGAGCTTGTCGGTAGCTTGCTCGGTACAAGGTGTGGTGCTGTAATAGAACTTATATGTTCTCTTCTCGCCTGTTCCCGTGAAATTATTGGGGTCGCTCGAAATACCATCGACCTTCAACAACACAGGTTCGTTAGCAGGGAGGATACCGTTATCGTATGACTTCATTGATATATAACGGTTACCAAACACAGTGCCCTCTCTTGCAGGCCAGTATGCATGCAGACCTTCGGGAACTTTTGCGTCATAGCCAAGTATGAACGCTGTGTGACCATGCGAGGGCAAATCGGTTGTTGCGAATATCTTTTCGTAATCGCGCACCTCCTCGATGTACCACTTATACCTATTAACACCTTCACCATTATCGGGTGTGTTGCCACCGCTCACAACAAGAGTTTCATCGTTGTTACTCTGCATGTAATCGCCCTCGATGTTAATATTCACCTTGCTTGCAACCAGAGGATCGACATCTACAACAGTAGCTTCGACATCACCATCGTTTACAATCCACGAAACATCTTTTCCATTATGCAACGAAGTTGAATCGGCTCCAAAAGCAGACATATGACTCTGTGTATGTAAGTTCTTTACCACAAAATTGTTTACAATATCATCGGTCAGATGCATATCGAACACAAAACTTGAACAATATAAATCATTTGTTTCGGCTTGTGTTCTATCAAAAGCTGTACCATCATTTTTCACAACCATATACTTGCCACCTGTATATTCGGCCATATTGAACAAAACATCTCTCTTGGTAGCGTCGTATTTTGCAGGGACATCGCCAAGCATCATGTGATAGTTATTGGTGTCAGCCAAATACTTACCGTTACCATTTTGGAACGAGAATGTATTATCGTCGTTTTTTATACATGTCCAGCTAAAAGCATCTGAATCGACAAAATATGAGGTTGCCGACAGCGAACCATTATTATCGCAAAGGTACAGTTTGTTACCACTCGCCAAATTGGCATAAATGTGATAAGTAGCATCGGGTATGAGCCCATTAGGCAGAGGTTCCACCTGTGCAAGCTCTTTATCCTCGAAGAACCAAACACCACGGCTGTCGTACTCGTACTCGTCGCAGGGAACAAACACTATATCGGTAGTGTGGTTGGTATTTTTCGCATCGGAACGACCTGTGCTTTGATCGAAACTACCACCATCGTTCTTTACAACAAGATAACGACCACCATTAGCATCAACATTATCAGTCCACAATGTTGTACCTGCATATATACCACCTGCTCTTCCTACCTGGAACAGATGCTCACTACCCGAAAGTACTTTGTGTGCAAGATACTTACTGCCATCGCCCACATTACGGAACGAATATTTATTGGTGTTTGCATCTTTTGAGCAAACCCACATATAAGCCTCGGAACCGCGTTCGGTGCTCATTTGTAGCGCACCACCGTTATTATAGAAATAACGGCTCACGAACTTACCATCGTAATAAGTATTTGCATAAATATAATACTTTTTACCGTCCTCGGGAGCACCCGACAAGACATCGCCATATATATTTCTCATAACAACCTTGTTATGCTCGTCTACGGCAAGAAATTTGTCGGTTCCACCATTATATGCAGGACGTATAGTGTAGAGACGTCCCCTCTTGGGGTGCAGATACTCGACTTTGTCGGCACCATTGTATTTTCTCACAAGAGCCACCATCTCGTTGAAGGAGTCTTTGCTATATACATCGGTTTCTGCACATTCGTTGTATATTCTGTTCATATCGTCCCAGAGAGCAGCAAGTTCCTTGTAATATACACGGCACTCATCTATTCTCCACAAATCGAGCATCTGCTCCATGTGAGCTTTAAAATCGGTAACCTCTACAAATTCCCATGTAGAATAGCCGTCGCTGCCAAGATATGTGTTTATGCTGGTATTTCTGGTACCATTTTTATCCTCGACATTACTCCAACCCAGATTACCATCATCGGGACTCTTTACCACAATCGCAAGACCGGGATATGTAGTATTTGTCGATGGCATAATAAACCAAGTATTCTCGCCATGCTCCTCGTTCCATGTCATAGTCTTGATAGTCTCACCCTTGATGCTTGTGATATTTATTCCATTTGGGATAGCGGTACAAACCTCAGTTACATCTTTCATCACCACGTTAAGGTTCTTGAGATTAGCCTCTTTTCTCTCGGTTTTTCCAAGCGAATTGGTAACCTCTATTGTTATATAGTTGCTACCGTTGTACGAAAGAACAATCTTGAAATACGAATATGCACCACGTGTGTGTTCGAAGTTAAATGTATCCCAACCTGTAAGTTTCACAACAATATCACCATCGGCTTGCAAATAGAACTGAAAACCTCCCGAGTAGTTATCGGCAAGGGCGTTTTGACCCGATGCCAAAAGGCTCGAACCCCAGTGGTTGAATGTTCGACCATCTGAACCACCCTCTAAGGTAACCTGCCATGCAGTATTCGCTTTCAGTGTTTGGAACTGAGAAATTTTTTGGTTTACAACACCGTCACCAATCACCTTGTCTTCGAAAAGTTCATCGTTACCACTAACAAGAGTGCGGTCTACAACTGTTTCGTCATAAGAATCGCCACGGTGTGTGTGTGCCTTAAAGTTGTGTATGTGTCCCTGGAAATACTCGCCTATTCCATTCTTGTTAATCACGTCACCCGATATGTAGAACAAGTTATCGAGTTGCTTCACTGTTTCGCTGTCACTTACATCGAAAAGTTGCATATTCTCGTTCTCTTTCACATACTTCGCAATGTGATTGGGCGATGCTACGTTTCTCACATAGTACCAATTAGGATTATAAGGGTCGGTCTTTGTATTCTCCTGACACACACTTGTCAAAGGCAACGCTAGCGTACCATAGTTTACTTCAAATTTATAAGTATAAATATCATGAGTAATTTCTATGAGTCTTGCAATATTACTATCATCGCTGTATCCCATAGCCTCATTTTCCAAAGCCTGCACAAGTGCGCGGTATGCATCAATCTTCGATTGATTGTAATTATTGGGATAAGCAGGGGCTGTTGCATTCTCCTGTTCTGTTAAAATTTCATATATTTTATCGGCCTCAGCATCTATATACTGTTTAATTTTTTCGCACAAACCGGTAACTTCCTCGAAAACCCACAAGGCACCGCCATCTTCGACATTGTAGCTGAGCACCTTATTTATTGCGGCTTGGTCGTTACCACACAAACCTTCGGGGTTGTTTTTTTCGTCGAGCTTAGTGCTAGTAATTGCAAAACCCAGTTTACCATCACATTCGTTTGGCTGAATATAATAGATGTTACCTGCCGGTGTCCAATTAGTTGCCGAATAGAGTTGCTTTGTTGTGATAATGCTGTTTATAAATGCAGAGTAATGCGAATGATCAACAAATTCACCATCGGTAAAATAGAACATCGTCTCCACACCTATCTCCTCGCTCCACAACATGTTGGTTGTTTCACCTGCAAATTTTACATATTTCCCGTTGCGCACATTCTTTATGGCATAGACATGGGGGGCATCATTAGAGTATTTTTCAGGTGTTCCTACAATTTCAAATTTAGCAGTCAGGTAGACAATTTCTGCGATTTCGTCATACTCTATGGTTGTACCAATAGATGTACCACCTGCATCGACAAGGTCGATAAAATTGTGATACCCAGGTACGGTAGATGTAACCACAGGCATTGTAGAATTTTCATCGACAATGCACGAGAAAGGCAAAACGAAATGTTCTCCCTCATATGTTACATAAGAGTTACGTTTGGTGAGGGGCTCACCCATTATTGTTATTTTCTTCTCTCCCGGTTTGTTGAGAACAGGCAGGAAGACAAAGTCGGTACATATATTCTTTGTCTCATCTAGCTTAATTACTGTTTTATTTACACCATCGACGGTTGTTGTCTCCTTGTACATTTTATAACCTGTCTGGTTCTGCGCCATGTTTACTCCGGGTTCCCACGTTGCTCCGCTATTATACACAGCAAGATACTCGCCACCGCTATTGAACAAGGGAACACCGTGTCGGTAGGTCTCGTTGGTACTAAAATCCCATGAATAGACAGCATCGTCTGTTGTTCCGTTAGCGAGATATTTACCTGTTTTCTCATTTTTGAAAGCAAGTTTTCCATTAGGCAGTTGCACGCACTCCCATACAAAATAGTCGTTATCGGACTCAAACGGCTTCGATGCTACCAATTCACCGGCATCGTTGGTGCTCACATCGCGGTTCACCCATGCACCTCCCGAATAGGCATCGGCATATATACGGTATTTGTTACCGGGAAGGGGCACACCCGACAACAGTTTAACTTCGGCGGCCTCGTTGTTGAGGCGAAGAAGATGGTTTGTATACACTGAGGCGGTGGCATTTATGGGCAACTCGCTGTCGAAATACTCTCGGGCATCTTCTATAATATCGTTGTTCGGCAGAACATAAAACTCGGAGAATGTAAAGAAGCGCGACCCCGTATTTGTTTGGTTTACAGTGAATCGCAAATAACGATATGCTGTGCCCGATACTATGTTATTAGAATAGTAATCGGGTACTTGCTCATCGGTGGGAAGACCGGTGAGGGTTGTAATATCGTTCCAAACTGTTTTATCGTTAGAACCTTGAATTAATATTTCGGTTGGACGGTTGTTGTTATTCTGCATACGTTTCTTGAAGTATATATGAAACGCGTTTGTTGTTACACCATCGCCCAAATCGACCTGCAAATAGTGTTTTTCATCGTCGGGACCGGGGTTGTGACCGGAATATCCACTATGAAAATATGTAGCATAGTCGCCATCGAGCAAGCCTTGATAGCCGGTACCATCTACGGGGTTCGAGGGGTAGTTGCAAGAATACGAGCTGTAATCACCTATCTTAACATAGCCATAAATCTGCTGTGCCGAATAGATGTCGCAACGGCTGTATATATGCAAATCGCGAATATTGCTATAATATTCGGGCCACACCTCGTTCACACGGTAGAAAGCAAAGGGCTGACCGGTCTGCTCTGTTTTAAAGCCGTTACCGGCTTCGTTACAGCTCCAATACCAATCGCCACCGTTCCACTTTACAATAAATGCGCGTTCCGTCTCTGTCATGTTGTAACCTCGCATAATTGTATAGTTTGAGAGCTCCGAATAAATATCTATTTCCTCCTTAATGGTACCGTTGCTCACATAGTTACCATTACCATCGTATTGTGTATCGCCTGTGGCACTCTCCCATGGATATATGGCAATTGCGCCATCTTTGTTTTCTTTAAGGTTTCCATCAAAATCGACATATGCCTCATAGGCTACCGACTTCAAATAGTAAAGATTGGGGGTATCAGATGCCTCCAAGGTAAAGAGGTGACAATCGTTGTAAATATCAATATCTTGCTCTTTACTCTTTGTAAGACCGAAACCGGTACCGCTATGATATATGAAACCGGTATGGTCGGAATAGGTTTTTTCGTCGTCTGTTACCAGAAGAATAAAATCGACAATCGTTGCGGTGCCCATGTCGCCCTCCCCGGGATCTACATTATCCCAGTCGGTCTTTACACGCATACGATACTTTCCGGGCACTTGTGGAGCCTTAAAGTCGGAAAGTGCTCTGGTATTTCTTCCGTCATTCTCGAACATATCCCCTTTGTCGTTCCAGCCAGAGGGCGTTAGATTGCCATCAGAACCATAATCGCCACCGAAAGTATAGAACGAATAGCTGAGAATATCGCCTTTTACTTTTCGTTTTGCATTATCGACCTCAACCGAGAAACCATCGTTATCCTTGTCAAGATAGATATAGGCGTTCATCCAGTTTGCATTACTTACAGTTGTTCTAACCGTAGCACCGGGCTTAACCTCTATGACCGACACGGCTGTCCTGTTTTGGTAGCGCATTTTGTCGGGGCTCACAACGCCACAGTTTTGCACTGTTCCGTTTGCGTCGACCATAGAAATTGTAACAGAACCCATTGCTTGGTAGTTGGCATTCCAGCTGTCGTCTAAATAGCTATCGGGGGCATAACTACCAAATTCAGGTACAAAATTAACCCCGTCGGGCGCCTTGTACTCATACTGCATACCGACCAGTCTCATGGCCGTATTGTAAATCATGAACTTCTCGCCCGAAGCCGCAAGATCTGACAACGAATTATAACGGTTCTTCGAGTCGGTTTTATCGCGCGAAACCGTGTAATACTTGTCGGCCCACATATTTGCGGTTCCCAACAACAAGAAGAGCAAACAGAGATAAAAACTTTTTGTTTTCATATTTTTTTGTTTTTTGTTCTATTATTTTGCTACGGCAATCTTTATATAATATACCTAAAAAAGGCAGGTAATGTTAAACGCAACATAAACAAACATTTAACCTTTTTTATATAAATTCTTACCATATTATTACCCCACAAGAAACATGGTGGCGTATAAAATCTTACAAAGATACAAAATTCCACATTATCTAACAAAAATTATATTAAAAAACCTACTAAACACCACTTTAAGTGCGCCACAACGAAAGAGGAAGGCGATTTAAGACTGTCGTAAAATTACAAATTGTCAAGGTGACAGCCCTCGAACCTGCGACCACCCGGGCACAAACAACAAGAGAACGACGCTAACGGACTGCGCATATATATAAAAAAAAACGACAGCCATAAAAAAGACTGTCGTAAAATTACAAATTGTTGGGGCGAGAGCCCTAGAACCTGCGACCACCCGGTCCCAAACAACAAGATAACGACGCTAACGGGCTGCGCATTTATATAAAAAAAACGACAGCCATAAAAAAGACTGTCGTAAAATTACAAATTGTTGGGGCGAGAGCCCTCGAACCTGCGACCACCCGGGCACAAACAACAAGAGAACGACGCTAACGGAAAAGAAAAAGCTCAACCAAAGGTTGAGCTAATCAAAACAAATTGTCGGGGCGACAGGATTCGAACCTGCGACCACCTGGTCCCAAACCAGGTGCGCTACCGGACTGCGCTACACCCCGTAACCTAAAAAGGTTATTTAATAATCTCCAACTGCTTGAATATGGGTACCATAACCTCCAAAGCGCGGTCTATCTGCTCTTTAGTGTGGGTAGCCATAAGCGAGAAGCGAATAAGAGTATCTTGCGGTGAACAAGCAGGAGGAACAACAGGGTTCACAAACACACCTGCCTCCCACAGCATCTTTGTCACCATAAATGTCTTGTCGGTATCGCGTATATAAAGAGGGATAATAGGGGTTGATGTGTTACCTATCTCAAAGCCCAAATCGCGGAAGTTCTGCAAAGTGTAATTTGTTATCTTCCAAAGATTTTCCATGCGCTCGGGCTCCTCTTGTATAATGTGCAACGCCTCCAACGCTGCAGCTGTTGCCGCAGGTGTGTTGCTTGCACTGAATATATATGAACGCGAGTTATGACGTATATAATTTATCACCTCTTTGTCGGCAGCTATAAAGCCTCCGATAGTTGCAAGCGACTTACTGAATGTTCCCATGATGAGGTCTACATCTTTTGTAACACCGTAATGGTCGCATGTTCCACGTCCCTGATGACCAAGCACGCCCAAGCCATGAGCCTCGTCGACCATAATGCTTGCATTATATTTATCTTTCAAACGAACTATCTCGGGCAAGTTGGCTATATCGCCCTCCATGCTGAACACGCCATCTACAACTATCAGTTTTATGGTGTCGGGAGCACATGCCTGCAACTCCTTCTCCAAGCTCTCCATATTATTATGGCGGAACTTACGCACGGTAGAGAACGACAAACGGCGACCATCGACTATTGATGCATGGTCGAGCTCATCGCATATAATCGTATCGCGACGGCCTGTTATGCAAGAAAGCACTCCAAGGTTCACTTGGAAGCCTGTCGAGTAAACAAGTGCCTCGTCTTTGCCCACAAAGCTGGCAAGCTCGTTCTCCAACTGCAAGTGAATATCCACGGTACCATTAAGGAAACGCGAACCGGCACAACCTGTACCATACTTGCGTGTTGCGGCTATTGCAGCTTCTTTTATGCGAGGGTGGTTAGTAAGGCCCATATATGAGTTCGAACCGAACATTAGCACCTTTTTGCCACTCATGAGCACTTCAGTATCCTGCTCGCTCTCTATACAACGAAAATAGGGATATACCCCCATCGCCATAAAACGTTGCGGAAGATCGTATTTCGAATATTTTTCTTTTAACAAGCCCATACTTCTACCAAAATCGCATAATTCGTTATTCGGAGTGCAAAGGTAACCATTTTTTTTAAAACTATACACTTTTACAGAACTTATTCATAAAAGATTTTATAAAAAATCTAAAAAGAGGTTCACACCGCCCTACGGGTTGCCCCAAAGCACACCTTTACACATTATATATAAAATATAAGGCGCAATATTATTGCGCCTTATATTTTATATTTTACATTACGGAATATTACTTTTTCTTCTCATCAGGAGAGTAATATCCATAGCTTGAATAACCGTTGGAATATTTATTATAATATCCATAGCCACGGTTACGTTTACTCAAGTCTTCGCCATTAACTACCAATGATACGTTCTGCAATTTACCATCATTGACTAAATCGTTCAAGAACTCGAATGCGTCCTTGTCGGTATAATCAATACGAGATACATACACAACAGCATCGGCCACACGGCTTAATATCAACGAGTCTGTTACCAAACCAACAGGTGCTGTATCCATTATTATATAATCGAACTTCTTGCTCAAATATTCAAGAGCAATATCAAGGTTGGCGGTAGACAACAACTCGGCAGGGTTAGGAGGTACTATACCGGCAGGCAACAAGTAAAGATTGTGTACCTCGACCGATGGTATTATAAGATTGTCAAGCATAGATACCTTTTCCTCATCGGCGCACAAATAGCTTGTAATACCTTCGGCCTTAGGATTAATATTAAATACTTCGGCAAGACGAGGACGACGAATATCAACACCCATCAAAAGCACCTTTTTGCCAAGCATAGCAACACTCACCGCAAAGTTAGCCGATACAAAGGTTTTTCCTTCGCCCGACACGGTAGATGTAAACATTATAACATTACCGGTACTCTTCTTCATAACAAACTGCAAGTTGGTACGCAGTGTTCTGAACGACTCGGCCATTATATCATTCTTGTTGGCACGTACAACTATCGAAGAGCCTCGTCCATCGACGCTTGTAGCTACAGGCACCGTTGCAACAATAGGCAAGGTTGTCAAATCCTGCACCTCCTCGGGTGAAGATATCTTTGTTCGCAACAACTCCTTAATATACACAACCAACGCAGGCAATAGCAAGCCTATGAAAAGAGCCACCAAAACAATCATTTTCTTTTTGGGAGCAACAGGAGCCGAAGAACACATCGCAGGGTCGATACAACGCAAGTTATTGGCTGTTACCGCAAGCGACAAGGCGTTCTCCTCGTACTTTTGCAAAAGCATTATGTAGAGTTGCGATTTAATATCACGCTCACGGGTAATCTCCATAAGCGAGCGTTCCATGTCGGGTGACATCTGCAAACGAGATGTATACTCGCTTGTTATCTTCTTCAATGTTTCATATTGAGCCGACAACGAGGCATTATAAACTTTTATAGCCTCACGAATATCATCTTGCAAGCCCCTTACAAGCTCGGTCTGCATTTTAAGAGCAGGGTTTTCTGACGCGGCAGTAAGTTGCAACTGGTTACGTGCAGCAACCTCTACATTATACTTGGTTATGAGCGTTGCCAAAGAGGCATCATTAATCAAGCCCATTGTAGATGGAATCACTTGCAAGTCGTTATTAGGATTATTCACAAATGCCATAAGGTACTTGGAGTTTTCCATCACAAGTTTCATGCTTTCCATCTTTTTGACATACTCATCTTTGTTTTTCAACACCTGAGGCGCGTCAATTTCGGGAGACACAAGTTGGTTATTCTTTTTATAGTTGGCCAAGTTCTTTTCCTTCTCGTACAACTCGCCATTAATTACTTCGATACGTTGTTGGATAAAATCCTTTGTATCCTGTGACACCTGACGTTTATCCTCGTTTGTAACATTATTATAACTAACAATGAGCGCATCGATAAAATCGACTCCCGTTGCAGGCACCGTTGTACTGGCGGTTATAATAGCAACAGATGCAGTTTTTGAAACAGGTGCTACACTAAGAGACGACTTATAGGCAGCTGTTGCCGCCATCAAGGGATAAATATCAGCATTTACTTCATATAAATCTTCTACACTCTCATTACGAGTAATAAGAACATCACCCTTTACAGTATGCAACAAATAAGGATATTGAGTAATTGTTTCTCCATCTGTCTCAACCTCGTAACCTTCGGCATCATTTACATACTTATACGAAACGACAAAAAGAGAATCTTCGTTTACAACAAACGACAGAGATAGAGGAGCATTCAAATTCTCAAGATCGCTATTCTTAAACTCTATATTAACAGGACTGCTCGCCTTATAAATAGGCCTTACACCTATCATTTTAGGAGTTGAATATGATATATAAAGACCTGCATCGAGCACTGCCCCCTTTACCACCGAGAAGGAGTTGATAACCTCTATCTCGTTTTCAACATTTGAGTTGTTACTTTGAAAACCAAAATCGTTGAGAACGTCCATTTGCGAAACAAACGAACCCTTCTCCGAGTCTTGGATTAGAATCTTAGCCGATACTTGATATACACTTGTCGATTTATATATGTACAAAGCAGCAAAGCAAAGGCATACTATTACAGACAAAAGGAAAAATTTCCAATTTAACAGAAAATGGTGCAACAACAAACCAAAGTTAAATTCACCACCATTTTCTTCCTGGTTTACATTACGCTCTATATCCATAACCTTTTATTTTAAGATGTTATACAAAAGAGATGTCAAAGAAACTAAAATCGATGTTGCCGAGAACCACAAAGAGGTTGTACTGCCCACGTCAGAGCCTTTTGCCTTGGCTTTATTAGGGGTGACATACACAACATCGTTCTGTTGCAAATGATAATAAGGAGATGCAACAACCGAAGCATCGTTAAGATTAAGTTCGTGTATCATAGTATTGCCATTTACATCTTCGCGTATAATCTTAACATTCTCACGCATACCATGGATTGTCATATCACGTGCAAGAGCCAGAGCTTGGAAGACATTTATCTTATCGTCATTAACTATAAAAGTTCCGGGTGCGGTAACCTCACCTAATACCGAAATTTTAAACTCGGCAAAACGCACGGTAACAATAGGAGGAGTTGCAAAAGCCCCCTTTATTTTCTCAATAATCAGCTCCTCGGCCTCTTTCTTAGAAAGACCGGCCACATGTATTTTACCGGCAATAGGAAATTCTATATTACCCTCGGCATCAACAAGATAGGACTGAAAAGTCGGTTGCGAGGTTAGTACATTCCTATCACTAAACGGCTGAGAAATAAAAAGGTTGAAAGGAATAGCTGCCGATGGGTCTACGGGCGACATTACTATAATATTTAAAAAGTCGCGTGGCATAATCTTAGCCTCATAAGCAACCATCTCTTTTTGTAAGCCATCTACAACAGAACTATTCTGCAAATATGGAACTTGTTTATACGAAGTACATGATGTTGCAAAAAACAATGCAACAACAGCACAAATTCCAACAAAATTAAACCCAAAATGTCTCATATTTTTACTCTGTTTTTATTATTTCCACGCACAAAAGGGTATATACCCATTTTTTTGCAAATATAAACAATTTAGCGCAATTAAACCTCCTAAATAGCAAAAAAAATACACACATACAGAAATAATACATACCAAGACCGCTGTTGAGAAAAAAACAAAAAGATAAATTCAAAATCACTCTTGCCTATTTATCTTTTAAAAGCTATCTTCGCAAAACAAAATATTTCGCAAATGAAAGTTAAGATTTTAATATTTACAGCTATAACACTGCTCACCATCACAGGTGCTACACTTGGATATGTGTATTACATAGTAAAAGGTGCACTGATAAACATTGATGAAACATCTTATATATATATATACCCCGGCGATAACGCAAAAACAATTATAAAAAAGATTGAAGAGATCGCGCAACCCGCCACCATGAACGGTTTTAAACTTCTGGCCAAGCACAACAACCTGAACCGACAGAAAAAGACAGGACGTTTTGCCATATATGACGGCGACAACATGCACGTGCTCTACCGCCGAATAGTAAGCAACCAACAAACGCCCTTAATGGTTACAGTGCCCGCAACGCGCACAGTTGAGCAAGCCGTAGCCACACTCGCCAAGCAACTGATGACCGACTCGGCAAGCATAGCGCACTATATTTGCAACCCCATATATTACAAGAAAATAGGCTTCAGCAAAGAGAGCCTGCCTTCACTCATCATACCCAACACATATGAGGTATATTGGAACACGGCACCCGAAAAGATGGTGCAACGCCTGTTGCGCGAACACTCACTCTTTTGGAACAAGAGCCGTCGCGACAAGGCGCAAGCCATAGGGCTCACCATAGAAGAGGTTTCCACACTCGCCTCTATTGTAGACGAAGAGACAAACAACAACGCCGAAAAGCCGATAGTGGCAGGGCTATACATAAACAGGCTCAAGCGAGGTATCCCACTGCAAGCCGACCCGACAGTAAAATTTGCATTAGGAGACTTCACCCGCAAGCGCATACTGAAAAAAGACCTCGAGACAGAATCGCCCTACAACACATACAAACACAAAGGGTTACCTCCCGGCCCCATACGCATACCCAGCATACAGGCGATAGAAAGCGTGCTCAACCACGCAAAACACAACTACATTTACATGTGTGCAAAAGAGGATTTTTCGGGCAGTCACAACTTCGCCACCACCCTTGCAGAGCACAACGCGAACGCGCAAAGATACCAACAGGCACTCAACAAACTTAAAATCAAAAAATAATGAAAGACAAAACACTATTAGCCCTTCTACTTGTAAGCGTTGCAACATTTTGCAACGCTCAAGGACCTTTGAGCGCACTAATCCCCATGCCTAATAATATTGAGATTGACGCAAAAGGCAAAACGTTCCACATCGGAGCAAAGAGCTCAATAACCGACAACCTGCCCGGCGAGGCATTCTGTTCAAAGGAGCTGGCACGAGCAATAAAACTGAGAACAGGCGCAGATGTGCCCACGAACGAGAAAGGTGGAAACATTCAACTAATAGCCGACTCTGCGATGCAAGACAACCCCGAGCACTATATCATAGAAATAACCAAAAGGGGAATTACAGTAAAAGGAGCTACTGAAACCGCATTATTACACGCGGTGCGCACTCTGGACCAGATAATGATGGGCGATGTGGTGAACAGCACAAAAAAAGAGATTGCATGCCTGAAAATTGACGATGCACCCCGCTACAAATTCAGAGCAATAATGCTCGACCCTGCACGACACTTTCTGCCTGTAAACGATGTAAAATTCTTCATAGACCAGATGTCGAAGTTCAAATACAACGTACTGCAAATGCACCTTACCGACGACCAAGGCTGGCGCGTTGAGATAAAGAGCCACCCAAAACTCACAAAGGTTGGTGCCTTCCGCAACAAGAATGGTGGCAACAAAGGCCCCGATAACGGTTTTTACACTCAGGAAGAGCTAAAAGATGTAATAGCCTATGCCCAAGAGCGCGGAATAGAGATAATACCCGAGCTCGACATTCCGGGACACTCGGCAGCCATACTTACCGTCTACCCACACATAGGCTGTGCTTTCAGGCACAACGACACAAAAGAGCTTGGGAAAACAACCAACATGATGCTTTGCGCATGCAGTAAAGAGGGATACGAAATATATGCCGACGTGTTCAGAGAGATTGCCGAGATTTTCCCCTCCAAGTACATTCACTTAGGTGGTGACGAAGCCGCCATAAAAGAAAACTGGGCAAAATGCGAAGATTGCCAAGCCTTAATGAAAGAGAACGGATACACCGTCCCTTCGCAGTTGATGAACATTTTCTTCGACAAGATGCTCTCCCTCGTACGCCAGAACGGCAAAGAGCCCATATTATGGTGCGAGCTCGACAACATTTGGCCACCCGCATACGACTACCTCTTCCCCTACCCCCAAGACATAACACTTGTAACATGGCGCAACGCTCTGACACCCAAATGTATTGAGCTGACACGCAAACATGGCCACAAACTCATCATGGCCCCTGGCGAGCATGCCTACCTCGACTACCCGCAATACCAGAACGACCTGCCTGAACGAGGCAACTGGGGCATGCCCATAACAACACTCGAAAAGAGCTATGCCCTCGACCCCGGGTACGGCCTCGCAACAGAAGAGCAAGCACACATACAAGGCATCATGGGAACACTCTGGAGCGAAGCCATACGCGATATAAACCGCGCTACATACATGGCCTTCCCTCGTGCTTTAGCCCTCGCCGAAGCCGGCTGGACAGAGATGCCCAAACGCAGTTGGGAGAGCTTTAAAGAGCGCATATTCCCCTGCATAAACGACCTTATGAAAAGCGGTGTATCGGTGCGAGCTCCTTTTGAAATTTCTCCACGCAGATAATTTAAAGCACAAACATAGTAGAAAGGTGACACCCCTTCTACTATGTTTGTTATTTAGCACAAAGCAATTACACCTTTTTATATATAAAGCATTTTACTTTTTGCAATTATTCACTTTTGTTATATTAATTGAAAAAGCAAAAAAAAGAGAAGCATTAGTTGTTTGTGTATATAAAAAGGTTTATATTTGTAATAGGTTTTGCTGTACGAGCGACTGGGAAACTCATCAAGCTTATTAGAAAAACCGAGACGAGCTTCGATATCCAATGGCGGGCCACAACCTTCGAGTAGCTTTCGAGAGCCGGTGGATTACAAAGGATTAGGGCACTCAAATCTTTATTTCTCGGAGTTTCATCGTTCTCGTCGTACAGCAGAACTTTTTTAATCCGTGCTTTATGCATGGATTTTTTTATTTGCCACATGCCACTGATGCTACAAAAAAGCAAACAGACTGCACGCGCGAGAAAAAAACAGCAGGCTCCCCCCACCCCCTTTAAGCAACATATTCGTCACCTTGCCACACGAACCGTTCTCACATTTAGCTCTGTGTAAATTAAAATTCGAGCAACATCATATATAAAAAAATAGCCGAGTAAATTTTACTCGGCTATTTTCTATCAAAGGTTTAAATTAGTTTTTAACCTTGTCCACGATAGCTTTGAAAGCTGCGGGGTTGTTCAAAGCAAGGTCGGCGAGAACCTTACGGTTAATCTCGATACCGGCTTTGTGAAGAGCACCCATCAACTGTGAGTAAGAGAGGCCCTCCAAACGTGCAGCCGCGTTGATACGCTGAATCCACAATGCGCGGAACTCGCGTTTCTTGTTACGACGGTCACGGAATGCATAAGTAAGACCTTTCTCCCAAGTATTCTTGGCTACTGTCCATACATTTTTTCTTGCACCAAAGTAACCTCTGGTCAAACCTAAAATTTTCTTTCTTCTTGCTCTTGAAGCAACGTGATTTACTGATCTTGGCATAGTTTTAAATCTTTTGAATGTTAGCGCCGTCCTTTAACGGGCTTTACAGCTAATACATTCGGTTAATAATACAATACTTAACGCAATGACAACAATTCCTTAACACTCTTAACATTTGCAGCATCGAGAGTTGTAAAGTGTACAAGGTTTCTCTTCTGCTTCTTTGTCTTCTTAGTCAAGATGTGACTGTGATAAGCATGTTTTCTTTTAATTTTACCTGTTCCGGTAAGAGCGAATCTTTTTTTGGCACCGGAGTTAGTTTTAACTTTTGGCATTTTACAAAAAATTAATAGTTAATATTTATCGGCAACGTACTATACAACGTTACTCGCTTTTTATTCTTCGGTTTTGGGAGCCTCTGGCTTTGCAGGCCTCTCTTTCTTTGTAGGTGTTGCCTTCTTGGGCGATACCATTATTGTCATGCGCTTACCTTCGAGCACAGGCATCATATCGAGCTTACCATACTCCTCGAGGTCTTTCGCGAAACGCAACAAAAGAATCTCGCCTTGCTCTTTGAAGAGGATTGAGCGACCTTTGAAAAATACATAGGCTTTAACCTTGTCGCCGTCCTGCAAGAAACTTATAGCATGTTTAAGCTTGAAGTTGTAGTCGTGGTCGTCGGTCTGAGGGCCGAAACGTATCTCCTTGACATCAATCTTCACCTGCTTTGCCTTCTGCTCCTTTTGACGTTTTTTCAATTGATAAAGAAACTTAGAGTACTCTATCAAACGACAAACAGGGGGTGTTGCCGTGGGGGAAATTTCTACTAAATCCAAGCCCTTCTCGTCGGCCATATCCAAAGCTTTGCTCAGAGGAAGCACCATCGATTCTATATCATCGCCTACTATACGCACCTCGTTCGCACGAATCTGTTCGTTTATACGATATTGATTCTTAATGTTGTCGTTCTTCATTAATTATGTTTAGAAATAAGTACTTTAATATTCTTTTTATTATGTGCTGAAAAAATCGTGGCAAATTTACCACTTATTTATCACATAACGAAGAGGTTTTGCTCTTTTTTTTATGTTTTTCTAAAAAAAACGTTCAAAAACCGATATATTTTTACCCAAACACTGCCCCGAACAACATTATATTGCCCGGAGCAGTGTCATTTAAGTGCTTAAAGAGACATTACATACCGAATCAGTTGGCAGGTGCCACCTCTTTGCGTATCGCTTTTGTACGAATCTCTTCGGTGATTGCCGCGATAAACTCGCTTACAGGTTTAACACCCTCATCGCCTGCGAAACGACTGCGTACAGCAACGGTGCCGTTCTCCTCCTCCTGCTGGCCTAATACAAGCATGTAGGGTATGCGGTTGTTGCGTGCATCGCGTATCTTGTAACCGATTTTTTCGGAACGGTTATCCACGGTGCAAAGTATACCGTTCTTTTTGAGCTCGGCGGCTACCTTGTAGGCATAATCGCCATACTTCTCGGAGATGGGAAGAACGCGTACCTGCTCGGGGCACAACCATGTGGGGAACTTGCCCTCGTATTTTTCGATGAGCCATGCAAGTGTACGTTCGTAGCAACCCATACTTGTGCGGTGAATAATATAAGGACGCACCTTTTCACCATTCTGGTCGATGTAGAACATGTCAAACTGAGCCGCAAGAAGAGCGTCCCACTGAACGGTTATCATTGTATCCTCTTTTCCGTACACATTCTTTGCGTTAATATCTACTTTGGGGCCATAGAACGCCGCACCGCCTGTCTCCTCGACAAAGGGAATATCGAGCTCAATGAGCATCTCGCGAATATGTTGCTGTGTAGCCTCCCACACCTCGGCCTCGCCTATGTATTTGGCACGGTTTTCGGGGTTCCACTTTGCAAGAACATATGTAACATCGTTCTGCAAGCCAAGTGTTTCCATCACATGCTTTGCAAGGGCAAGGCAGTTTTTAAACTCGGCAACCATCTGGTCGGGGCGCACGATGAGGTGTCCCTCGCTTATGGTAAACTGACGCACACGTGTAAGGCCGTGCATCTCACCCGAATCCTCGTTACGGAACAGTGTCGATGTCTCGCTGTAACGAAGGGGAAGGTCGCGATATGAGTGCGGTGTCGCCTTGTATACATAATATTGGAAGGGGCATGTCATGGGACGTAGAGCAAAGACCTCTTTATCGTTCTCCTCGTCGCCGAGCACAAACATGCCATCTTTGTAGTGGTCCCAGTGACCTGAAATTTTATAGAGGTCGCTCTTTGCCATGAGGGGAGTCTTGGTACGTATGTAACCCCACTCGTTATCCTCCAAATCCTCTATCCAGCGTTGCAAGGTTTGTACTATTTTTGCGCCCTTGGGCATGAGCAGAGGCAAACCCTGACCAATTACATCGACTGTTGTAAAGAGCTCCATCTCGCGACCAATCTTGTTGTGATCGATATTCTTTATATGCTCGAGATGTGCGAGGTGAGCTTCGAGCTCCTCTTTGGTAAAGAATGCTGTACCATAGATGCGAGACAAAGAGGCGTTATTTTTGTCGGCACGCCAATATGCGGTTGAGGTCGATAGGAGTTTAAAGCCCTTTATAAGCTTGGTATTCAAGAGGTGGGGGCCCATGCAGAGGTCCATAAAATCGTCCTGCGAATATATGGTGATATTTTCGCCTTCGGGTATAGCGTCGATGAGCTCGAGTTTATAAGGCTCGTTCTTTGCCTTCATAAGCTCAATAGCCTCGTCGCGCGACACGCTCTTTCTCTCGATACGGGGGTTCGACTTAATAATTTTCTTCATCTCCTTCTCAATTTCGGCGAGGTTCTCCTTTGTAAAGGGAGGACAATCAAAATCGTAGAAGAAGCCGTTCTCGGTTGCGGGGCCTATTGTGAGTTTTGCCTCGGGGAAGAGGTGCAACACTGCCTCGGCCATAATGTGGGTTGCTGTGTGACGCAACACATGGAGAGCCTCCTTGCTATCTATACCCACAAGCTCCACGTTGCTACCGGCAGGAACGACGTCGCGCAAATCTATAATTTTCTCTTCCACCTTTGCAGCAACAACACTGTTAAGGATTTTAGGATCTATCGAGGAGATTATCTCTATGAGCGACTTGCCTTCGAAAGCAAATTCTTTAACATCTCCTCCGGGAAATAAAATTTTAATCATATCTTTTTTTGTTTTTTTATATTCAAACTATACTTCACATAAGTGCAAAGATAGTGAAAAGCGAGAATATACAATCGCAATAAAGACTTTTTTAACAAGCAAACAACTGAAAAAGAGTGATAAAAAGCAAAATCACTCGTTCTGTGAGCTATATTTCTTTATGAGATTATACGATGAGAAGAGGCCAAGCTCGCCGGCTTTGCTCAAATCGGCGATACCATCGTCCATGTGACCAAGGTAGATGCGTGCAAGACCACGGTTAAAATAGGCCTCGGCAAACTTATCGTCTATTTTAATTGCTTCGCTATAATCGACCACCGCCGATTTAAAGTCGCTCAATTTCATGAGCACATTACCACGATTAAAATAGGCATACTTAAAATCGGGCATGAGCGCAACCACTTTGTCGAGGTCGCTTTTTGCCAAACGATAATCCATGTCGGGGAGGCCTGCGTCGCGCTTAAAAGAGACCGCCGGGGAGGGAGAATTTATTTTGCTCAGATGTTCACTTTCGAGCATTTTGCACCTCACAAAAGCTCGCACAAAATAGATGCTCCACAAATCGCCTTCGAGAGTAAACGCCACATCGAGGTCGTTGAGAGCAGACGAGAGGTCCTGTATGAGATAATAATCGATGGCTCTTGCCAAACGATGGTGTATATTATCAGGCTCTTCAACTATCTTTTTCGACAAATTATCGAGACTTGCAAAGTGACGCTCCACCTCGTTCGACGATAGAGCACGCTCGCAGTTGGTGAGAATAAGTTTATAGGGCAACAACGATGCCTTGTTAATATCCTCAACAGGTTTGTAGTAGGCATCGCCACGAAGCTCGCGATCATCTTCGTAATATGTAAGCACAAAAAGAGGCTCAGGCTCGGCTTCGGCCGCCCTGTTCTGCACCCTGCCACGATGTTCGGTGATATACTCTTCGCCATACTCGTTGAAGGCGGTAATCATCTTGTTATAATTGCTTATATTTCGGTCGGAGCGTTTGCGCGTGGCATCGTCTTTCTCCTCATCGCTCCCCTTCTTCGACTGCCCTGTTTGCACAGCCATCATATTTTCGAAGAGCCATGCTTCGTCGGCCTCGGCACCTTTCACATCGCCCACCTTACGGCGTGCGTCGGCACGGCAACGGTAGCCATATTCAAATTGGGGGTAGTCGGCAAGCACACGGTTATAGTCGGCTATAGCCGAACGCACATCGCCTGTCTGTTCGAGCAAAAGGGCTCGGTTGAAACGTGCCATGGTGTTGTCGGGGTCCACATCGAGCACAAAATTAAAATCCTCTATTGCGTTATTGTCGTCGCCCAACTGCATGCGCAAAAGACCGCGGTTGTAGTGAGCGACAAAACTTGCCGGCTCAACATACACTGCCATGTCATAATCCTCCATAGCCCCACGCAGGTTGTCGAGTTTGTAACGTATTATGGCGCGATTTACATAACTGTCGCTACGCCCCGGCATGAGCTCTATGGCTCGGGAGATGTCACTCTCGGCCTCTTCGTATCGCTCGTACTCCGAATTTACCATGGCACGGAGCTCGTAGGTGTCGCTCGAATAGGCATCACAAGCAACCGCCTTGTCGGCCATCGTTGTTGCCGTTATGCTATCGTTCTGTTTTATCGCTATTTGAGCACGCATAAGATAGGCCACGGTGTAACGGGGAGAGAAGACCAGCAGGGTATCGACCAAAGAGGCCGCCTTGCCCCACTCTTCGCCCTGCATAGCTGTCACAGCAAGGTTCTGCCACAGGACAGGGTTCTGCGGGTCGTACTTTATGGCCATGCGAAAGTCGGCGGCGGCACTCTTGATGCTGTCGCGTCTGGCACGGCACATGCCTCGCAACTGATAGTTGCGAGAGACATAGGGATTTTTTTCTATTGCTTTGTCGAGGTCCTCTTCGGCACCTTTAAAGTCGTCGAGGTTGTATTTTGCCAGACCTCGAAAGAAATAAGGCTCGTGGAGATAGGGTTTCGACTCCACGACCTTATTAAAGTATTGGATAGAAAGGACATAATCCTCGAAATAGAGCGCGTTGCGCCCTATCTCCATTATGCGGTCGGTGTTAAGCTGTGCACGCAACGGCAACAGCACAAGCATAGCAAAAAGCAGGAATAACGCCCTTCGCATTCTCATCGAAGCACTCGCTTGGTTTTGTAAGCACAATGCGCCTTGCCTTTGAGAAGGTTCATAAGGCGGTTTTTGTTCATCTGGCGACGCAAGGGTGAGAGACGATCGACAAAGACCTTTCCTTCGAGGTGGTCGAACTCGTGTTGCATGGCACGGGCAAGAAAACCATCAACCCACTCGTCGTGCTCCACAAAATTCTCGTCCATATACTGCACTCTGATGCGGGTGGGACGTGTAACCTTCTCGTGTATGCCGGGGAGGCTCAAGCAACCCTCCTCAACAGTGTCGGTATCTTCCGATGTCTCAATAATGTGGGCATTGATATAAACCCTGCGAAAATCCTTGTATTCGGGAAAATCCTCACTCAAAGGACTAAGATCGATAACCACAAGACGAATAGGCAAGCCTATCTGTGGTGCCGCAAGACCGATACCCTCGGCATTATCCATTGTTTCGAACATATCCTCGATGAGCTTGCTCAGCTCGGGATAATCGGGTGTGATATCCTCGGTAACTTTACGCAATACGGCTTGACCGTATAGATAAATAGGTAGTATCATTTCTTTTACTTTTACTTACTTTTACTTGCGCATACGCACACTCTCCATGTACGACTGCAATATTATTGTGGCGCTTATTTCATCAACAAGAGCCTTGTCGCGACGTGCCATCTTTCCTATTCCCGATTGCAGGATAGCTTGGTGGGCCAACACCGATGTAAAACGCTCGTCGTAATACTCCACCGGAATTTCGGGCAAAAGTTTGCGCAAACGATTCACAAAAGGTGTTATGCGCCCCATATTTTCTGATGGAGTATTATTCATCTGCTTAGGCAGACCGACAATTATACGCTCAACAGGCTCACGTTCAACGTAAGACAATATATACTTTTCGAGCTCGACGGTTGCAACCGTAGTAAGCCCGTTGGCTATTATCTGTAACTCATCGGTCACAGCCAGGCCTGTGCGCTTCTTGCCGTAGTCTATTGCTAAAATTCTTGCCATATAAGCTCCTTGCAACAATAATCTTTGCGACGCATGCGTCGCAAAGATTATTGTAATTACTTGTATAGGTGGAATATACGCTCCATTAATTGCCATTTTTCACCCGAAGAGCTCCCGGGAGCAGCCTGTTGAAATTCAGACATATAATCCTCCCACTCCTGCTGGCGAGGTAATGTTGCCAAACGAGCCATAGCCTTGTCCCACTCAAAATCGACTGGGGTTTCAACTATCATAAAGAGCCTTGTTCCCACGAGGTATATCTCCATCTCAAGGATACCCACTTCGCGTATACCGTCTATAATCTCCTGCCATGCCTCACCCTCGCTGTGACGACGACGATATTCGGCTATAAGTTCGGGATTATCTTTTAGGTCGAGTGTCTGGCAAAAACGCTTCACCTCGCAACCATACTTTTGTACTTTATACCCCTCTGTCATATATTACTTGTTATAGAGAAGCCATGCCTTCTGGAAGTCGGCATTGTCGGGGTTGTTGGCCTTAAACTGCTCACGATACTGCGCAGCCTCCTGCTTTGTGTCGAAAGAACCGCAAACCACGCGATACATACCTGTTGCGGGGTTCTGCACGATGATTGCATTATAACCTTGTGCAATGAGACCAGCTTTCACCGACTCGGCACCCTCTTTACGGCCGAAGCTACCACATACCACGCTAAAATCCTTCAAAGAGCCCTCGGCACCCGATGCAAGCACAACCTTCTCTGTGCGGTACGATGTATCAAGGTTTGAATAGCTGTTTGCAGTAGTAGTGCTCTTGACAGGAGTAATTTCTACCGCCTCACTTGCCTGACCTGCGCCCTCGGCAAGTTCGCGCTGTTGTGCCTGGTCATAGGCTTTCTTGTACTCCGACTGTGTTGATTTACATGATGTGAATGCAAGTACCGAACAAACGGCCATTCCAATAACAAAAAGTTTCTTCATTTTATTTTAAATTTTAATACATTATTCCTGACTACTCACGAGCATTTAATGCACGAAAAGCCATTTATTGTGCAAAATTAGCAATAAAAGAGCATTACGGCAACTTATAAAACACTTTTTTGCCACCACGGTCTTTACCGAGCAAAAATTCTATTCTATGTAAGTTATTTCGGTTACACGTCCCGACGGGTCGGTATACCTCACAGGGTAGCGGTTACTGTCGAACTCCCAAGGGTTACTGCCATCGTCGTTGCCACCCATCTCCTTCACGTTCCAGAGAGGCAGGCTTGGGCTCACTGCACCAAAGAAGCCGAATGCGGCAAGCTGGTAATTTGCATAAAACGGTTCGCTCATGGCACCTATATTGCGCTCAACGCCCCAATATCCCAAATAAGCCGAAAAATCGAAGTTTGTTTTATTTTGCACATAAGTATAATTGTACATGGCACGCGCATCTACTATCGAGTCGTTACCGCTGTCGTTAATACCCTCAAAATAAAAACCTGTCACGTTACCGCTTGCTTCGCGGTCCATAGTGAGTGTGTAACCACCGTCTATATCCACGACGTCGAGTTTACCACCCAATTTATAGTTACACTCGAAGCTCAAAGAGCCCTTTCTCGATGTTGAAACATAACGCTTTATAAAACCATCTTCGTTAAGAATACCGGCATCGGTAAAAGAGTAAGAGTTATTCCAGACGGGATAGGTGGGATACTCGTTTTTCACAGTGTAGACAACTTTCAAATTTGCGCCATCGTAAAAATACTTGGCATTCGAAGTTATATTGCACTCGCGAAAGAAACTCTGCCCTGTGACAGTTTGTGAATATATATCGTGGTGCTTGATAACCGAATTAACCTCCTTGATACGTCCCTGTTTGTCATAAGAAAAAAGATGCTTCCAGCTATACTCCCTGCCATCTATGACGCTTGTCGTGTAGACCGATGCCACCATCTTATCGGCAGAAACAGGCACATAGTTCGATTGTGCACTATCGGCATTATACCCCTCATCACTACTGCATGCAACAGCAAACAAGCCTATTGCAAGCGCAAATAAATAGAAAAAATTCTTCATCATTCTTTATTGTCAAAATTTCGAACGCGAAGATAACTTAATTTATTTATATACCCTGCAAAAAAAGATATTTTATGAATTGTTAATTATAAAGAGAAAGCAAATGAGACGCATCGTTTGTTACGAGATTAAATAAATTTCATAATATGGCTTTCATAGATTACTACAAAGTACTTGGTGTGGAACAAAATGCCACACAAAACGACATAAAAAAGGCGTATAGGAGACTTGCGAAAAAGTATCACCCCGACACCAACGGCAACACCCCCGAAGCGCAAGAGAGATTCCAAGCGATAAACGAGGCCAACGAAGTTCTCGGCGACCCCGAAAAGCGCAAGCGATACGACGAGTACGGCGAGCATTGGAGGCACGCCGACGAGTTTGAGGCACAACGCCGGGCACACGAGGCACGCAACAACCGAGGCGGTTTCGACTTTGGAGGTTGGAACAATTTCGAAGGAGGCGAGGGAACATTCAGCGACTTTTTCGAACAACTATTTGGCACCAGACACCAAAGAAGAAACGAAGCGAGCGACCTGCAAGCCACCCTCTCCATACCTTTACGCGAGGCTGCAACAACCCACAAGCAGACATTCTCGATAAACGGGGAAAACATCAGAATAACTATCCCTGCCGGCATAGCCGACGGGCAAAAGATTAAGCTACGGGGCTACGGCGCAACAAGAGGCGACGGCACGAGAGGCGACCTTTACATAACCTTTCACATAGAGCCCGATAATATTTTTGAACGGCACGGCGACGACCTATGGCTCACAGCCACCACCGATATATACACGCTTTTGCTCGGTGGTGAGGTAACTATTCCCACCCTCGAGGGTAATGTGCGCATGAATATCAAAGCCGGGACACCACCTGACAGCAAACTAAGGCTCAAAGAGAAAGGCTTTCCAAAGTATAAACAAAACGGTGCACACGGCGACCTCATAGTAACACTAAAAATGCTGATGCCACAGCTCAACGAGAAGCAGAAGAGGCTGTTAAGAGAGATGCAGAGCGCAACATAAGCACCTGCATCTCTTTACATATTAATTACTTATAGCAATACTTGCATTAAGATAGGTTGCAAAAACCAACCACAACATATAGGGCATCATGAGCCAACCGCAAAGCCTGCTCACTACAAAGCAAGCCGCCACATACATCAGCGCAAGCATGAGAAGCACAAGAATAACCACCAGCCCCATGAGCGGAGACTGCATATAGAAAAAACAGAAGCTCCAAACAATATTCAACAACAACTGTGAAAAGAATAATGTAAAAAGCAACCTCGAATATATCGAGGGATTATTCCACACCATCGCGGCTACAACACCCATGAGCAGATATAAAATAGTCCACACTACCGGAAAGACTGCCGGAGGGGGCGTGAAAGGCGATTTAACAAGCATGGGATACCACACCTCCAAAGAAGAGGCCTGCAACAAACTCGATATATACCCAGCCACTAAACATAGGAGCACAAATAACAGATAGGGAACAACACGTTTCATAATACTTTTTTATTTTAAAAACATGAACAACCACCACTTTGTTCCATAAAAAAAGCAGTGTGCACAAGCACACTGCCTAAATCATCTTTTATATCACAAAAAATATCATTTACCCTCCTCGGCATCTTTTTTAGCCTTTATTACCTCGTTTATCTGCGATGAGGAGTGATAGGGAACCTTCCCGGCAGGAACATACTTGCTCGACTCGCAAAGGTGCGTATCCTGGTCGTCGAAGAAGATGTGAGCACCGAAGGCCTTCAAAAGCTCGTCCTTGCGCAAACCGCCAAGGAAGTAAGCCTCATCGACATAAACACCCCACTTGCGAAGAGTCTTAATAACCCTAAAATGCGACGGGAGGCTGCGCGATGTAACTATCGCCAGACGCAAAGGAGAGAGCTCGATAGATGTGGGCAAGCACTCCTGTATTGCCGACAACTTCTTCAAAAGATTGGCAAAGGGGCCCTCCTTCAAAGGAACATCGGCGTTCTCCTTTTCATACTTATAAAAAGCATCTATACCCTCCTCCTTGAAACGACACTCCGACTCGTCGGAAAATATCACGGCATCGGCATCGAAAGCTATCTTCACACGGCTCTCTTCGGGGTTAAAATCGGTAGGAGGAGCATAAATAAGTGCCGCGGCACATATACCCGAGTCGATGACACGTTGCACATCACCCTCGTCCTTCGACAAAAAGAGGTCTATCGAAAAAGCCTTCAAATATTTCGACAACGACTCACCACCCGACAGAGCCACACGAGTGATGTCGAGCCCGTATACGTCGAGCGATTTAAGCATACGCATACCTGTTTCGGGGCTGTTGCGCGACATAACAACAACCTCCACTATGGGGCGATTAGCCTGCTTGTTCAGCTCCAACAGGCTCTTCACCAAATAAAATGCCGTACCACGTTCAAGTGGTTCATCTTCGTGTTCTTCCTGATATTTACGGTATTTGGCAACACCATCGCGCTCAAAAATCTCATTCTCCTTTTCAAGGTCGAAGAGCGCACGCGACGAAACACCAACCACCAAACGCCCATCTAAATTTTCCATATATAATTTTATATCTTTCCGTTAATATCGGCAAAAATAGCTCATTTAATGTCACAAGCCAATAAAAACATTAAAATTATTGACAGCAAGAGAAGAACAAGGGCAAAAATCGATAAAAAACAACTACCTTTGCACTCGCTAAACACAGATGTATGATAAAAGATATTGTTTTTGATTTTGGAGGAGTACTCACCCTCCTCGACACCGAAAAAGCCCTGCAAAGTTTCAGAGATTTGGGAATAAACAACCCCGAAGAATACATAAACCCATATTTACAGAACGGCCCATTCTTTTTACTCGAAAACGGCGACATAACAGCCGAGGAGTTCTGCGAGGAACTAACAAAGATTGCCGGCAAAACAGTAACCTACGAGCAGGCAAAGCAAGCATGGCTCAGCTTCATAGTTAAAGTACAAACCGACTTTTTACACTACCTGCAACTACTGCGCCCCCGATACCGCCTCTCGGTATTAAGCAACACCAACCCCTTCATACAAAGCTGGGCACGTAGCACAGAATTTACCACCGAAGGCAAGCCACTCGACCACTACTTCGACAAGCTGTTCCTGAGCTATAAGATGGGGTGCTCAAAGCCAAGCGAAACAATATACCGCAAGATGCTGTTACAAGGCAACATGAAAGCCGAAGAGACACTCTTTGTCGATGATGGCGTAAAAAACATTGAAGCGGCACGCAAAGTGGGCATAAACACCTTGAAGGTTGTCAACGGAGAGGACTGGCGCGAGGTACTCGAAAAGACTATAACCTGCTACCGTTGATTTTAATAACAAAACAATAGTTTCCAACAAGGAGCCGACCATGCAGTCGGCTCCTTGTTATTGTATCATAAACAGCAACCGGCACTATCTGAGGGTTATATATCCCTTATCCAACCACTCACTGCATCAAATTAATCACACCCTTTGAGTAGCCTTGCATAACAACAGCAGAGAAGGGCACGCCCTTCTCTGCTGTTGTTAAAGATATTTATACTTGTATTAAAATCCTTATTTTGATAACCCCATACTCTCAGAAAGGTGACGTGCACGCTCGAGAGAAGAGTGTATGTCGGAACAAATATTTTCGTCACCAACCATGGCCGATATACCCGACTTGCGTAATTTCTCGGCCACATTATCGTGCACACCCGACAGTATTACAACACGTTTCTCTTTTAAAGAAGAAGAGACAAATATTTCGAGGTTGTGCAAACCGGTTGAGTCGATAAAAGAGACCTTACGCATGCGTATGATACGTATGGGCGACGCATCGGTTTCACGTGTAAGCTCGTCGAACTTGGTTGCGATACCAAAGAAGAAGGGGCCCTCGATCTCGAACACATCAACACCGTTGGGGACAGTAAGAACCTCGTCGTGCTCTCCGTCGTGATGCACCTCTATCTCATCGGTAACCACAGACACCGTTGTGCTATCCATGACACGTTTCATAAATATAACAACAGCCATCACAAGACCTATCTCAATCGCAAAAGTAAGGTCGAAGAACACAGTGAGCAACAATGTCACAAACAGCACACTTGTACCCGACATTGTAGCCTTGCACATCGAACGAATAGTTCTCCAACCACTCATGTTGTAAGATACCATAACAAGCACACCGGCCAAGCAAGGCATAGGTATTTTGCCCACAACCTTACCCAAGAAAAGCAAAACGAGCAACAACACCAAAGTGTGCACAATACCGGCTACAGGTGTCTTTCCACCATTATTTATGTTTGCCATGGTACGAGCAATAGCACCTGTTGCGGGTATACCGCCAAAGAAAGGTACCACGATATTTGCTATACCCTGCCCCACCAACTCTGTGTTTGAGTTGTGACGGTCGCCTATAACACCATCGGCCACCATAGCCGACAAGAGCGACTCGATAGCACCCAACATAGCAATAGTGAAGGCAACAGGAGCCAACGCCTGAATAGTTGCAAAAAACGAACCATCGGCAAAGTTCATAGCAGGAAGTTTAAATTCGGGCAGACCAGAAGGCAATGTATAAAGGTCGCCGATTGTTTTTATAGAATTTACACCTGCATAATCCTTCAAAAGCCATGCAACAATAGTCATCACAACTATTGCCAACAGCGAACCGGGTACCTTGCGCGAAAACTTAGGAGTTACGGCAATGAGTGCAACACTTAAAACACCCATGGCTGCGCTCCACCAATCGATGTTACCTATGTTTTCAGCATAACAAATCCATTTATCGACAAAGTTGGCAGGAACGTCCTTTATTCCAAGACCGAGGAGGTCGTTTATCTGTGTCGAGAAGATTGTTATGGCTATACCGCCTGTAAAACCTATAATAATGGGATAAGGCATAAACTTTATGATGCTTCCCATGCGACAAAGTCCCATTATCACAAGAATAATACCGGCCATAACCGTTGCTATGGCAAGCCCACTTACCCCATATTGCTGTATTACACCATAAATAATTACGATGAACGCACCTGTGGGGCCACCTATCTGCACTTTGGAACCACCGAACATAGAGATGAGCACACCTGCTATAATAGCAGTAACCAGGCCTTCGGTAGGGCCTACACCACTTGCGATACCAAAAGCGATAGCCAAGGGAATAGCCACAACACCCACAATGATACCAGCCATTATATCGGCCGAAAAATTATCACGCGAGTAATTTTTAAACACCTCGAAAAATTTCGGGTGAAAATCAATTAAGTTTTTTAGATTCATAATAATATCAGAATATTACCTTTTTACAGCAAACTGCGGAAGCTCGAACACCATCGGGCACAACATGTTGCATGTATGTTTATTTTGCGCCTGCAAAGGTATAAAAATATTTTTAACCTTTTTTATGAATTATAATTTTATACATGGGCAAATACAAAAAAAATATTCTATTCTAATCCATCTATATCCTTCAACGCCACCTGTTTATTGTAACAGGTACTGCGGAACGATGCAACAAGTTCCCCCTTGGTGTTTGTAACCTTTACCTCAAACGCGGGTATTTTGGGGTGCATACACAACGCACGAGCTTCGGCTGTGAGCAACTCACCCTCGGGCACGGCCTTATGATAACTTATTGTAGCATCGATGGTAAAAGTGAGCATCAAACGGCTGTTTGCAATAAGGGCGAGGGCTGTGTCGGCAAGAGTAAATATGGCACCACCCTGACACACACCGCCTGCATTTAAATGCTCGCTTGTCACAGCAAGGCGTGCAACAGCAAAATCCTCTGCTACCGAAACAATCTCGATACCCGTTTTTTTAGCAAAGCGGTCGTTTGCACCTATAAACTCTTTTAAAGTCATAAATTAATTCTTGTTATATACAGTAAAAGTTTGATAGGGGAAGTTCAAGCCACGTTTGGGGAATGTCTCATAAACAGCCTTGTTCATGTCGAAATATACACCCCAATAATCGACCTGTTTTGCCCATACACGAACAACAATATCTATTGAGCTTGTGTTCAAAGCAGAGAGAGCCACAAAAGGTTCGGCAGGCTCGTTAAGAATACGTTTATCGGCATTTATAAGCTCCATAAGTACCTCTTTTGCTTTTTCAAAATCGTCGCCATAAGATATTGAAAAAGTAAAATCGACACGGCGTATGGTCTCGCGCGAATAGTTGTTTATGATACCTGTCGATAGAGGACCGTTGGGAATAAGAATAACTTTGTTATCACCGGTCTTAATCAAAGTGTTGAATATCTGAATCTCCTTAACAGAACCTGCCTGTCCTTGTGCCTCGATAAAATCGCCAACTTTGAAAGGACGGAAAAGAAGAATTATCACACCTCCTGCAAAGTTCTGCAAGGTTCCGCTGAGAGCCATACCGACAGCAACACCGGCCGAAGCAAAAAGAGCTATGAAAGAAGATGTATCGAGCCCTATCACACCTATAATTATCACAAGCAGGATTATGAGTGCTACAACATCGATAAGGCTCAAAAGGAAGGTTCTAACCGATATATTTGTATTCTTTTTCTCCATCAGGAGTTTGGTTACGGAGATAAGACGACGTGTCAGCCAACGACCGACGAACCAGATAAGAGCTATTTGTAAAAGTTTCCAACCGATTGTAAGAGCAAACTTCACAACGATGTTAGTAACTTCGGCAACTGTGAGGCCCGAAATTGTTGAGATAGCCTCATCGAGCTTTGCTGCCACATGAACAGAGTCGGTAGCAGCGGTAGCTGTTGCCATAATAAAATCAAGAATCATAGTAATATATTTTTATTTAGTAATTATTCTCCCAATATCTGCTTGGCTGCGTTCTTTGTATCGACCTTTGTTATCACACGCTCCACCACGCCTGTGGAGTCTATGACAAATGTCGTGCGCACAATACCCATATATTCGCGCCCGGCCATCTTTTTCTTTGCCCACACGCCGAAAGCCTCTATAAGTTTTTTATCTACATCGGCAATAAGGGGGAAGTTCAGTTGCTGTTTCTCTTTGAATCGCTCGTGCGACTTTGCGCTGTCGGCACTTACACCCACAACAGCATAACCTTCGGAGAGAAGCCTCTCCATACCGTCGCGCAGGGAACAAGCCTCGGCTGTACAACCGGGTGTACTGTCTTTGGGGTAAAAATATAGCACAAGGCGACGACCGCTGTAATCGCTCAATTTAACCTCGTTACCCATCTCGTCTGTTCCTAAAATCTCGGGTGCCTTATCTCCAACCTGTAACATCTTAAATTTATATTTTGCTTAACATTAAAGAAAAAACAGCCCAAAACAAGCGTTTTATAACCCTCAAAAGGCCTTGCTCGTTTTGGACTGCAAAGATAGTTCTTTTTTGTCAAAAAATAATGGATACACCACCACAAATAGGTCTTAAAACTCACATTTTAACATGTAGCGTGGTTCGATAAACGATGCACCCTGTTTACGGCAGAACATGTTCAACAGGCACACCCTCGAGCGATACTGCATGCGACTCGGCATCGCCTTTTACAAATACAACAAAACCTTTGCCACGTGGTTTGAGCGCGACACCATGCTTTGCCACCAACTGTTCCAATATATCGGGCAGGCCGACATAAGATTCCACATTCAAGGCCGACTTACCGCTCACACGTTGCATACCGAAGGCTGTGGCAATCTCAACAGGATAGACCGCGCCGTATCGCTCTACAAATTGTTTCACGTTATCTACGGAAGGTTCATAAGAGGGCCCCTCGGCAGGGAGAACCTTGCCATACGTTAGTTGCTTGATGTTTTGGACAAGGGTTTCAAATGTTGTAAAGCCACGCAACAACATCTCGGTGCCTTTATACTGCAAAAGATAGGTCGGGAAGGAGTGAACATCATAGTGGTGCATACGCTCCTTTCCGTCGTCGAAGATACGTTGCACCTCACGGCTCTGCATTATATCTTTAAAGCGCGACGGTTCGTAGCCCAAGGTTGCCGACAAGTCGGCTATCACGCCGGCATCACATGTGAGCAAAGCATCAACGGCTGTCGCCTCCTGCAAGCGTCGCAGAAAGCGTGCCGAGCAGAGAGCGTGTTTGGCACCCGCCTTCTCATTATATATTGTAGCTGTAATATATGCGAGGTTTTGTGGCGCGGTCGAACGATGTTCGTTGCTAAACAGACGGAACCCATGCTCGCAGACAGGCATACCATGTACAGACGAAGCTTCGCACCATGCTTTATGAATGTTTCTGTTCGACAGCTCGATATCACCTCCTATCCCCAGCCTTCTGTTGCTGTATTTTGTAATATCGTCTATCATACACCCCATTACATACTCCACCTCCACTTTATCGCCCATAAGAAAATCGACAGCTCTCAACACGGGAGCGCTACCCCAACACCATGTACAAACAGGGTCGGCAAATACTGTAATCTTTAATTTTTTCATTGTTCATCTGTTTTTTATTCAATTACAACAAACGAACTGTTTTTTTGTTGCAACGCGGGCAGACATATAATAAAAAGGACCGAAACTAAATTTCGGTCCTTTTTATATATTCCTTAATGTGTAATTAATCTCTCAAACGGAAGCCTGTTGCTTTTGCAAGTATCTTAGCCTCTGTACGGCGTACCGACAAGAATGTCATAGCGTTGAGTATCACCACGGCAAGTGGTAATATCACTCCGTCGCGCAAATCGGCAATAGCGGTGTCAATCATTATCAGCACATACACCACCAACAGTATGTAATAACCGGCCAACAACAGCATCGACAATATTGCAGAGCGTTTCTGTAACTCAAAATTACTAAACAGCGACACAAACAAACCAAAGAGGTTTACAAGGGTAGCTACAATAAGAATTACTCCCAACGCGGCTACAACAGCTGTCGAGGAACCGTCGGGAAGCTGTAACGAGAAGTTCCCAAGCATGTACGACGCACCACTTGGCTCCTCCAACCTCACTACATCACAAAACATTGCAAACACGAGCAATGCAATAGAGAGTGCGTAGAATAATTGATAAAAGCGAAATTTCATGATTAGGCCTCCTCAGCTGCCTCTTTTGAGGGATCGCGGAAATAAACTTTACCCTCGATAAATTCCTGAGCCGCAATAAGTGTGGGCTTGGGCAGACGCTCATAGTAGCGTGAAATCTCTATCTGCTCGTGGTTCTCGAACTGCTCTTCGAGGTTGTCTGTGGTAGAAGAGAACTCGTTGAGTTTCTTCAAGAGCTCTTCTTTCATCTCGGCGGCAATTTGGTTTGAACGCTTGCCGATGATAGCTACCGACTCATACACATTACCTGTTTCGTTTACAAAATCGGCCATGTCACGTGTGACAGTGTTTGTAGGGGCATTTGTCTTTTTGTAATCCATTTTATATACTCGTTTTAAATATTTTCTATTTGGTTATTCTGTTATTTTTTCCAACTGTTTTTGAGACTTTTTATAATATTTATCGGCCTCTTCCAGGTATTTGCTCGTGGGAAACTCGTTCTTGAAAGCATAATACTCATCGACAGTCTCTCTGTAACGCTCGGGCTGTAACTCGGCTACGCTCTTGTCGGCCATGTGATAACGTGCTCTCAAAATAAGAATCGACAAGTCTTCGCGTAATTTTGTGTAGGGATAGTCTTTCAATGCGTTTTGTGCAGTAATAATACATGCTTGGTAGTTGTTACCCAAATGCGCATTATAATCGCCCAAATCGTAATATAGCTTTGCCGACAGGTAGTCCTTCATAACAAGCACATCGTGCATGTCGAACATCATCTGCTGAGCCTCTTTGCCAAACTCGCTTTCGGGATAGTACTCCATGAACAACTGCAACTCCTCGATAGCTGTATAGGTATCTGTCTGGTCGAGCTCAGGTTCTGCTATATTCTTATATAGCGACTTTCCTGAGTGAAAACGAGATGTTTCGGCATACATACCGCGGGGGTAGTTGCTGTAACAGGCCTTGAAGCATTGCGATGCTGTTTCATAGTCACCCGACTCATAATAGCACATTGCCAAAAGGAACATAGACTCATCGGCCTTGTCGCTACCTTTAAAAAGGGTTACCACGCTCTCAATAAGAGTTGCGGCCTTTCTGTAATCACCTTTAAGGTACAGGGCTTTTGCCTCTTCATACTTATATTCAACATCGTTCATCTTCATCACCTTGTTGTATGATGAACATGACGACATAAAAACAAGTATTGTCAATATTATATATAAAACCCGCTTCATTACCTTCTATTATAACAAGAATCAGCAGTCACAGGCACCTCAACATCGGCCTCCAACCGCAATAAAACACAAATTGCCTGCAAAGATAGCTCTTTTTGAGCACATTTACAACGAAACAAGTGTTATTTATTTATAATAAATAGAAGAGGTGCAACAAATATTGACAGCCTCATAGCATCGAGCAATCACAAAAAAGCAACATACAGCTTTTTATATCATATTTTTTATTATATTAGCAAGTTATTTAAACCACAGAGATTATGAACTTCAAATTAGAATCGACATACACACCCATGGGCGACCAGCCCGAGGCTATTGCACAGCTTGTAGAGGGTGTTAAAAACGGGACACCTGCACAAACTCTTTTAGGCGTTACCGGTTCGGGAAAAACCTTCACCATTGCCAACGTAATAAAGGAGATTAACCGCCCAACACTCATTTTGAGCCACAACAAGACACTTGCGGCACAGCTATACAACGAGTTTAAAGGATTCTTCCCCAACAACGCAGTAGAGTACTATGTATCGTACTACGACTACTACCAACCTGAGGCATATATACCGTCGAGCGACACATATATAGAAAAAGACCTCGCCATAAACGACGAGATAGACAAGTTGCGTCTATCGGCCACATCAGCACTGCTTTCGGGCCGAAAAGATGTAGTGGTAATATCCTCGGTATCCTGTATTTACGGCATGGGCAACCCCTCGGACTTTTACAAAAACGTAATAGCGGTGCGTGTGGGCGACAAACTCGACCGCAATGTTTTTCTACACAAGCTCGTGGGTAGTTTGTACACACGTAACGACATTGAGCTAAACCGTGGTAACTTCAGGGTGAAAGGCGACACCGTGGAGGTGAGCCTTGCATACAGCGACCACGTGTTGCGCATAACCTTCTGGGACGACGATATTGAGAGTATCGAAGAGATTGACGGCGACACAGGTGTGCGTATAGCAACCTTCGACGACTACAAGATATACCCGGCCAACCTCTTCATGACCACCAAAGAGAGCACCGAGCGTGCCATAAGGGAGATTGAAAAAGACCTCATAGAACGAGAAGAGTATTTTCGTGAGATAGGCAAACCACTCGAAGCAAAACGCCTGCACGAACGTGTCACATACGACACCGAGATGTTACGCGAGCTGGGGCACTGCTCGGGCATAGAAAACTACTCGCGTTACTTCGACGGACGCGAGCCGGGCACCCGCCCCTACTGTCTGCTCGACTTTTTCCCCGACGACTTTCTGCTCATCATCGACGAGAGCCACGTAAGCGTTCCCCAGATACACGCGATGTATGGTGGCGACCGTGCCCGCAAAACCAACCTTGTGGAGTTTGGTTTCCGTCTGCCTGCCGCCTTCGACAACCGCCCGTTGAAGTTCGAAGAATTCACCCAGCTAACCCACCAGGTAATATATGTGAGCGCAACACCTGCCGACTACGAGCTACAACAGAGCGAGGGCATAATTGTAGACCAAGTCATACGCCCGACAGGCCTCCTCGACCCACAAATAGAGGTGCGACCACTTGTAAACCAAGTCGACGACCTCATGGAGGAGATACAGCAACGTGTGGAGCGCGAAGAGCGCGTACTTGTCACCACGCTCACCAAACGCATGGCCGAAGAACTTACAGAGCACCTGCTTAAATTCGGGGTACGATGCAACTACATACACAGCGATGTGGACACCCTCGAACGCATACAGATAATGACCGACCTGCGCGAAGGCGTTTACGACGTGCTCATAGGAGTAAACCTCTTGCGCGAGGGCCTCGACCTCCCCGAAGTTTCGCTTGTAGCCATACTCGATGCCGACAAAGAGGGGTTCCTGCGCGACCACCGTTCACTAACACAGACCGCCGGTCGTGCGGCCCGCAACGTAAACGGGCTTGTTATATTTTATGCCGACAAAATTACCCCAAGCATGCAAAAAACCATCAACGAGACAACCCGACGTCGCGAGAAGCAGATGGCCTTCAACAAGGAACACGGCATAACCCCCACCCCCATCAAGAAGGAGATAAGCAACGCACTCATGCAGGAGAAGCGCGAAAAAGATGGACCGAAACAACTCAGAATGTACTCCGAGGATACCATCACAACAACCGTTGCATGCGACCCCATAGTAGAATACATGAGCGCCGAGCAACTTAAAAAGAGCATAGAGCGCACACGTCGTCTCATGCAGGAAGCCTCCGACAAAATGGAGTTTATCGAGGCGGCACAATACCGCGACGAGATGTTCAAACTGCAAGAGCTACTTAAAAAGAAAGAATAATTCCTATTTATATATTAAGAATATACATGGGATTTTTGAGAGGTCGGGTACTTTACCCTTCCACTCTTTTATGGTGCGTGTGTGCACATACTCGTCGTCGCATGTAAGATTGGCGGCTATGCACAATTTTGTCTGGGGACGACAATTTTTAAGTATATCCTCCACCATCTTATTGTTGCGATAGGGGGTCTCTATGAATAATTGGGTCTGCTCCTCGTTGTAGACACGTTGTTCCAGCTGCCGCAGTCTTTTGGCGCGATCTTCGGGCTTAATGGGCAGGTAGCCATGAAAAGCAAAGCTCTGCCCGTTGAACCCCGAGGCCATGACCGACAGAATGATGCTCGACGGGCCTACCAAAGGCACCACCTTCAACCCCTTACGCTGCGCAATAGCAACAACATCGGCACCCGGGTCGGCCACAGCAGGACAGCCGGCCTCCGATATTACACCCATAGGCTTACCCTCGTGCAAGGGACGCAAAAAGCCCGAAATATCGGCAGGGGAGGTGTGTTTGTTCAACTCAAAAAATTGCGAGCCGTCAATATCGAAATTACTATCCACAGCACGCAAGAAACGACGTGCCGAGCGTATATCCTCGACAATAAAATGCCTTATCCCCGATATTATTTCGGCGTTATGTTGCGGTAGAACTTTTGTCACAGAGGTATCGCCCAAGGTCACGGGCAACAAATATAATGCAGTCTCCATACTCTTTTATTTGATTTTCAGTTGCGAAAATAATCGCACACCCTTCACGTAATATTGCCAAAGGAGCGAAAAGTCGCCCTGCCCTGCAAGTTTGTTGCAAACAGTCTTTCTCAAATTTTCTTGTCGCTGTGGCAAAAAATCCTTTTTCATCGACAAGAAATCCCTTCGCGCCTTTATAACGGCTTTAAAATCTCCAAAATCTCCACACAGCAGGAATTTAAACGCAGCTACATAATCGAGCAACATACGCACTCTCATAACCGAAGAGAGCCTCCCCTGAGGCAGATTTTTATATAACATCAATAAATTATTGCGAAAATTAAGGTAGGTTTTTCGCGGGTTACTCTTGTTGAGGGTAGCCCCACCCACATGATACACCACACTTGCAGGGACCGCCTTTATAACACCGCCACGCGCAAGCATGCGCCAGCAAAGGTCCACCTCCTCCATGTGCGCAAAAAAACGCCCATCGAAGCCACCCACCGACCTAAACACATCGCTACGGACAAGCAGAGAGGCACCGGTAGCCCAGAACAGAGAGCATGGAGCATCGTACTGCCCTTTATCCTCCTCCACCGTGTCGAACAGACGACCACGACAATATGGATAACCGTATTTGTCGATAAAGCCACCCGATGCACCTGCATATTCAAAATATTTTTTATTGTTGTACGAAAGGACTTTGGGCTGACAGGCCACAACCTCACTATTACTCTCCATGAGCGCAAGAAGCGGAGCAAGCCACCCCTCGGTAACCTCTACATCGCTGTTAAGCAACAAAAAGTAACGAGCATCGAGCAGAGCAAGGGAGCGGTTATACCCCTCGGCAAAGCCATAATTTTCTCCAAGCTCCAGAAGCTCCACAGCGGGAAATTCCCTGCGCACAACAACAACAGAAGCGTCGGTCGAGCCGTTATCGGCAACAACGATTCTTGCCCCCTGAGAAAACTTCACCACAGAAGGCAGGAAGCGACGAAGCATCGCTTCACCGTTATAATTAAGTATTACTATCGCAACCTTGGAACCCATGCCACATTATAGAATTTCCAGAACCTCGGTAACAGTCAGAGCCTGTTTATCCTCGGTGAAACCTCCCAGACGCACACGCACCAAACGATTAACGTAGGCGGGGTTATTTTCGGTCTCCACACGTATATAATTGGCAGTAAAGCCACCTATCGGCATGCAGGGACGTGGTTTTTCAAAAAGAACAACCGCCTCACGACCTATGTAACGCTCATAGAACGCAACACGTTTCTCCTCGGATAGTTCAATGAGCTGATGGCTGCGACGATGCTTTTCGGCAGGAGAGACTGCACCTTCTATCTTTAACGCCTGTGTCCCGGGACGCTCCGAGTAGCTGAACACATGCAGTTGCGAAATATCGAGCCCTTTTATAAAATTGTATGCTTTTTCAAAAAGTTCCTCACTCTCGCCACGGGTGCCCACAATAACATCGACACCTATAAAAGCATCGGGCAACACCTCGCGCACCTTTGCTATCTTTTCGGCAAAGAAGGCTGTGTCGTAACGGCGATGCATGAGTTTAAGCACCTCGTCGCTACCGGCCTGTAACGGTATATGCAGGTGTGGCATGAAACTGCGCGAGCCTGCCATATACTCTATTATTTCATCGGTGATGAGGTTTGGTTCTATCGAAGATATGCGGTAGCGTTCTACCCCCTCGACACCATCTAACGCCTTGACAAGAGAGAGAAAGTTCTCTCCTGTCGATTTACCAAAATCGCCTATATTGACACCTGTAATAACTATCTCCTTACCCCCCTCGGCAACAGCACTGCGAGCCTGTGCAACAAGCTCTTCGATTTTGGGGTTTCTGCTACGACCACGCGCAAAAGGTATTGTGCAGTATGTACAGAAGTAGTCGCAACCGTCCTGTACCTTCAAGAAATAACGTGTACGGCAACCGCGTGAGCACGAATGAACAAAATTACGCACATCTTTCGACGGTTGTGCAAACCACTCGCCACCCTCGGTATGTTTTTCGAGCTTACCAAGATGCTCGAGCACGCTACCTTTGCGGTCGATACCTAAAACAACATCTACACCCAGCTCTTTCGATAATTTCTCGGGCGAGAGCTGTGCATAACAGCCTGTAACCACCACATAGGCTCCGGGGTGCTGACGAACAAGTTTGTGTATTGCCTGACGACATTTTTTCTCGGCCTCTTGGGTTACTGCACAGCTGTTTATCACGCAAATGTCGGCCTTCTCACCACGCTTGGCGGTGCGTATACCGGCCTCCTGCAAGGTGCGTTCAATAGTCGCTGTCTCCGAAAAATTGAGCTTGCAACCAAGTGTATAATACACAGCTGTTTTATCTTTAAATATCGAGTAGTCTATCATTCTGTTTACCTATTGCCTGCAACATATTTTTATCGGATGCGAAGATACAAAAAATAGCAGATAGTAAAAGCACGTGAGACCGACTATTTTGGTCGGCCTCACGTGCTTTTAGAATTATTAAAGATTTTTACAACACTATTTTATATGAGCAAACACCCTTATCGCTACGTACCACAATGAGGTATGAGCCTTGGGGTACATTAGCAACGGGTATAGCAAGCTCGCCACAATCGTTGGCAGCTGTTACCGAAGAGACAACTACACCGCCCATGTTGTACACAGCGACCTGTGTCCCCTCAGATATTTCGCCACGACATGTTACCACGCCATCACCTGCAACAAAGCTGTAAGGAGCACCGGCAACAACCTCCCCTATACCTGTCAAATCCTTGGTAACAGGGGTAAAACGCAATTTATAGCTGTATGTTCCACTCGAAGGCAACTGATATTCCGAGAGAGTACCCGTGCCGGAACCACAACTTCCGTTACCCAAGCCACGTTGCATCACGTCAAAGTGTGCATGAACATTCTCTTTTGTAAGTTCCCAGGTGTGCGAGGCGTTTTTTAGTGCCACATCGGTGTAGTTGAGCACCGAGAAGGCCACACTGCCTTCGCTCTCAACCTTCACCCCATTGCCGGTTGTGGCATTAAGGAGAATAAGTTCGCGCATATCCTCGCGGTTACCCATAGATTGAGGTTTCGGGTAGGGCTCGAACATGTCGGCAACCGTTGTAAAGTAACGTCCGAGGAAAGAACCGCTCTTTCGGTCGGCATAATTTTCCCAAGGACCACGGGCATAGTACTCAACCTGGTCGAGCGAAGAGGAGAATGTCATAGCCATACCTATGCGACGAAGATTTTTTGCAACAGGTGTATATGTAGCATCAAAATCAATCACACCGTTAGGATAAATTGTGTACACAAATTTATAGGGGCAATTTGAGCCATCGGCATTTACCGTCAGAATAACATTACCCGATGTATCCTGCTTCACGCTCACTCTTTTATTGCTAACACCGCTACTCGCACCATAATGATTGAGTGTTTCCGTGGGGCCATCATTTTCCACCCAACGATAATTCGCATACTCGGGGCCCGTAACAAGCATAGATTCATCGCCCACCAACCATTTGTAAAGGTTACCGTTAGCATCGAACACCAGCTTGAATTTATCGTTAGAGATTGTATACCCTCCCGCACTGCTCTTTAAGGTGAGAACATCGTCGGTTGTTTCGACAGGCGCAAGCGCACCACGCTCGTTAAGTACAAACTGCGCCGAAGCAACAGAGTACCCTTTCTCGGCCCATGCGGTTTTCTCCTTCAAACAGAAATTTATATTCAACAGCTCCTCGACCGAAGCATCACCCTCGTAATCGAAAGGCAACACAACACCCACAATCTCACCGGGAGCCGCCGAAGGCAAGGCCATGGTACCCGAGTAGACCTCTTCGCCGTTTGAAAGAATAATATACGACAGCTCAAAATTATCGAGGTTAAGGAAGTCGTAGTTATTCTTCAAATAGAGCTCTTTTGTCGCCTTTGAATATGATAGCACTTTAATATATTGATAAACCTTTTTCACCTCGGTAAGTTCGGGGCTCCAAGCACGGTCGGCTGTAACAAGACCGTTATTTACAAAGTTACCTTGGTGAGGACCGGGATAGTCGTAGCCTGAGCGATACTTGTTATAGCCGTTCACCTGCAAAGTGTTGTTTGCTATATCTGTGGCATCGTAAATAGATTGGTCTACAAAGTCCCATATACAGCCACCTATACCACACTTGCTATTCTCCATCACGCTCCAATACTCTTGCAAGTTACCCACGGCATTACCCATAGCGTGAGCATACTCGCACATAAAATAGGGCTGATAGAAGTAGTTACCGTTGGCATCAATCTCCACTCTCGACACCGTGGGATACATCACCGAGAAGAGGTCGGTGGTGCTTGTCCCCGCACGTGTAGCTCCTTCGTAGTGTATTATGCGGTCATCTATTGCACGCACAGCATTGTAGGTGTGTGTAAAGTTCGAGCCTCCATTACTCTCATTACCCAAGGACCACGAAAAAACAGATGGGAAGTTTCGGTCGCGATACACCATGCGCACGGTACGGTCTATATACTGCGCCTTCCAGCTATCCTGGAACGTTATACCTCCACGACCACTGTTCTCCCAGTTAAAATGACACTCAACATCGGCCTCGTCCATACAATAAAGACCATAATAGTCGAACATAGAATACATCTTTGCCTGACGAGGATAGTGGCTGTTACGCACGGTGTTCATGTTGGCCTGCTTCATCATCTTAATATCTGTAAGCATTGTCTCAACATCTACTGTGCGACCTGTTACAGGGTGAGTATCCTGTATGTTGGCCCCCTTAAAGAGAACCCTCTCTCCATTTATGTATACAAGCGCATCTTTAATCTCTATGCAACGGAAGCCATACTTGGTAGAAAATACAAATTCCTCTTTGCCTGCGTTATCCTTTTGCGACACAATAACGGTGTATAGGTTAGGAGTTTCGGCCGTCCAGGGCTTCAACGATGTGAGCGAAGAGATTTTTACCGTTGCGTTTTTCTCCTTTTCCCCTTCGACAAAGCTGAAAACAGCACTTTCTGTTGCCACTTTTGTACCATCGGGAGCAAGAAGGGTTACATCGACGCTCTTCGTAACAGCCTCGCCCTTGCCGTTATTCACCCATAATTGTACACTCATGCTACCCGACTTGTAATTATCATTCACATTCAAATCACTTGTTATGTAGTGGTCGCGAACATGCGTGTGAGGTGTTGCGTACAGGTATACATCGCGATGAATACCGCTCATGTGCCACATATCCTGACCTTCGAGGTACGATCCGTCGCACCAACGGAACACCTGTACCGAGAGATTATTGTTACCCTCGCGCACAAAAGCCGACACATCAAACTCGGCATCGTTGTTCGAGCCTTGTGTGTAACCTACATATTTACCATTAACCCACACAAAGGCGGCACTGTAAATACCATCAAAATGGAGATAGACACGTTTGTCGTTCCACTCTTTGGGCATTGAAAAGTCGCGACGATACGAAGCCACCGAATTTAAAAGCCCACTCTTCATGGCTATGTAAGGAGGGTTATTTGCAAACGGGTAGTTCACATTGATATAATAAGGCTGACCATAGCCCTTCATCTCGAGACACGAAGGAACATCAATATCGTCCCACGACGATACATCTACTGCATCACCCCAAAATTCATCTTCACCGGGACGTTGGTTGGGCGATGTCACCCAATTTAGTTTCCATGTTCCGTTCAGGGAGAGAAACTCGGCATTCACAGGGTCGAGCCAGGGGAAGTTATACCTCTCGTCGGCCTGCATCTTTTCGGTGGTCGCATAGGGCATGTATGTTGCATGTGCAGGTTCTTTGTTCTCTTCGAAGAAGGTCTCGTCCTCCCACACATTACCCATGGGAACATTTTCGGGTGCAACGTTTGTCAAACGAAAGTACGAGCCCTCAGGCGTGGGTTCTGTTGTCATAACCAGGTCGTTACCCGATGCCTCCAAGTAATAACGCACATTCTTGCTCACTGCCGACAACTGATAAACACCCGGGGTGGTTCCTGCCGCAATAAGGTAAATCTGCTGGTTGGCATTTGTATAGTTAGGGTCCCAAAAGAGGGGTATACGGGTACCGCCCAAAGCAACATCGAGAGCCTTACCATGAGCAGGCGAATATAGTTGAAAATACTCGCCCGAAGAGGTACCGCGACGCAACTGCCAAACAAAGTAGTCACTATCACCCTCGTTATATTCATCGGCATAAATTACAGCATCGTTCTTGCCATTACCACGGCTGTTGAGCGAGTATCCTGTCGCCACATTTGTTATTTTGTAATAATTTCCAAGAATAGGCAACACCACCTGCACTGTTTTGTTCAGCTTTTCGAGACGGAAAAGAGAGGCATCGCCCATATCAGCTGTTGTGAGATAGAGTGAAGCATCGTAACCGGCTGTCACCACTTTGGAACGATCGCCATTATATGCAAGTTGCACAATGCCTTGTGCCTCATCTATAACCTTTACATAGAAAGCCTGGTTATCGGACGCGGTAGCCTCCCACTGCAACAACACACCGGGATTTTTCGATGTCAAAGCCATGTCGGCCGCCTGTGCATATGTCGAGTTATAGATAAGAAACACAGGTTCTTCGCTATCCATTGATATAAACGACCACTCTTGACCGGGCGAATTTTCATCGACCGCACTAAGCGACAGAAAGGTATCATGAACACCCACATCGCCATTTGTTACAGCGACATTATATGCCACATTTACCAAACGATAAGTATCTCCGGCTACCGGGAACGATTGTGCCAGCAACGGTAGAGATAAGATTAAACCCAACAAAAGGGAGAAAAGCCTTGTTCGTACAACCTTTTTCATATTCTTTTAAATTAACATTAACAAGCAGAGTGTGATACCTATAAAGGCGACATCACGCAAATATATAAAATTTTTATTTATAAATTCATTTTATTTACAAATTTACAAAAAAGCATGAGAGAACGATAATTTTCTCAAAGCACTTGCCACGAAATATTCAAGCCCGTCGCACACATTTTTTACCATCTGTTTATTGAAAATTTACTCGTTTGTCACTATTTTTGCAAAATACATAAACATAAATAAATAATAATAGAAAATAATAATGAAGAGAGGAAAAGCAATTATGACGGCAATGGCATTGACAGGTATCATGCTTGGCGCTTGCAACGGGAACAGCTCCACAGAGGAGCCTGTTGCAATAATAGGAAAATCGGATATTAAGATTGAGGGTGGCCTCATGACACCCGAAGCCTTGTGGGCTATGGGCCGTGTGGGAGCACCCACCGTTTCGCCCGATGGCAAAAGCATGGTTTATGGCGTGAGCTATTATAGTGTGGAACAAAACAAGAGCCACCACACACTAAACACCATGAACGCCGATGGCAGCGACAAAAAGAGCCTTACAACAACCGCAGCCAACGAAACAGGAGCAACATGGATTAAAAACGGAACAAAGATAGCCTTCCTTTCGAACGAAGGCGGTAGTACCCAAGTGTGGGAGATGAACCCCGACGGCACAGGGCGCAAAAAACTAACCAACGACAAAAGCGACATCGAAGGTTTCCTTTTCTCGCCCTGCGAAACAAAAGTAATCCTTGTTAAACGAGTTAAAATTAAAGAGACAACAGCCGACACCTACCCCGACCTTCCCCTCGCAAAAGGTTTTGTGGTAAACGAGCTCATGTACAAGCACTGGGACGAGTGGATAACAGATGCTCCCCACCCCTTTATAGCATCGTTCGATGGCGATAAGATTGACGAAGGGAAAGACATGCTCGAAGGCACCGTATACGACTGCCCCAACCGCCCCTTCGGAGGCACAGAACAGCTTGCTTGGAGCAACGACTCCAAGAAAATCGCCTACTCTTGCATAAAAAAGAGCGGGAAGGAGTATTCTGTAAGCACCGACACCGACATTTACCTTTACGACACAGAGACAGGCATCACCGAGAACCTCTGCAAGCTTAACGAGGCCACCGCAAATTATGGTTACGACACAGCCCCCACCTTCTCGCCATGTGGCAACTACCTCGCATGGTTGAGCATGGAGCACGACGGCTACGAGAGCGACCGCAACCGTCTGTGTGTAATGGACCTTGCTACCGGCGAGCAAAAATACCTGACAGATGGTAACGACAAAGATAAAATCCTCTTCGACAGCAACGTGGACACATACTGCTGGGCACCCGACAGCAAAAGCCTCTACTTCATAGGCACATGGCACGGCACAACGATGGTTTATAACATAACCCTCGACTGCGAGCTCACCAAACTAACCGACGGCGACTACGACTACACCTCTGTTGCCACACTCGGCAACGACGCACTTGTTGTGAGCCGTAGTTCAATGAGCGCCCCCTCGGACATCTATTCTATCGACAAAGAGGGCAAAGTATCACAACTCACAAACGAGAACGCACACATATTCTCGCAGATAGCAACAGGAAAGGTCGAGGCACGTTGGTGCAAAACCTTCGACGGCAAAGACCTGCACTCATGGGTTATATACCCACCCCACTTTGATGCCACAAAAAAATACCCGACCCTGCTTTTCTGTAACGGAGGCCCACAATCGCCCGTAAGCCAATTTTGGAGCTATCGCTGGAACATGCAGATTATGGCGGCAAACGGCTACATAGTAATAGCCACCAACCGTCGCGGTCTTCCCGGTTTCGGTTCCGAGTGGAACGAAGAGATTAGCGGAGATTACGGCGGTGCATGCATGAAAGACCTCTTCACAGCCATCGACGATATTGCAAAAGAAGATTATGTAGACAGCGACCGTTTGGGTTGCGTGGGCGCAAGCTTTGGCGGATACACCGCAATGTGGATGATGGGACACCACAACAAGCGTTTTAAGGCATTTATAGCACACGACGGTTTCTTCAACATGGAACAACAATATTTCGAGACCGAAGAGAGCTGGTTCACTAATTGGGATCTCGGCGGTGCACCCCACGAGAAAAGTGCACAGGTTGAAAAATCATACTCAAACTCGCCACACAAATTTGTGGACAAGTGGGACACCCCCATTCTCCTCATTCACGGCGACCGTGACTACCGCATACTCTCTTCACAATCCATGGCGGCCTTCAACGCAGCCAAGCTGAAAGGGATACCCACACAGTTGCTCCTCTTCCCCGACGAGAACCACTGGGTTCTGAAACCACAAAACGGCATTTTGTGGCAACGTACATATTTTGCATGGCTTGACCGATGGTTAAAAAAATAATATTCGAGCTACAAAACAACGGTTAAAGAATAAACACATAAACAAAATAAAACATGACAGTAACACAAAAAATTCAGAAAAAACTTAGCGACTCGGCAACAGCACGCTGGACCGCAATGCTTGTTGTATCGTTCACAATGATGTGCGGTTATTTTATCACCGATGTAATGGCTCCTCTCGAAGCTATACTCACAAAAACGGTTGCCGAAGGTGGCCTTGGTTGGAGTAGCGACGAGTATGGATTCTTTTCGGGAGCATACGGCTACATAAACGTATTCTTGCTGATGCTCTTCTTCGGCGGTATCATACTCGACAAGTTCGGCATACGTTTCACAGGCATAATGAGCTGTTCTCTGATGCTCGCCGGTACACTCATAAAATGGTATGCTGTAAATAACAATTTCGGCGATGCACAGCTCATCGGTTACAGCATGCAGGTGGTTATTGCCGCGTTAGGTTTCTCTATATTCGGTGTAGGTGCCGAGATTGCCGGTATCACAGTTACAAAGGTAATTGCCAAATGGTTCGCAGGACACGAGCTCGCTCTTGCCATGGGCCTTCAAGTTGCCATGGCACGTATCGGTACAGCGGCCGCCCTTGCGTGCAGTTTGCCCCTTGCCAACATGTTAGGAAACCCCGCATCACCCATTCTACTTGGCGCAGCACTTCTCTGCATAGGCCTTATAGCATACATCGTTTATTGCGTGATGGACCGCAAACTCGACGCATCGGTTGCAGCGACAACAACAGATCCCGAGCCCGGTTTCAGTTTCAACGACCTTAAATTCATCTTCACCAACAGAGGATTCTGGCTCATCGCCATTCTTTGCGTGCTCTTCTACTCGGGTGTGTTCCCCTTTTTGAAGTTTGCCACAAAGCTCATGATCTTCAAATATGGCGTTGCCGAAGAACTTGCAGGCCTCATACCCGCCATGCTCCCCTTCGGTACCATTTTGCTGACCCCTCTCTTTGGTGCAATATACGACAAGATAGGCAAGGGTGCCACACTCATGATTATCGGCTCTGCCATGCTCACACTTGTTCACGTGCTATTTGCGCTACCTATTCTGAACGAGGGCTGGTTCGCAATAATCATCATGATTATGCTCGGCATAGCCTTTTCGCTTGTACCTTCTGCAATGTGGCCCTCTGTACCCAAGATTATCCCCATGAACCAGCTTGGCTCGGCATACGCTATTATATTCTACATTCAGAATATAGGCCTTTCAATGGTTCCCATGCTCATAGGTAAGGTTATTCAAAATTACTCAACCATTACAGCCCCCGACGGCACCATCACAGGCTACGACTACACTATCCCCATGAGCATCTTCGCAATATTCGGCTTGGTTGCCATAATTGTTGCTATGCTACTTAAAAAGGCCGATGCAAGTTTCAACTACGGCCTCGAGAAAAAGAATGTAAAATAAAATACCCTTTGCATCTTTCACATCAAAAGCGCGACCAATTTGGTCGCGCTTTTGATATATATAAATGAGGTATCTTCCAACTTTTCAACCACAGCTCCGTTGCAATCACCAAACGCTATCTTGGACTGCGGCAAGAGGAGATACTCGAAACCTACGATTGCTTGAGTTTCTAACTACTAAACACAATTATCCCTCGTGACTACCTTATTATATAGGTGGTTCTGGGGAATTTGTTTTATGCTTTCCAAAGTGCCTCCATCTCCCATCCATTAGGGAAACCAAGGGCTTTTAAGTCTATTTCTGGGAATTTAACAAACAACCATTGTAGTTTTGCATACATATCATTGTTTGAAGAAACGATATTCAAGAAATATTTGATTATGCAAATGTTGAAATAAACTCGTAATGGATCTGTTGGCAAGGTTATCCATGGGTTGCTTATTCTGTTGGGGATTGCAGCACGAATAGAATTCTGCTTATTCCAAACTCTAGCATGATGGCAACATGAATTTCTTGTTAGAGTTACTATGGTAAGCCACGATTCAAATGGATCTACCTGTAAACCAAAATTCTGAGAGATACATTTCTTAATCTTCTTGCTCTTTATATTGTTATAAATATTGGTTATGACACCAAAAGGCAGAATTTCAGAAAGCATCCAAGCTGGAGGATATGGATTAGAGTATGTCTCTTTAAAATGAACAATGAAATCTTCCTTAGACCTATGAAGTTCCGCATCTATCAAATGGAGAGTTTTGGTGTATTTTGCGTTGTCCGTAAAATAGGAAGCATCAGTCATCCAAAATGGATCACCAGTCATTTCGCTACAGATATTTACGATAGAACTACGCACTGCAACTTCTATTTTTTCAATTTCATTAAACAGAAGCAAACGTAATTTCTTATCGAAACGATACAGCATCATCACCTTGTCAAAAGAGGCATTGGCTTTATATTTATGTTCTTCTTTGGGCAAGCATAAGAATGGGAACATATATGCAGATAAGCGATAGTAGCCGATATGCTTCAAATAGTGCTCAGCTTTACTTTCATCAGGTATTGCTAATCCTCTTGATTGAAGTAACGAAACAAGGGTATGTGGATCAGAATAGCCTTTGACAAATGGGATAGTCTTGGTCATAAGGGTAAAAAATAAAACGACCCGCACATTTGAGCATCGTTGAGAGGCTTGGCGGGTTCTAGTGCTACAAAGATAATGCGAAAAAGAATAATATGCAATATTGAAATAGAAGAATTTATTCTTTTTTACAAATTTGTGGTACTTAAACATTTTTATTATTTTCAAGCGAACTCAGCATAATAGCTGTATCGCGTTTTACTTCAGTGAGATTTATCACGTAAGTGCCTACATTATCATTTGCAAAGGACTTGTTCTCTACAGCACATTCAATATCAACAATTGCATCAGTATCAATATCGCAATGTTTTGTTCCGCATTTTGGATTCATAATTTGTCATTGTAGCAAAAGCAGATACTGTTCATCTGATAATCTTACTCGCATTGAGTGTATGGTTGGAGGTGTATGAAAATCATCACTAAATACAGCAACCTCTATTTTATATGTTCTGAATTCAAATTTATTACCTGCAAACTCTTCAAATTCAAGAATATGTTTTTTGTTTGCTATGTATTGCAGAGAAAGTTTTGAACATAAAAATCTATCCATCATCTATTCTGTTTATCAAATTCAATGGCAATAATTGTATTAATCATTTAGAGTTCTTACCCAATTATTCAGCCTAAAATTTGGCAGGAGAAAGGTTTACGTAGTGTTGGTGTTTTACAGTGACTTCCACTTCTAAATCATTCATTCTTAAGATATCTGGAATGGAATACGGCTTATGGTCATTCAAATCATGTATGGCATAGCATATACAAATACCTTTAAGTTCTGTTCTATGTTTTCTGTTATTGACACTCTTTTTTCTTATGCAGGTATCTTTGGATCTATGCGTTTGAGCAAATCACAGAGATTAAGTTCCACGATGATTGTCTCAACAGCAGCACTCACACTCTGATTGCTGATGGCACGACGAAAGTGTAAGCCTGATAACGCAATTTTGCATCGTCGTATCTTTGGTTTATCTTTACAAATGTTGACCAATGCTCATGGAATTGATTAAGCGATACTGTTTCAAACTTGCCGTCGGCACGTACTGCAGTGCAACCGTTTGTGCCAGTGCAAGGACTTCCGGCAAGCCGACAAACAAGCCTTTGTACACCATCATTACCTATTGCACGTGTTTGTTCAAATCTCATCCACCATTCAGCATACACTCCAAGAGTGCGATTCTTCATTCCAATGAAGTTGTATTTAAGAGGTATCGGGCACAGGAACATACGACTATCTGATAGTATGCGTTCTCTGTTTTTGAACAAAAAGAAGGCATTCTTCTCAAATAATTTTTGCATCTCTTTATCATCAACCTCAAAACACGTTTCTTAATTAGCAACAGCCGGTCAGCACTCTATTTCTCTGCCATCAAGCAATACAATCTTCTCGGTTTGCATACAATTTCTCATTTCTACCATCTTTCTAAAGATATAAATTCAGTTGTTTCAGTGTGCGGATACTTTAGCCCCCATACGGGTATTCCCTTTGCTTTTGCAATCTCAATCATATGACGAGTACCATTCGACTTGCCGTCCCAAAACACTACAAGATGTGTTGCTACAGACAGCATATCCTCGTTACGCAGAAAACCGGCAAGACGATGGAATGATTTCCAATTGGCAGGAAAGAGAATCTTCGTTAATTCATGCTCGTCGGCATAGCGAATAGCCAAAGTATCTGCACCGTCAGCCATTCCGGATACAATCTTAATATCTCTATCAGCAAATTCAGGTGAGTCCCAGAAAAGTTTATCAAGTTCATGACACATCAGGTCATAATCCAAGAAACCACGACTACCGGCTACTATAACACGATAACTATTCAGATAATTTTCCCTATAAAGTTCCATCATTATAGACTTTGGTTTGTGTTTTCTTTTCTTTATCCATATACCTATGTGTATTTATTTAGGGTAATCTAGGTCCTTTTTATTATATACCACTTTTATTACATTCTTTCAATACAGATATAAACTCAAAAGCATCATCAGGCAAGCTGTATTTCAAGCTTCCATTCTCACGCAGTTCCATAAGTAGGCGGCCGGTAAGGTTAGAGCCCACCCACTCATTGCCACACAGTATTGCACTCCAAGTGTCGTCAGACTTTCTAGGGTTGGGTTGCTTCTCTACAATATATAGTCCGCGGCTACGCTCCAATTCACTGCGGAACTTGGCACATTGCTCATACTTTTGTACCATGCAGAATTTCATGGCATCGACAATCATCAGCCCCCAATCGCTGCGGCGGTGTTCCGGCTCATAGCTTCTGGCTGTCATTTTGATATTTCCGCTTCTCTTGTCTTTTGCTGTAATGCCGTTCCATACGCGCTTAACAATCTCCGGGTCGTTAAACTTCATCATCTGGAACAGATGCTCGCTCGACTTGAACTTAATGCCATCAACAACAATGACTGATGCTGCCATATTGCTGAATATACCCCACTCTTCGTGCGTTGAGCAGAATACTGCACACTTTTCTGCCGGATATGAGGATTTACCCCAATATTCTGGATAGTTCTTTTCGATAAATCCTGCTACACTATGCTTGTTCATTGTTAAATATCCTTTCTGTTTTTAAGTACCCACTTTTTTGCTTTCAATTCAATTTCAATCTCCTCACATTTTATTATATTCACATGCAAAGCATTGAAAACTGCGATATTCTTGAGCCCGTCAGGGTTGGTTTGCGCCTGAGGCCACACATTGTATATGACACCTATGCTGTCAAGGAATTCTCCAGCGCGCTTCTCCTCTTCACGACCAGTTTTCTTGGCACCCGTAAGCACAGTGCCAATCCATTTGCGGAACTCCTTTCCTGCACTCTTTACTTTATCTGGAACTATTATATTCAGCTGTTTTTCAACTTTGGCCACAATACTTGCCTCTACAGGCTTTGCCGAGACAAGATGATTGCCCGGGGTCAGGTCCGGAATTTCAACTGTATAAAGATAATGCTTGGGCATCAATTCCATTTCCCTTGGTTGCGAGTAGTGCACTGACGATGCTTCCGATTCTGTCAAATACACTCCACAACCGAATTTAATTCCTGTGCCTTCGCCGGCATCGTTCAAACTGAAACTGTCGAATAAAAAAGGAGAACCGTGATATAGTTTCATAATGATTAGTTTAATGTTTGTCTATTGCGGATTATAATTTTATGTCTTCACTATTGATGTTACAAGCAATCAGTTCCTCGTCGGACACAAGCAAGGCGTCGCCGTTGACTATCTTAAAATAAATTTTCATTAGAACATCCACCGACAGCAGGTGCATTTCAATGCTTTCTTCATCTCCGGGGTTTTCTGCACAAGAAATAACTTCGGTATACTCACATTCATCATATAGGTCATAGCAACGCTCCTTGTAGATGTATTTTATCACATAACTCCCTCCATAAATATCTTTGTACTTTATAGTTCGGGAAAGAATAAGCATACCTTTGCCTATGAATTTCGCAATCTCTTTGATGAACGTTTTTTTGAATTTTTCCGCAGCTGACAATATGTTGCTCATGCATTTGGTCTCTTCTTTGCTGCATTGCCAATAGTCATGCCCATACTTCTTTTTCTTGGCAAGTTCTTTTATGTTCAGGAGTGCGGTTTCCAACTCCTCTAAACTGTTTCTTTGGAGCCCGATATCGTTGGCGAGGTCAAGCAATCTGGTCTCATAATCCTCATATTCTGCGTCACTCATGAGTTCAAATTCCTCGGATGTATGTTTCTTAAGCTCCATAACCAATCAGTTTTTATGTTTCTACAGCAAATATATACTTTTTTATAACCCAACACTATTATACAAAAAAGCTTTGTCAAGCCTTTCGGTAAACTTGTTCTCACTATCATAAATGCAAGGTATAACTGTTTCTGCTTTTTGTTGTAAATATACGAAACACTTATCATTCGCACAAATTATTCTAGCCTTTCTTCAATATACCAAAAGCACACCTGCTACATTTAAAACCACCTGATGAATATCGTCCACTATGTTTCGACAAGCAGCTGGGACAAACTCTAAATCCACATTTTTCACAAATATACCACACCCAGTTTGCTGGATACTCTTTACCGCAACACTGACAAGGAATCAAATAACTCATAAATTTCTAGTTTATAGTTAACAATAAATCATTCATACATAAATTAGCAGGTCCACTTAAAGTGGTAAAATCTTAATTATCTCGCCATCCTTTATAAAAACCTACAAAGAAATTAGGTATAAAAACAACGGCGTATATTACAGAGCCTAAAATTCTTTTAATAATGCCACGAAAAACTCTCATAAAGAAAAATCAATTAAAATTACATACATAAACAAAGTCAAATATACCACATACCAGAGATTCATATAAGTTTTATATTTTAAGGTCTTTCCATACCCTCTGATAAAATCGACTTCATAGTCATTGTCTTTTGTAACAACCTTTTGCAGGGAACGATAATAAGTCATATGATTGTAAAAATTTCTTAGGTCATATTTAAATTCAAGTTTGTATTTCAACACAAAGAATACCACAAAACATATGCTGATTACAATCAACGAAGCTATATCATATATTTGTATAAAATCCACATCAAGCATACGCAGGACAGCACCTGCAGACAAACACATGGTGATTATAATTACAAAAATATGATATGATGCATTAAGGATGTCACATGCTTTCTGTTGGTGACGAATACGTTCAATGCACTCCCTGTCACGATAACCATAAATGTTTATATATGTCATAGCAAAAGAGAGTGACCTCAAAAAAAGAAACAGGCTCAAGCATAGAATCAGAAAAATAATAGACTTCATATCTTTAAAATTTAAAAATTCACACTAAATAGTTTTTTCTCTACAACTTTATCAATTTTTATTTATCTAAATTCAATTACATTCTTGCGAAAGAAATGGGACTCGTAATAGATATCCTTCCTTATGGGCTCATATGCAGCCAGAGTCTCCCACTTTACGAGTTCATCCTCCTCGGAATACTCGGCCACACCCAACTCTACATGGAATATCTCTGAGTTCACCTTCTTGGACTGCAGCTCCGTGTTGAAGTCCATTACAACTATTCTCTGCTCGTGTCTTGCGTATGGCATACATTCCATACAATTCCTTTCCTTGTCAAAAACCCTCAATTCATAGTAATCGAGTTCCTTGCCACTCCATTTTACATCAAAGTATAACTCTCGATGACCATTGGTGGATAGTTTCACACTTTCAATCTTGTAATCATTGTTCAAATTTGGTTCATTTAATGCCTTCATAATATTGTTGGATTTAATATGTTATACATTGCTCTTAAAAGCCTATTCGTGGACGATTATTCACTTCACCAGCCAACCCCTCTACTGCGCAATATCCACGCAGTTTCTCAAGTGTCGGTTGTTCGTTATAGAGAATCTTGTCAACAAACTGCTTGCGCATCACATTCTCAATCTGTCCGCCACTGAGGTCGAACTCACCTGCAAGTACCTTTGCGTCTTCATCACTCAACTCGCCTATCATCGACTTCCAGATATGCGCCTTTGTAGCCACATCAGGCTTATGGAATTCTACCTTGTATATAAAACGGCGCTCAAAGGCACTGTCCATATTGGATGCGAGGTTGGTGGTGGCAATGAGGATACCGTTGAGTGTCTCAATCTCTTCGAGGATAATATTTTGTATGGCATTTTCCATCTTATCTACACTGCGGCCCACATCACTGCAGCGCTTACTGATTATGGCATCGGCCTCATTGAAAAGCAGGATAGGCTTCACCTCGCATTTATCGCAATAGTTTCTGTAACGGCGGAAGATATTGCGGATGTTCTTCTCGCTCTCACCCACATACTTGTTCTTGATGTCGGTAACATTCACCTGCATGATATCGCGCCCGGTGGAACGTGCGAGCTGCAGCACAGTCTCGGTTTTGCCTGTACCCGGAGCACCATAGAATAAACAGGCAAATCCTGTACGCATGCCATTCTCCTTCATTCGTTCCTGAATGCCAATGAAATTCTCATGAGACAACATTTCTTGCAGTTTGCCAATTGAGGTGCGCTCCTCGCAGTTATAGAAGAGAGATTTCTCGGTGATATTGTCATATGTGAGCAACCCCGTACGGTAGTCTTTTTCGGGAGCATCCCATGAGATGCCAAGCTCACGGTCTATATACTCGCGTATCTCATCAGAAATTGCCACATTCTCGCGCGGCGAGAAGCCCTCGCTCTGTGGCTCGCCAAGCAGTTTCTCCTTGAAGAGGTCGCCACGACGCGCTACAATAGCGCTACACAAGGCACGGTAATCGCTGCGGTTGAAGATTGAATTGAACTCGTGGTCGCAGATGTTGAGGTCGCCCTCGGCAATATACTTGTCAAGACAGAAGAAGAAGAGCGCTGCCTCGCGAGGCTCGAGACTCGCAGTACGCTTACACAGGATGTGATTCTTGTTGTTTTTCGTTATGGTTGTAATATCCTCAAGCATCTGTTCGTTTGTTATGCTATCGTCTTCAGCCTCCTTAATCACTTCTCCAATTCTCTCCACAAGTCTTTTTGTGCTAAGGTTCTTGTCTGATGCTGTAACATAGGCCTCGTTGTTCATATATGCAGCCAGCGCTTTGGGAGAAATCTGATAACCGCTCTCAAACGTGTCGCTCTTCACGCGTATTATGCGTGCACTGACAAGCGCTGCTATATCCTGCATATATGTGAGCATTCTTATGTTTCTAATACCAAGATACCCACCCATACGATTTGTATCAAGAACAGAGTTTGAGTCGATGAGCATAGCAACCACCATTGACTGCATGCGTGTGAATGAGAGCTTCTCCTCAAGGAAATCAAATGCGTCCTTTGCCTCGACAAGAGCCTCCTCCTCAAGTTCGCTATCCTTTACAGCAAGCAGAATTCTCTCAAATGCGGCAATAATGGTACCTTCGCCGCACTTTACGTTAGACATATCAAACGAAGCATTGTTTCCTCTTTTTCTAGTTTTCAGTTTTCTCATATATGTCTTGTTATATATTTATGTTTACAGATAAATACTATTCTCAAATAGACTTGCTACACACTTCTCGTCTGATATTAGAGTTGGTGTTCAGAGAGCAATCTTTTTCTCCACCCGTTACGTGCATCGGACTTATCGCTATCAAATACCACCTGCCACAATTTAGAACTCATGACACGACCTGCCTCCTCGTACGAAGCATTGTGCAACCCCATGTGCCAACGAATCGCAGCCCACTCATCACTTGTGAGTTCAAGTCCCTCTCTCTTCAGCAAAGACACCGAGCGCCAGCCATGTCCTTTTATATATGTAGGACGTTTGTGTATCCTGCCATCGGTACCATAATAAAGACGCGAAGCCTTACAGATATCATGCAACAGGGCAGCAATGATGACACTGCTACGGTCAAGTCCCTCGGACAGCTTCAAAGCATTAAGACATGTCCCCAACGAGTGTTGTGCCAAGCCCCCTTGCCAATTGTGATGTCTGTCTCTTGATGATGGTGCTGTATAAAATCCAACCCCGTCAAGATAAGCAAGAACCTTGTCCATGCCCTTGCGATTAGTACTCTGCAACAATTCTACAATCTGCTGCTTGTTTGCCTCAATTCTCTCTTTGCTCAACATCATAGTAATAAAATAATGGGATTTTTTCGTTTACAATGCAAATATAAAGGGCATCAGTGCAAGGGTTCTGCACAGGAATAGTAAACAGAAAAGTTTTAAAAAGACCAGACGCTACCACAAAATCAAAAATCGAACAGGCACAACAACTCCACCTCATCAACATTCTCCTCATCGTCCATATCAACAAACTCACCCTTTGAGCCAAGGTAGCCCCACTTGCCATCCTTGCAAGCTTTTACAAACTCGCCATCCTCTTCCAAATCATCGAAGACAGGAGCAATATATACTCCTGATATTGTGATGATACCAATCTTTCCATCCTTTACTATCCCTGAGAAATTGTTAGAAACGGCATGAACAACATCCATCTCACAAGGAACCAAAAGCTCACCCTGCGCGTTTAAGATTCCAAATTTAGTTTTACCGTCAATCTCTTTCTCACAACGATAATAACCATCACTTGCAAACATAAACTCTATATTATTGTACTCAAAACCACACATTGGTATCCCAGTCCCATCAGTTGCCACCAAAGCACACAGCCCGGCCTCATTACGTGCAGGAACAGGTTTCTTGCGGTTAAAGTTATAAGAGTAACTTTCGGTAAAGCCCTCATAAATTGCAGGAACACGCACCCTGCCGGCAATATCCTTCAGTCCCTTTTTGCCACCCTCATCAAATACTATATCGTATGTGTTATACTCTTGCAACAGTGTTTCAAGTTCGTCATGAGCATCTACAAGAACCTCTATAGGGTCATTGCTATTCATTATAGCCCTTATTCTACTTTTGATTTCATCAATACGCGCTGCGATTTCCTTTGTTGCTTTCTGTTTCATAATAGTTAAATTTAGATGTGAGTGACTGTTTATCTCTTTTTCTATCGTAAAAATAGGTCAACTTTACGAGGTTTCCCATTCATTTCATTCACGGATGGTAACCCCTCTTTAGTTGTAGACTTTATAAATTAGAAATTATCCAAAGCTATTAATACCGATTTTTCTATAAGTTCATCATCATTCTCGGGAATAAACTCACCTTCGACACTCAGATACCCCCATACGGCACCCTTGCGAACTTGCAAAAAGTTCCCGGAATCATCATATTCATCATACACAGGAGCGGCAAATGCACCATTACTCATCAAGAATCCCACTTTGTCACCCTTTTCAACAAGCATGCAGTCGTATATCATTTCGTAGACCGAATCCATTTCACAAGGAACCAAAAGCTCGCCCTTGCTGTTGATTACACCTTCTACATAATCATCTCCCTCCTCCTTTGCACACACAAAGAACCCATCGGAAGCAAACTCAATGTAAATAGAGTCATACTCAAAGTCGCACAATGCCTTTCCCGTACCATCGGCTGCAACAATGACAAGCTTGTCGTTGAAATCTCTTGCCAAAACAGGTAAGTTACGGAATAAGTGATAGGGGTATAAAACAGGAAACTCCTTATATAAGGCCGGAACGCGCACCTTGCCTGTAATGTCCTTCAAACCAATTTTTCCATTCTCCTCAAAAGAGAAATCAAAGAGATCATACTCTTCTTTAATGCCATCAAGTTCGGCATAAAGAGCATCCAACTCTTCGAGTGTCATCCCGGGCTGCTTTGTGTTGATTATACCATTAATTTCATCGATACGTGCTACTACTTCTGCTGTTACTATCTGTTTCATAAGATTTGAGTTTAATATGGTTTACTTTCTTTTTCTGTCGTAAAAATAATATGCTTTTCTCGGTTGTGCCATTCATTTCATTCACAGGCTATCTTCTTCACAAAAGCATATGAAAAACCAGTCTATGCATCCGCATAGACTGGTTGAAATCAAACAAACAAAAATTAACCAAAAAACCTTAGTTATACTATGGATTATGTCAAATATCCAGAATCGGCTTTCCAAAGAGATGCATGTCGGCAGGGAGCGAATACTCCAATCTGCCTTTTGATGTGCGGAGTTCAGCGAGCAGCTTGCCAAGAACGTTGCAACCGAAGTAGTATTTCTTGCCCCCAACCTCTACAAGCTTGGCTCCCCAAAAGAGGTTAGAAGCGTAGTTGGTGGCTGTTGCATCCTCCACCGGGAGCAGTGGAGTTGAGTGAAGGTCTATGCGGAAGTCACGGTTGTCTCTGTACTTGAGGTTGAGGCAATACTTCATCCACTCGGTCTGGATTTCCTTCCAGTCGGCACGCTCCAGGCCACGGAACTTAGCCTTGTACTCCTGCTTCTTACGGGCATCGACTCTCTGCTGGAACAAGTTGTCTTTTAGCCAATTATGAGCCCCAGCGCTATCCATGCGGGCCATATTGTAGAGAATCTCTATCTGACGGAAACGGAAGTCACCATAGTGCATCCACTTGCCCTGCTCCTTAAGAGGGAGAACAGACATGTTGTCGAGCGAATAGAAAGGAGCACCCTGTTTGGTAATGAAAGGAACGCACTCCTCGGCCGGGTAGAGACCGAACTTATGAAGCTGCTTGAAATCCTCTTCGCACTCGGGAATGAGAGCCTCAACTGAAGAAACAACCTTCTGTAATTCACACTTTAACTTGCTGTCGGCGAGCTGGTTTTTAATAAATTCTAATTTCATGTTCTGCATAGATGTTGATGATTTTTCTTTTTCTGTCGTAAAGGTAGTGCAAATTCCATTCATAGTCCATTCATCTCATTCACGGCGGATGGTGGCTTTGTTTATATAAAAAACCACAACACTTTTTAAGGTGCTGTGGATTTGAAACAAACAACATTATGAACCTATAAAACTATGAATTTATAACTAGTGGTAAATCTATTTTATAACATTGTACCTAACGGCTCTTTTTGAAAGAATACATTGCTATATCAGTTCTATTTGCAATTTCTCTCCGAACATACGATTTATCGTTCGTGCCGCGTTCATCCTATCTTTTGAACCACCTTGGTTATTTATGAACATCTTCTCGCCGAAAGATTCATATATTTTTTCTTTGCCCATAGTCACATATTTGCATAGTAAATACTCACCTCTAATAGGTATTCTTTTCTTGCACACCTCGTCAAATCCATAAAAAAGCACGATGTTTTTCAGGGCATCAAGGGTTGAGTACGCCTCCTCTCTTTTATCGGGATATGTTACTCGTATTTTACTACGCACTCCTCGTTTTTTTATTATACGAGATGAGGTCCATAGCTTGTCAATTAACCTTTTATAATCTGCGACAGACATATCAAGCAGGTCTCCATAGTAATTTTTACAAGCAAGAGTCGCTTTTGAAGGAGCAAGTTTATTTTCGATTATCAGTTCGTGGAGAATTGTCAATAGTCCCGGATTCATTAATGCAACAAGTTTGCCATCCTTCATATACTCGGTCTCATATTCCGACAACGTTTCCGCTTCTTTCTCAGCCATTGCTTTAATTCTTGCTTTCTCCTCATTGTTTATATAACATTTATGCAAAGCTTGCATAGTATCAAGGAATCTAAGATAGTCGTAAAAGTAGTCAGCGATTTCTTTGTACTTAATGTTATTTTTCCATTTTATCTCAAATATCTCGTGCAGCTTGGCAAGAAAGATGTTCTTATTGTTTATAGCTTTAAGATCTTGTGCAAAACGAGTCCCTTTAATTCTTTGTAAATAGGCATTATAGAGTTGCTTAACATTCTCGGCCTGCTCTCGCTTCATTCCTTTAGCAACAAGCAAATCGAAATATATATTATAGTATGCCGAAGTACAATATGCTTCCCAAATGTTCATATTTTATTTTTTTTGTATATGTGAGGATAAAGCTCCTCACATATTAAGAATCCTTTTTATGATTAAATGCTATATACCTTACATATATTTTTGGCAAGATCTATACATCTTTTATTTATACTGTCGGCTGTCCATTTTATCAAATCTTTTAGAATACCATTGCATTTAATATTGCCACCCCATTTTTCAAATAACGGCTTTTTGTCTGTGAACGATGAATTATAGATTTCCTCCAACTTTTTCTTGCCATTGTTATCCATCAAGAAGAAGTTGCCCAATGTACCTATTAGCATTTCTCTCACATCTTCCTCAGCTTCATTTGCTTCGCGAGGCCAAGTCTGGTTGCTTTTCTTTGTAGCCTTGGGCATCAACTGCTCCGTACGGTATTCATTAAATCCACCGATTTTTTCATCTTCAAGCCTTCTCACCTTGCTTTCAAACATATAATATATCACACACGCTGTATTTTCAAGTCTTCTAGTGGGAATGCGGTGCCTAATCTTATTATCATCAGGAATTGCAAGGTTTGAATCTTCACTTTTAGCTTCAACAAAAGCCTTTAACGCATCATATGTAAGTAAACGGTTGCCGATAAGACTCTCTGAGAAGAACTCGCTATAGCTTTTGTTATTGCTATCGGCAAGCATACGTCTAATAAGATATGTTTCAATATAACCGAAAATCTTGTTCCTTTCGCTTTCGTTGCTTACATTTTTTAGAATGTATAGAATATACGGTATAACGACATGGCTTTTCGTAGCATTAGTAATGCACGCAATTCTCTTTACACAAGAATACGAAGGAATACTCTCGTTCAATATATTCATACCGAAATTTTGACGGAATAATTTTGCATACGCAATAATTTCTGCGGCTAGTTCTTGGCGTGTCATACCAAAATCCTCAACAAAAGCCTTGCAAGATGATAATACATTGCTTGTCTTTACAAAACCCTTTTTTTGCTCTGGTGTTAATTTGTCCTTGAAATCCCACATCTTTATGCGTACGAATGCGTGGAAGAATATTTCAATATTACTTGTTTTGCTATCTTTGGTTTGACGGCTCTTGGCCCTGTCTTGCATCCACCAAGCATTTTCAGAATCTATGTCAAACACACTCTTCCAAGTGATTCTGTAGCTCTCTTCATCTTCGGCATGGTATAAGAAATTCTTAACAAGCTCGCCGGTTGTCAGAGGTACACCCAAGGAGTTGATTGTATCAAAAATTTGTTGCTCGTCATCTTCTTGATTTAGCATTATTGCAACAAAGGTAACACTTGATTTAATGGTATTAAGTAATTCGTCAAGAACAACACCTCTTTCTCTTGTTGCTTTTAATGTGTTTCGGAAATAATTATATGCCTCGAATATCTTATTTGAATCACCTACCTCTTTTAATGTATCCAAGTGCATAATATCATTGAATGCGGGCATATCTTCGCAGTTGTGTGTCAAAACAGGTTCTTGCACATCTGTCTTTTGGAGATATTGCATAGCAAATTCGTCACTATTGTTTGTGAGCATATGGAGCACCTTCATATAGATGGAAAGGGTTGTCAATCGTTGTTGTCCATCAACAACCAGAAATCGACGTCCTATTCCACTTTTGCGGTCTTGTGGGGTAAGTTGCTCCTCTTTCAATATCAACGCGCCCAAGAAGTATTTTTGGGAACTTTCAAGAGTGCTTTCCATATCAATTGCAAAACGTTTCCAATCTTTTTCTTCCCAAACGTATCTGCGCTGAAAATAAGGGATACGTAACAATGTGTCTCTTTGAATAATACCGCTAATAGTAATCGTGTCAGCCTTCATAAAAACTATGTTTAAAATGTGAGTAATTTCTTTTTCTGCCGTAAAGTTAATATAAATTCTTATGATGTTTCATTCATTTCATTCACGGTAGCAAATGATACAACGTCGGCGCTATCACAACTTTGCAACATTCCACGAACTCCTCTACAGTAGCTATTCTATAATCAAATTTTGCCGTAGCGGCTTTTATTGCCCGCTTTGCAGTGCTTGATAGCCCTTTAGTATATCTATAATCTATAGGTAGTCTTTTTGTGAGCATCACGAACAGAGTCGCCCCCAATGAATATACATCGGCTTTGGGAGAAAAATGTTTTAGATGCTTGTTCGCAAATAACTCCGGAGCTGCAAATCTATTACTTAGCACAAGAGGATTACCGGTACACTCCACGCCCAATGAGTCGTACCTCTTTGTAGAACCAAAATCTATTATAACAGCCTCGTCATTATTATTCAGCATAATATTCGAGGGCTTTATATCAAGATGCATCATATTCATTGAATGCATCTTTGCAACTCCATTTGCCACACCTTTTATATATTTAATGGCACGTTCTTCTGTAATCACACCTTTCGACAACAAACCATCCAAAGAACCACTTGGGAAATATTCCATTATATAGTAATAGGTGTTATGTTCTGCAAACATATCATACACCTTTACAATATTAGGGTGCTCAATATCCTTTATTTTACCAGCCTCGCCTATAAATTTAGCAATCGCGACATTTCTTTGTTGTATATTATCACCGCTATTAGACGTTATAATATTTTGAGATTGAGGGTCTCTTCTGCAAATATCCTGCATAAAGAGTTCCTTAACAACAATCTCCTTTTCTGGCGAGTCGTTGTCTGTAGCCAAATATGTTATTGCAAAGCCACCACTCCCCAACACTCTTTTAATCGTGTACCTTCCATTTTTTAATGTTGTTCCTTCTTGTAAATTGCAAACACCAATTTCTACTTTTTCTTTCTTTACAAGGCATTGCATTAGATTTGATATTGCCCTTTTCTTAAAATTATCATCAACCGTTATGGAATCTTCACAATTATAGCCATTGCTATTGTATGACAGCAAATTGGATAGCTGCGCCAAAAGGGTGTGCGTAGTTATTCCAAAACCGAAGCCTGCGAAACTATATGCTTTTATGCTTTTACTCACGAATACGGGGCAACGTCTGCTTGCTATGCAATAGGTGAAACGAATTAGATTACCGACATCGAAGAGCACTACAGGGTTTACGTATTTGAAATACCCATCTTGTGATACATCTCTTTGCGGTATGTCGTGGAAATGCATTATAATGTCAGAGCCATCTATATAATCGATGACTCTACAACTTCTATCTTGGCAAAAAATGACTGGTATTGCCTCCTTTAAAAGTTTATTTATAGGAATATCGGCACTATTTCCCTCCACAATTACTCCTTTATTCTTGTTATAGAATACACAACCTGCTTACTGCCTGCGCTGTAGCCGCCAATATAATTGCCTTTGCGCTTCAGTTGGGTCGCCACCAAAGGGTGGTTCATCCTCAAAAAAGGAATTTCTATTTCATCAAGGTTCTGGAGATTACTGCTACCGACGGTGTCAATTATTCTATACCAACGACTATCTGCCGTTGCTGAAATGAATTTCAGACGAAGCACCTTATTGGGCAAAGACCTCACCTCTATAACATCATCTTTTTTTAGGGATGATATCAATATTGAAACCTCGTCGTGAAGTGAACTTACAACTACAGAATTATTATTGACACCACCTTTTTTTATCCACCTGTTGTACAGATAGTCCTCGTACTCACAAAGTTGCTCCCAAGAGTCGCAATCCAGATATTCGGCAATGACTTTAGCAGTTTTGGAAGATGTATCGTAACGGCTACCGTCGGGTTTAAGCAAATGTCCGAATATCCTTTTCCACGTATTTATTCCAATGGGAGCAGAGCCAGTCTTTCTTGTAACATTCTCAATGAGAGTATCGTAATCACGATCCGAGACAATATTCTTCAAACCCGTTTCGGAAAAGCTTTTTGCTTTTATAATCTCAATAATTCTGTCGGGGATAATCATGTTTATTGTTTTTATGATTGTTTTTCAAAAATAGAATTTTTAATTTATATTCGCAAAAATTATATTCATAAAAAACATCTATTGTATATGGAAAATATCTTTCTAATGTCCAAGAATTTTCAATTTAATATCGAAGTCTTAAAAAATAAGAAGTGGTCAATTTTGATTCCATTATTATTGACTTACCTTCAATATAAAGGATATGTCAAACTAGTCAAAAGTCAATCAAAGAATGTAGAAGAACTCTGCAATGGTTTGAATTTAATAGCTTGCAAAGATCTGGAAAAATTGAAGTATGATTTTGAGCACAACTTTTCTGAATACGGATTGTCTCATGTTGAATTAGAAGATCTGAAAAACGGAATTTCGTTATATGCAATCATTGTTTCAATGCCCGAAGCAGACCCTCTATATACAACGGTATGCCAAGCTGTATCTTATATAAATGAAATAATCAATTTTAAGGAAACAGATAATTTATATACAATCTTTGATTTCTATGAATATCTATGCACAATAAATATTGTCAATGATATAAAGAGATGTATTAAATATATATTCAATTCATATTCTGATGATATAGCTACTACCTTGAATTATGCTAATTTGGACGCGGTGGAGTGTGAGGAGGTTACAAAACTTATGCTACATCTATTGAATGCAAAAGATGGATGTATCGTGCATCCTTATGCCGGTTTGGCAAATATAATGTCAAAATTAAAATCCAATACATATTATTCGGTAGCATACCCAAATCCGGAACACACTCTTGTATATAACATATATGCAGACATTCTCGGTGCCACGGCAAAATGCAAAAAAGGAAACTTTCCGCTTGAGCTAACTGATTTTACTGCAGAGTATGTGCTTGTAGACAATATTGGGATTGAAACCGAATCACTTTGGAAAATTATGATAAGTACCGCAGTAAATAATGCCACAGGTGTATTCATAACTGACAATGTCTGCTTGTATAATTTCAAAACAGATATCACAAGAATGTATGCAGACTCGCTGGCCACTTATATGACAAGTGAAAAAATAAGTCATATTATTTTTTTACGAAATTCCACTGCTATAATCCTTCTCCAGAAAGAGAAAAAAAACAAAGGCATTGTAACATTGGTAAACGAAACAGGCATTACAGAGATCAATGCTCAAAATATTATAGATGACATTAAACACCAAAACAATTGCTATGAGATGTCTATTGAAGAATTCAACAAAGAAGATTTTTTATTTGATTTAAATAGAATTGTTCGAAAAAACATCTTAAAAGAAATGAGCGAGAACAACAATTTTGTCAAGTTAAAACAATTGTTGTTGCCGAGAATAGAATTAAATATTGATATTTACAAACTTCATCAAAATAAATCAATTAAAGAGACTAACGATATATTTGTTCGGGATTTTTCAAAATACTTACCTTATTACGCTTTTGAAAACAAAAAACTAATAACTGTGCCTGTGCATGAGGTTAATCAATATAAAGACAAGTTGTTGTTAGTCGATGTAAGTGGTCGTAGATATTTCCAGCCTAAAGTTATTGTATTTAACGACCTCGACAATATACGTTTTCCATTTGGCAAAATTTATCCTTATAGAATAAATGAAGAACTTGTTGATATACGTTATTTGGCCAAAGAACTGAATGAAAGTTATTTTATCAACCAAATATTTCCGACTCAAATTAGAAGCATTCTGCCAAGATGGGAGGACATACTCGAATGCTACATAAAGATACCCAAAACAGGCAGTCGGACACCATTGGAAGAACAACGGATTCTTTACAATGATGATAAACTTGTCTTCCTGCAACACTTGCTGAGTGATTACTCATATAATGTAGAAGAATTTGCCACAGCGAACAAAGAAAATAAATTAAAACCGGGAACTGTACTCAATGGAAGATATAAAATAATCAAAAAGTTGGGAAGTGGTGGTTTCGGTAAAACATATGAAGCGGAAGATATATCTATTGACACCAAGAAAACTAAAAACAAGGTGGTTGCAATTAAAGAGTTCTTCTGTGAAAAATATCAGTTCAGAGCGGAGGACGGAAAAAGGGTGCTTACTCCTATTGTTGATAAAATCGGTGAAGTGACTTCTTCGCGCATCAAATTCATGAACGAGGCGAATAAGATTAAAACTTTCAAGTCGGATAATATAATAAAAGTTTATGATGTTTTTAATGAAAACGAGACTTGTTACTATGCGATGGAATATATCAAGGGGAGTAATCTTGCGGAATATTCTGCAAGAAAAGTGAGCATAGAAGAAAAGGAGGCTGTAAGAATCATCAAATGTATAGCACTTGCATTAAAGGAAATACACAAGGAAAAGATGCTACATTTGGATATAAAACCTGAGAATGTTATGATTACAAACGATGGCCGCGTTGTTCTCATTGATTTTGGTGCGGCTCATAAATATAATATTTCAAGCAAAGACAATACTACATTTGTAGAATATAATAGTCATGGGTTTACAGCACCCGGAATGATTAGCGATACGTTATTCAAAGCCTGTCGAGATATATATTCATTAGGTGCTACACTCTATTATATGCTAAGTAATAAGGTTGAGAGAAAAAAAATGGTGGTCCCAGTCAATAATAAGATAAAAGGTCATCTTGGCGAAGCATCCATCATCGGCGCGATTGCAAACGAATATGAAATGGTTAGGCCAAGCAATATTTCGGATACTGCATGGAATTGCATAATCCGATGCACTAACAAAACATTTTTTACACAAATAAAATCTATCGACGAGTTCCTTGAAATGCTCCCCTCGTGAATGAAATGAATGGCAAAATGAGTTTTTGTATACTAAATTCGCTGTTGAATTAAAAACAAGATTGTATGCAAAAACAAGAAATTATCGTTATTGGTGACATTCACGGCGAGAGTCGTTGGAAGGAAATTGTTGAAAGACACCCGGGAGAAAAGTATATTTTCCTAGGTGACTATTGCGACCCTTACAACCAAGACCTTTTTGAAGATGATGTATTGAATAATCTATCCCAAATTATTAGATTCAAACAGGAACACAGAGACAATGTCATACTGTTGCTTGGTAATCATGATATGCAGTACATTGATTATACGGCAGAATTGTGTTCGAGATATATGGTCAGGATAAATAACGAGATTGAGGAACTCTTCAAAGAGAACAAAGATTCATTTCAAAAAATACATTCCGAGGGAGATTTGCTTTTCACGCATGCCGGCATATCGCAAAATTGGTTTAATACCAATTTTGCAAATATAGATAAAGTAAATATTCTTGAGATAATAAACTACCCCGATAATGCCAGTGTACTCCATCATTGTGGCAAAACTCGAGGTGGGCGTATGCCGTATGGCGGAATCTTTTGGGCTGACAAAAATGAAATGTGTAATCCTCTGAATGGGTATATACAAATTGTTGGGCACACAAGGGTGCCTGACATTTTACTCAAGCGTATTGATGAGAAAACAGCCATATTCTTTTGTGACTGCCTGGCAATGGGTAAGTATCTTACTATAGAACAAGAGAACGGTTCGCTTTATTTCTATGAAACGCAATTGGAAGATGACAAGATGAACTTGCTTCATACGTTGCAGTTATAATCCCAACGCGCACCTGCTCATTAAGTTCCGTAAGATAATGGAGACTGGTGAATGAAATGAATGGTGCAGCTCGCTAAATGGCATTATCTTTACGACAGAAAAAAGGGAACTAATATTTTTAACCTTTTCCTTTTGTTTATTTCTTATTTATATATAATTGTCATGAGCAGTTCTGAAAGAAAAAATCCACTTTGTGAGAAAGTATGCGTCACCCTGCCATTGGGTGCGCCGGTGCCGGAAGGCTTTTTGCATGAGGCTAATGCAAAGTTCCGTGATGAGATTCTTGCCTTCAGGTCACAGGAGTTGTTGAATGAGTGTAAATAATTTTAAAAGGGTATATACTATGGCATTTTTTGGAAAGATGAAGCACTACTCTGTTGAGAGTATGGATGAGTTTTTGGCAAGCGTTGGGCATCTGCGTCCCTATCTGCGCGTGTATGATGAGAAGGAGAGTATTCTCTTCAACTCAAGAAGTCGTGGGGAGAGCAAGACCCTGAGCAACTTCCATGCGAGCAGTGTGCCGCTTCCCTGGAGAGGAAAACTGTTCACAAGTGTTGAGGCTATGATTTTCTATACCTATATTGAGGATAATTGCAAGAACCCCAAGTGGGAGGAGAAGAAACGCGAGGTTCTTGAACAGATTCTTGCCACCAAGCACGGGCGTGAGGTGAAGATGATTAACCGCGAGTCGAAGCTCTACAGCAAGGTGCGTAAGGCTACCGTGAAGGAGATTGGTGAGCATAATTGGGATTTGTATGCCTGGAAGGTTGCCTGCGATGCTGTGAAGGTGAAGTATGAGCACTGCCCCGAGTTCCGCAGTTTTGTAGATGCCAACCGTGGCAAGTCGGTCATCGAGAACAGCTGGTGGAAGAAGATTCCAAAGGCAGGTGTTCTGAGGGTCACCGATGAGGCAAGTCCTTACTTCGGCAAATACATTGGTTGCAACTTCACGGGCGTTGCCATTCAGCGTAGCCTGGAGGATGGCTGATTTTTTTATCTTTTCCTAAACAAAAAAAAATATTATCTGTGCATTACTGCTGCATAGATGATATTTTTCTTTGTACCAAGAAACAAAAAAAGACGAGGGGGAGAGAATAAAAGCTCAAAGATTTAGCTTGGATTTTATCGACTTGATATAATTTTACAACTGATTAAAATAACAAATAATCAAAAGGAATACTATGGAAATAATTTTTGCAATCGTTTTGGGAGTGGTATTGGGTGCGTTCATTGGCTTTGTAGTGGCACGTGGTAAGAATAAGGAGCAGCAGAACATCACCGACAAGCTACGTTGGCAATTGGAGAACGAAAAGTCTAACGCAGAGCTTGTGTCACAGAGTCTGCAACAGCAGATTGCAAACACAAAGAGTGAGGCAAGGGAGCAGATAGAGAGCATAAAGGCAGACTGCGAGAAGCGTGTTGCAGAGATCAGGAGCGATGCCGAGAAGCAGAGTGCTGATGCTTTGGCAGCACAGGAGAAGAGACACGAGGAGGCCATCAAGGCACAACAGGAGCTCTTTGACGAGACTATGGCAAAGGTTACTGCACAGGTAAAGAGTGCTACCGATGATATGCTCAAGCAGCGCCAGAAGGAGTTTGCCGAGTCAAGCAACACCAATCTGGGGCAGATTGTGAACCCGTTGCGCGAGACCATAGAGAAGATGAAACAGACCATGAACGACAGCACGCTCAAGCAGACCGAGCTGAGCAGCGAGATGAAGGTGAACCTTGAGAACATGATGAAGCACAGTGAGGCTGCAAAGCAGAGCGCTGACGAACTTGCGCGTGTGTTCAAGCACAAAAGCAAGGTGCAGGGTGACTGGGGCGAGCGTGTACTCGATGAGTTGCTCGCGTCACAGGGCTTGACACAAGGCATTCACTACGACATTCAGGCAACCATTCGTGATGCTGCCGGCAACGTGGTGCGAACCGACACAGGTAGCAACTTGCGCCCCGATGTCATCATGCATATTGACAACAACCGCGAAATCATCATCGACTCAAAGGTGTCACTTACAGCTTTCTGGGACTACATCAATGCCGAGAATGAGGAGGACCGTCAGAAACACCTGAAGGCGCACATCGAAAGCATCCAGAGACATGTGAAGGAACTGTCTAAGAAGGACTACTCCTCATACATAAAGGCACCCAAGGTGAGAATGGACTATGTGATAATGTTTGTATCACACACCGGTGCCCTGTGGACAGCGCTGAACGCGCAGCCCGACCTTTGGCGCAAGGCTATGGAAATGAACGTGTTCATTGCCGACGAGCAGACTCTCTTTGCTGCGTTGAGAATGATAAGTCTCACCTGGGCACATATTGCACAGGCCGAGAACCACGAAAAAGTCTACGAGCTCGCGAACGAAATCCTTGACAGGGTTGGCAAGTTCATGAAGAGCTATGAGAATATCGGCAAGGCTATTGAGAGTGCCCAGAAGGCATACGAGGATGGAGAGAAGAAACTCACCCCTGGCGGACAAAGCATAATCAATACCTGTGCAAAGCTGGAAAAGCTCGGTGCAAAGCAGAGTTCAAAGAACCCTATCAGGCAGATTGAATCGGTCACAGGCATCGAGTGACCTTTGCAGGATATCATGCAAGAGAGAGTACTGGCAGAAGAAACCATACAATCATGAAGGAGCGAACTATGATGACTGTTGAATTATCTACAACAGAACAAATTGTTCTAAAAAGGGGAGTGAGTAAATACAAATTCGCCGGAGTGATGAGTGTAAATTTTGCAATGGAACTTGCAGGAATGGCTTTCGATGCCAAACTCTTCTCAATGAAAGACGGCAACCTGTACAACCGGAGAGGTACAATTCTTATGTTCAACAACAAGCCTATGCAGTAACAGGCAACATAAAATCATTCAATCACAATGACAAAAGATTCCAAAAACCGTATCATTGGCGCCATCATTGGCGATATAGTAGGCTCTACATACGAGTTTGCAGAAAAGATACCCACCAAGTTCAAACTATTCAGGAGTGCTTGCTCATTCACCGATGACACGGTGCTTACCGTAGCCATTGCCGATGCACTGTTGCACGGCAGGTCCTTTGCCGATGCCATTGAGGATTGGGGAAACAGATATATCTATGCGGGGTTCGGGCACTCTTTCCGTGAGTGGAAAAAACGAAGAAAGAACAATCCATCTGCCACCAACAACAGCAAGGGAAACGGTTGTGGCATGAGGGTGAGCCCTGTAGGTTTTTGGGCAAAGTCGATTGACGAAGCGATGTCGCTTGCCGAAGAGAGTGCCATAATCACCCACAACTCGCCCGAGGGCATTGCCGGGGCGCAGGCCATTGCCACAGCGGTGTTTATGGCAAAGGAGCAGAGGGGCAAGGAGGAGATTAAGCAATTCGTGGAAAAGACGTTCGGATATGACCTCGATTTAAGCTACGAAGAGATTTGGAGCAAGGTAAACGAGTATGACAATGTAAACAAAATGTGCCGTGAACGCGAATGGGCCGAGAATACTTGCCCGGTGGCTATCATTGCATTCCTGAACTCCAACAGCTACGAAGAGTGCATAAGAACAGCCATCTCTTATGGTGGCGATGTCGATACCATCGCCTGTATGGCCGCTGGCATTGCCGCTGCATACTATGGCGTGCCCGATGAGATAATAAAGGAGGTGGCGGCATATCTGCCACAAGACATTATAGAGATAGTAAATGAGTTCGACGGTTTGGAGTTGGCGAACAGGAATACCCCGTCGCAGATTGACCGCTGGGTAAAGAAGGGACATATACTTGTATATGGCAGTGGTGTGGAGATAACAAGCAAGACAAAGACTGGTAGCATATTGAGAAACAACGAACCAATAGGTTATATTGCCAACCGTAAGTTCTATTCAAAACATCAACTCGAGGGGTTGGTAAACAACAGTTATGCAATACCTACCGTTGGCGCAACCGTTGAACAGATAAAGGCTGGAGTGGAAAGGTTTATCACCTTTGTAAGCGAACATCCCGAACTAATATTTCTTGTTACAGACATTGGCTGTTCAAAGAAGGCGGGCTTCTCGCCTGCAGAAATCGCACCTTTGTTCACCGCTATAGCCAACAATTCAAATGTGTACCTACCCAAGATGTTTCGTGAGATTATAGACAAAAAATATAAATAAGTTACAACTATGGAAAATATCAGTTTAGAAGAGTGGGGAACATATGATACAATAAGTTATGTGGCTGCAATTCATATGTTACTCGACGAGAGAGAGTTGGTCTTTAACGAATATGAAAATATTGTCGCACCAAGTATTACGGTAGAGAATGAATGTTGGCAAGTTGTAAAAGTAAAAGCAACCGGTGAAAATGGTGAATGGGGTGTAGATTGGGAGACAATCAAACTGGAGTTACAAATAGAAAAAGGTAACAACCCTAAGGAAGTTGTCCTTTCGGGCGATACCATTTCACAGCGAGATGCTTTTGAACTCCTTTGTGCGGTTTATGCAATAATGGATAATGGCGAGTACGAAGACTTGTGGGAGTTCCTTGGTTATGAAATATCATAAAAGAAAGAAATTGATTACTTAATAAAGCATGAAACGAATGGTTGCATACTTTGTTACAGTAAAAAGTACAAACTAATATATATGAGCACATTAATCAATAACATTGAATAGGAGTTGAATAATCTCAAGCTCCGCAAGGCGTTGCTGGAGGTTGTGGAGAACGTGGATGCTCAAAAAAAGACGAGTACAAGTCTAAGAACTGTGGCAAGCTCACATTTACGTTGCCCACAAATTTCCACCTTTTTGGCAAACCAATTTTAGAATTATAAATATGTGCGAGACAGGCAGTAAACATAACATATTTGCAGGCGAAGAGATGCTAGAAGCTGTTGTTTTATACAACAACGGCAAGGTTGCCGTATTGGGTATAGCAACAAGTTTGGATATTACTTATGATGAATTTCTAATGCCTGCCGATGATATAAAGAGTGGCATAAGAGAATTTGATTTAAACGTAACTCTACAATCATACAACGCGTTTGCTGTTATA
>JAZQVO010000018.1:0-1951 GCA_045631905.1 Bacteroidaceae bacterium
CGGCGGTGACCTCATCGGTGACGGCGCACAACGTAATTTTTAAAAAAGGAACGTGTCCCTTTTTTAAAACGTGCGCCTGAACTCGCCGTCGGGCGACATCCCCCCGAAAAAGAAGTCTACCACAAAAACAGAAAAAAAAACAAGGGTAAAACGAGTGGCATCGCCACCCTTGTTTTTTTTCTGCTTTTGCGGTTTCGCGACTCTTTTTCTTCCCCCCTGTCGCCCCGCCCGGGAAATCTCATCTTCTGTTCTATTGTGCGGTTGGCGGGCTTTGCCTCCGGGCGACTTCTGCCTCGGGGGGGCTGAATCGCTGAGGCGGACAAGACGCCTCAGCTCTTTTCCCAGCCTTTGCCCCCCCTCGGCTTCCCTCTCTCTCTGTTGAGGGTATCCGTTTGTTCGTGATTCTGCAAGGGTGTAACAAGTGGCAAAGCCACCCTTGCAGATTCTCTCACAATCGGATTATAAGTAAATAAGAGAGGAAAGCAAAACTATATCGAACAAATGTTCGATAAAATGTAACAAAATGTAATAAAAAAAACAAAAAAACATATTGACACAAAAATCACCGTATGATATTATATTATCGATACTCGCACTATCGGCATACATCATGCGGTGTTTTACGCTTCGGCGTTAAACATATATTACAAGAAAGCTGTTCTATGTGCGAGATAGAACAGCTTTTATGTTTGCAAGCGACCATGGAAAGAAAACCATGAACTAAACTCTCGGCGTGGCTACCTACCGAGTTATATTAAAAAGGTGAGGTGTTGCGAGCCCACGCAAAAAATCGCACGCTGTGGAGTGTGCCCCATAACGTGAACTGCCTACGGCGGTGAATGGCAGTTAAATAAATAATCCGCGGAGGAACTTTGACCCCGTAAGGGGTGTGTTTCTTTTGGGCTCGGGCGGAGTTGAGCTATACAACAAAAGAAACCGTTGCATGCCCGGCTCCGTCCGACAAGCAATGCCACCTGAACAAGGTGTCATTGTACCCTCACCATCCAACAAAAACAAAATGGTAAAACTTTCCAAATGTGGAAAACATTGTTAATAAAATGTGGAAAATGCTTTTGTGGGTGGGAGAAAAGAACGACGGAAAAAGGGTGAGAGGGTGTAAGGGAGAGAGGGAAAAAGGTGTCGTTCTTTTCTGAGAACGAACACATAGTGTGTTCTGTTCTTTTCTTGGCTTTGTCCCTCTCTCCCTTAAAAAACCTAAAAAAACACATTAAAAAACCTAAAAAAAACAAAAAAAACATTAAAAACACATTAAAAAACAAGCGTTTTTGATGTGGCGGAAGCGAGAAAGGTAGACAGTACATGCAAGAATTAGAAGCACTTAAAGAATCGGAGTTAAACTGCATACAATCAATGGCTGAGGGTATACTCGACAGTATCGCAACCATAAAAGCAGGATTAAAATCTATACAAGGGTTTATGCTCCGAATAAACAATGATAACAACATAGAGATAGTAAAGGGAATCAAATTTAATTATGAAGTGTAACATTAAATATCAGCGACAACGAAAATGGGACAGCTCCAATATGAGGGTGCTGTCAACAAAAATAAAACGCAAAACAGCAACTTTGTTTAAAGGTCTTTGCTACGAACAAGGGACAACGGTCAACGCAGTGTTGCGAAAATACATAAACGAATGTGTTGCAAGGGAAAAACTGTTAACTAATAGCCATGTTTAGCAAAAGAACTAATCTGCACTCGGGGCGTTTCTCGGGCGTCGAGCCCTCAAAACTCCTTGTCACCGCCGAGTGATATGTGCTATTCGCATTTAAGTAACAGCCCCCACTATTCGGCGGTGACCTCATCGGTGACGGCGCACAACGTAATTTTTAAAAAAGGAACGTGTCCCTTTTTTAAAACGTGCGCCTGAACTCGCCGTCGGGCGACATCCCCCCGAAAAAGAAGTCTACCACAAAAACAGAAAAAAAAAC
>JAZQVO010000019.1:0-97030 GCA_045631905.1 Bacteroidaceae bacterium
TAAACCCTAAAAAATAAGCAAATGGGAACAACAAAAACAATTGAAAAGAACGCTTCGATTGAAATGTTTAGTCCAAGCGTATCGCCATCGGCAGCGAGAGATGCCGAAATTAAACATAGTGTTGAAATGGAGTTGGCTAACTTCTCTCCAGAGACAAGTATTCCAAACCCTGTAATGGTAGATGAGATAGAGGAAGTTCAAGCATCTACCGCAGCAGAGCCGCCCACTATCCAACGCAGAGTAAGTGGTAAGCAACGCAGGCTCTCATTGGAGGAGTACCGCAATGCCTATCTGAAAGTACCCGTCATTATCGACCGCAAACCTGTATTTGTCAGTTGCGAGGTAAGGGATAGGCTTGAAGATTATGTCCGTAAACTCGGAGGTCGTAAGATGAGTGTTTCGGGATTGCTTGAGAACATCGCCCGTCAACACCTCGACACCTACGATGCCGACTTTGAGCAGTGGAGAAAGTTGTAGCCAATTACCTGCATTCGAGATGTCGAGAAAGCTATGAGTACAGACCATTTGTTCGTGGTCACTTATGACAGTGAGCAGTTGCTGATTGAGACTGAAAAAGCAGTCGAGACCATCGAAAACCGTCAATGACGGTGGACGCAGCAAGACCTCGGTCTTGGGGTGTAGCGAGGTTATCTTTCGGGATGCCGAAAAATGTCGGACGGGCCGCCATTGCACCCGAAAAACCTCGCTCCACTCCCAAGTGGAGGCAATCCGCTCCCGATGGTCGCAGATTGTGAAATGCCAAATTGAAAATCACTAATCAAGTAAAAAAGTACAATGATGAATAATAAGAAAACAAACAAATCAAAACCCAGAGGCAGACCACAGGTAAGCACCTTGAAACGCCTCACAAAATCGGTTACGGTGAAGTTCTCAAAGCCCGACTATGAGATGCTACGCCATCGAAGCAAGAATGCCAATTGCACCCTTGCCGAGTACATACGAGATTCAGCATTTGATGCCAGGATTGTAGCCAAACATTCTGCCGAGGATGCCGCCATAATCCGCAACCTTACGGGTATGGCAAACAACCTCAATCAGCTAACGAAACTGTCGCATCAGACGGGATTCTATCGGACAAAGAATGTCGTAATGGAACTGCTTGCCAAGTTGAAAGAGGTATTAAGCGACTATAAAGCCGAAGAAAGGAGGTGCAGATGATAGGTAAAATCAAGAAGGGCAAATCCTTTGGTGGATGTATCCGCTATGTGATGGGAAAGGACAATTCCAAAATCCTTGAATCGGACGGTGTACTTCTCGGAACAAATAAAGAAATGATTGATAGTTTCAATTGTCAATGCTTCTTAAATCCAAAGATTAAGCAGCCGTTAGGACACATAGCATTGAGCTTTAAACCCGAAGATGCACCACGATTAAGCGATGAGTTTATGGTTAAAATCGCATTGGAGTATATGAAATTGATGCAGATAAGAAATACTCAATTCATCTTGGTAAGGCATCATAATACTAACAATCCGCATTGTCATTTGGTATATAATCGCATAAACTACGATGGTAAAGTAATCTCTTCGCAGAACGATTTTAAGCGTAATGAGATTGCTGCGAAGAAGCTAAAAGACAAATACGGATTGACATACGCAGAGGATAAGAGCAAGACCAATGTACGGAAACTCCACAATCCTGAACGGGTGAAGTATGAGATTCACAATGCTGTCAAGGTCGCATTGAAACGAAGTCGAACATGGTGGGATTTGGGTAGCCAACTGCAAAAGCAAGGCATAGGTATGACCTTCAAGATTAACCGAAGAACGGGTAAAAATGAGGGATTGAGTTTTACCAAAGACGGTTACACTTTCAAGGCTTCCGATGTGAGCAGACAGTTCAGCTATTCAAAACTTGATAAGCAATTAAGTTGGGATATGCCGAAAAAGCAGACCGAAATTGAGCCTAAACAGCAACCAATAAGGCAAGAAGCAGAGCAAAATTATAGCGTTACCGACAGCCTTATTGAGAGCAATGGATTGGGCTTGCTGAATGTTCCAGATGCTCCACCTGAGGATGAGCAACCACCTTCTTGGCCGAAACAAAAGAAAGACAAGAAGAAAAAGAATCGAGGAATAAGATTCTAAACAAACAATTTTTTCAAACTTAAAACAAATTGATATGAGTAATAAAAACTTTAACCACAACGACAATGAGTCGTTTATGGAAGGCATCTACGGATGCTTGGAGAGAATCGAAACCGCAGTAATTGAATTGCAAAAGTTTCAACCGAATGAGGGTAATTCAATAGTTCCTAATGTGGACAACACTGCATTAGTTCAAGAAATTAAGGCTCTTGTAGAGAATGCCACAGGTGCTAATTGTAAGTACACAGAACGTAAGATTCAGGAACTTACAAAGACATTGAGTGAGAACCTCGGTGTTGTCAATGATAATGTAAAGGGTGTTTCAGGTAAGAATAAGCCCGATTTTGTAGCCATTCAGAACGAGTTTGAGAACCTTAAAAAGTTGACGGCATCCCTTATACCGATGATTGAGGAGTCAAAAGTTCTCCATAGAGAGAATGACTATAACTTCAATCTGAACTTCAATTCCAAACTTGATTGGTTTGTGATTACACTCAACACCATTTTCATCGCTTTCTTGGCATCTGCATATTACTTTGAGTCGCAACGAAATAAGGATGAAGAGGATGATTCTCTCAAATACCGCTACATCAAGATGAAAGGCGATGCTTCTGCAGAGCAGATCGCCACATTGGAGGACATCTTTGAACTCAACCGCAACAACGAAGCAATCGAACAGATGCGTGAAGATGTGGAGACTTACGAAGAGGCTGTTCGCAAACAAGCCGCCCTTGCCGAGCAAGCAAGACTCAAAGAACAAGCAGCGAAGGAACAGGAGAGCAAAGCAAATAGTATTAAGAGTAAGTAAAAAAACTCCTCCCGATGGTGAAACTTTCGGGAGGAGTTACTATATGGTGTTAGGACAATCTCCTAAACCAAACATAATGAAAATAACTATATTTACTCATATTGGTTAACTAAAAAGCATTAATATGTTCTCTCTTAATCGTATATGGCAAATTTTTGTTAACTTTGTGAGGTTTTATATATTGCCGTATGCAGTTCGTATATTTGTTGATAGGTGTAGCAATTTTAATTGCATGGATCGGACCGACAATACTTATTACATTAGTTGTGATTGGGATTGTTGGACTGATAGTGTATGCATTAAAAAACAATAACGAAACAAAACAAGAGCCACTCGCAAATAGGAGCGACAACAAAGACTCTAAACCAATAGCAACAACCACACCTGTTGTGACTAAAGAGAGTTCTAACAGAAATATAGTAATACCTATCGCTAATGATTCTTTTATAGAATGTAATCAAAATATGGTAGGAAATGAAGATGTAGAGGATGGCACAGAACCCAAAGATGTGTTATGTGTTTCAGAACGATGTAATAATACAGATATGAGCGTTATGCTTGCAAAGGAAGAAAAGCATATTAATGATATTTCAAATAACAACAATCCAACTATGCCTACTGAAGAAGATACATCACATCAAGAAATATATAAAAACGATAAGCAGGAGAAGATAGATGTCCCAATGTGGGTAGATACTTACATTTGGTCTATTGATGATTTACGCTCTGGTACTGCTTCGCAACAGCGATTTTATCGCTATTTCAAAGAGCAATTCTTTTCGGGTAATTATATAGACATAGAAGGGAATACGAATTATGCCTTTTTGTTAATGTATGATTTAAGTAATGCATATCGCAACAAAATATCATTACTTAAAGAGTATTACCAACACCTTATTGGCATATGTCCGAAGGTTGAATTATATACCCGAAGGATTTTAAAAGATATTATTGTTGATACTAAAAAACAGGAACTCAAAAGACAATTAGCTAAATATGCAGGAAATCAGCAAGAGCCTTGCAGATGGATTAGTGCGGGTGAGGACATAGAGGTTGGTGGAATTAAGCTTTGTCGAGGTGGATTCTATATTGGCGACTGTTTTAAGTTACCCAAGAAAGTAATAGATGACAATCAGTATCACTATGATCGTGGATACATATATGGACCGGTCATTAACCCTAACCATCCAATTAAGAAAGGGGAGATTGGGAATGAGTATTTTTGCTCATATCAAGATATGACACCACAACAAAGGTATGCATATCTACAATGGCTTTCAGGAAATAACCCAATAGAAGATACATGCGTAGACCTAATACAATATTATGTTTACGGTTTGGAGATACGCCTTTTTATTGACAAGTCAACAACTAAAGAACGCAAACAAATTTTATTTCAACTATCTAGATTGTATAAAGAATTGAGGAGTTTAGATAGAAATGTGTGTGGAGATTACTATCAGTTGGCATACTCTATTAGACAAATAATAAGTGCAGGCATTGTAAAATACTATCCATCATCGCCTTATGAGTTTCTCTCTGAGGATGAATTGATGTCGTGTGATGATTACATAGATTACATTATAAACCAAGAACTTAAAGGAAAAACAGAATTATCATCGGAAGATGCATATAGTGTTGCAAAGAAGACTTATCTACTTAAAAATTTGCCTATAGCATTATATGAGAACAACATTAAAGAAAAGTTTGTATCATTATTTCAAAAGAGATATAAGAAGCATTCCATTGTTCAGCGCAGTGAATATTATATAAGAAACCCCCACTATATAAGAATGCGCAATGGAGGTGATTGGTACTGTCCCGAGAATGTGAATTTAGAATTTCAGTTGCCGAAACATCCGATTGATGTTTGGACAGTAAAATACCCGATAAATGAGATTGTAAGTAAACTACAAGAGGATTTTTGGATTTATAACAATTGTATTGAGTGGGCAAACGATTCTACTCCATTGGCATTATTGCAGTTACCTAAATATATTGAATTAGGAAATGGTAATAAAATTGAAATTCTACAAGAATGTTTATATTCAATGTTGGATAAGCTTGAGTATTGTCTTATTGATGTAGATTCTTTATTGGATAAAATAGGATACATCAGAAAAGATGAGAAGTCATTGTATTTACAACCTATTCAGGCAATCACCAATGGCTTAAAGAGGCTCAAAATAAGGACCGTACCTTTAATTGATGTGGATAATAAACGCCTAAACTTTGGAGATAAATGTGTTATATACAAGATAAAAGGCGTTTCGCTAGTTGAACGAACTGATACCTATTCAAGATTAGAATTATTTGTAAAACTAGTTGTGCTGCTAATCCAAGCAGATGTATGTAATGATAATGATATAATATTTGTCGATAAATATATTGACTCACAAAGTGATACATCGGGTAATACCCGCCACTTAAAAGCTTATTTTTATTGGTTGCAACATAAGAAGTTATCGTTTGATAAAAGAACCAAAGATTCTATCTGCAAGTTGCTGAGTAAAGAACAATGTAAGCAATTTGCACATTTATTGGTGAAATTATCTTGTAATCAAGGTGATATCAATAATAAACGAATAGATGTTCTAACTAAGATATTCCCTTTATTAGGAGAAGATGTTAACAATATTCATTCACAGATACATAGAATGCTGATAGATGATGAAAACTTTGCAACTGTTGAGGTTACAACAGATGCAAAAGAATATGTTATAACACAATCTGAAAGCCAATCTAAACACAGGCAAAAAATCGTAAAGATTGATACAGCGAAACTATCCAAATTGGAAGCACAAACTGCATCAGCACAAAATATGCTTTCAGAGATATTTAATGAAGAAGAAAATGTCACATCAACCATTACTTCTAATCAGAGTCCTTTGACTACAATCTTAACGAGGTTGTTGACAAAGTCCGAATGGTCAAAAGCAGAAGTTGATAGTATCTGTAAAGAGTTCAATGTAATCACAGGTTCTATTCTAGAGCAGATAAATGATTATGCGTATGACAAAGTTGATGATGCTGTAATTGAAGATGATGACGATATAATATACGTAAATATCGATTATAAAGACCAACTTGTATGATAAAGCCTATTAAACCCAAAGAGAGAGAAGCCATAATAAGATCGCTACAAAGTGGCGTTGTTCCTAGAATTGGTTTACAGCATTTTCATGTCGGAAGAAATGAAGAGCTGAAATCTTTTGTGCGAGATATTGACAATGTCGCAAGTGGTGGCACATCATTTAGATTTGTTATTGGCGAATATGGCTCAGGCAAGACCTTCTTTCTTTCATTGGTTAGAACTATTGCAATAGAGAAAGGTTTAGTAACAATAAATGCTGATCTATCGCCCCAAAAAAGACTTTACGGGGCTGGATTAGTTCGCTCTTTGTTATCAGAGTTGATTGCAAGTTTTTCAACCAGAACAAAACAAGATGGTAATGCTCTACCCAATATTCTAGAGAAATTTATTTCAATTGCACGTGATGAAGCTCAAAGAACAGGCAAGATGACGTGTAGCGTTATTGATAGAATGTTAGAAGAGCTGAATGAATATCCTACTGGATATACCTTTGCTAAGGTTATTGGAAAGTACTGGGAGGGTTATGAAAATGGTAATGACACTCTTCGCAATAACTCATTAAAATGGCTTAAGGCTGAATATTCTACAAAGACAGATGCTATTAGAGACTTAGGAGTTAGGGATATATTGAATGATTCTTCATTTTTCAATGCTTTAAAACTATACTCAGTACTTGTTCGTAAGGCTGGATATAAAGGACTTCTTGTTTGTCTTGACGAGATGGTAAATTTGTACAAAATACCCAATTCAATATCTCGTAAGGCAAACTATGAGGAGATTCTAAGCATGCTTAATAGCACATTACAGGGTGCTTTGTCAAATATTGGCTTTATAATGTGTGGTACGCCAGAGTTTATGACAGATGCCAATCGAGGGCTGTATAGTTATGAGGCCTTACGTTCTCGCTTAGCGGAAAATAGTTTTACAAAAGGACTTGGAATTGTTGATTATAATTCTACCGTATTGAGATTGTCAAACCTAACACAAGAAGAATTATACCTACTGTTAATTAAATTAAGGCATATATTTTCATACGGAGATAGTGATAAATATTTGGTGCCAGATGATGCTATTATAGCATACCTGTCACATTGTATGAATAAAATCGGAGAAAGCTATTTTAGAACTCCCCGAAACACCATAAAAGGGTTTCTGGATTTATTGTCAGTCTTAGAACAATATCCAGACAAGAAGTGGACTGACATTATTGAGGAAATAGATATTAAAGAAGATAAAGAGATATCTGATTTAGGGGCAATATTAGAACAGAATTCATCAGATGCAGACGATGAATTTGCATCATTCAAATTATAACAACTTATGGGACAAACATCATCATCTTTTAGCCTTTTAGACGAAAAGGTTCAGAAATGGGTTTGGCGACAGGGCTGGAGTTCTCTTAAAGACATTCAGGAGAATTCTATTCCGATTGTATTGTCTCAAGATAATGATGTTATTATTAGTGCTGCCACAGCAGGAGGAAAAACAGAAGCAGCATTTTTACCTATATTGACATCAATACTTAGGGATAGTGTTTCCTTTGGATATCAGGTGCTGTATATTAGTCCTCTAAAAGCCTTGATTAATGATCAATATCGCAGATTGTCAGATATGACCGCTGATATGGGAATTGATGTTATTCCTTGGCATGGCGATATCGATGTGTCAAGAAAGAATAGGTCTCTTAAAGATCCCAATGGAATAGTTATTATTACACCTGAATCATTGGAGTCGTTTCTTATTAATCGAACTAAATATACCACATCGGCATTCTCTGCACTTAAATATATTGTTATAGATGAGTTACACTCTTTTATAGGCAAAGAACGAGGGAAACAGTTACAGTCTTTGTTGTCGCGTATAGAGCATATTGCCAATAGACATATTCCAAGAATCGCAATGAGTGCAACCTTTTCTGATTATGAAACCGTTAAATCGTTTCTTAGAGATGATGAGGCACTACCGTGTTCTATACCTCCACAAGGAGAAAGTAATCATGAAATTAAACTGCTTGTTAAGACATATATTCCAACCAAAGAAAAAAGTGTTGTTGAAGATATCTCTAAAGAGCTATTCGCTCGTTTAAGAGGAAGTAATAATCTTGTATTTGCAAATAGCAGGCACGAAACAGAGGAATACGCCGTTAAATTATCAGATATGTCTGATGAAAATGGTGTGCCTAATGAGTTTCGTGTGCATCATGGAAGTTTGTCTAAAATTGAAAGAGAAACTGTAGAACATGAATTGCAACAAGGCATACATCCATTGACTGCAATCTGCACGTCCACGATGGAGTTGGGAGTTGATATTGGGAAGGTAAAATCTATCGCACAAATAGGTTCAGCAACTTCTGTTTCTGGGCTTAGACAACGATTAGGTCGTTCTGGTAGAAGAAATGAACCATCAATATTACGAGTATTCTCAACAGAGACCGGGGAGGGAATTTTATTTGATTTAAAAGCAAATTTAGTTCAGAATATTGCTGTAATTGAGTTGTTAAAGGAACATAAATACGAAACTCCCAATATAAATAGTTATCATTTATCTACATTAATACAACAACTACTATCTGTAATCGCTCAATTTGGAGGTTTCTATCCTAAAGAGGGGTGGCAATTCTTGTGCACGAAAGGAGCCTTTAAGAATGTTACACCAACAATGTTTTTGAGTCTTCTAAAAGCACTTGGAGACAAAGATGTTGTTTCGCAACTTGATAATGGACAAATTATAATAGGGAAAGAGGGAGAAAAACTACTTAAAAAGCCAGATTTTTATGTTGCATTTCAATCTCCCAAAGATTATTCAGTCATAAATAAATATAACTCAAAGCGATTGGGCACAATACAATATTTACCGCCAAAAGATGCACAAATCGTTCTTGCAGGAAGGCGATGGATTGTAGAGGGTATAAATGAACACGGACGGACAATATATGTAAGCCAAGTAAAATCTGGAGGAAAAGCTTTCTTTGATGGCGAAGGCGCGGAAATAGATAGAATTATTGTTGAAAAGATGCGAAATATTTATTTGTCTAACGACACATATCCATATCTTGATACTCGTACCGAAGCAAATAAGTATTTAGAGCAGGCTCGTTTATGTTTCAATAATAATGAATTATCAAAGCACTCATATTTGCAATATGGTAATCGAGCCCTCTTTTTTACTTGGGGAGGATGGAAAATTAATAGAACAATCTCCTTAATGGCTCAATTGTACCTTGATAAGAAATGTGGTTTTAGTGCACTATATATTGACAATATCACTTCAGATGATATTAAAAGAATTAGAGATAAGGGTAAACCAATAGAAGAAGATTTAGCCAAATTGGAATTAAGAGCCACGAAAGAATGTCAAAAATATGATTACCTTCTGCCCGATGACCTATTAGATAAAGAATATGCAAGAACATACCTTGATATTGACTCAAGTTGGGATGTACTGAATCAGATATAGCGAGCGAATAGTGCTATAAACAGTTTTAATACTATATTCTCAAATGTAAGCCCTAGAAAATGTATTTTTTAGGATTTTTGGGTAAACCACTTTAGGATACAACTATAAGAGATTATAATATATCCCGAAAGGTATTATTTATATTACTAATGGATGCATTATATACACAATCTTCCCAATACGAAGGCACGTATATCACAGAATACCCTGCTAACATGACGGCTCCCATCTCAATATCAAGAAAAGTGTCAGCGACACAATTTTTTATTATCACATAAAACTTGTCTATAACTCTATCTGATATCCTAAGTTCTCTAAAAAAGTCGATTGTGTTTTTCCGTATATATTCACAAGCGTAAGTCCTTAGCTTTATATTATTAATATTCACATAATCATTTCTGTAATCTATCAGGAATGAGAATATGGCATTACTAATTAAAGGATTTAGCATTCGCATATCATCATCAGACAGATGGTCAACATGAATATCCTCTATTTTATTTCGGATGTATACTGCAATCGATTTAGCTAAGTTATTTTTGTCATTAATCAATTCTAAGCCTTATTGTATAAAAAATCTCTTGTTCCAACATGGTCTAATTCATTAATATAGTTATCGTTTTAATGCTACAAAGATAGCAAATTTCCTTACAGATAGTTAAGTATTAGAAAAGATTATTAACTTTGTCAAATAATTGTTTAGATTAAAATATGGAAGACATAACGCTATATGACGAAATAATACAAAGTGTATTAAATCATCCTGCAATTTCCATAATAGTATTAATTTGTACTATTTTGATTGCAATACCCCAAATAAAAGATGGGGTGATATCTGTATATAGATTCTTTTATCCTAAGAATAATGATAAGGATTTTATTATAGAATATGCCGATGAAACAATAACAGTTGAAGAAAAATTAATAAGTCAAGATTTTGATATCATTAAAATCTATGCAACAACTCATCAGATTGGTGTACGTGCTGAACATGAATGGTTGAATAAAAAATATCCTGGATATGAAAGCTGTATGCAAATGTTGACTCATGTTGAAACAAAACAAGGTGTCAAAACGTTTGATATACTTCCAATCAAGAAAGGAAATATTGAAAAGGATATTTATTTCGATATTACCGATTTTTATAAAGGAGCATCAGTCCCTAGTCATAAAAAAGCTAGTGAATACGCAAAAGAAAAAATCAATGAAATATATCAATGAGTATTTAATGTTTGTTTTCTTTGGAGCATATAAGATAAATATTTACCTTTGTAGTTAATGAAGCGTTCTTTTCAATAATGCAGAATAAGACGGATAAGGGAACTTTGCTCGTTTCTAAATCGTTACCTGTCATAAATTCAAATTCTGTAAATCGTTTGTTTTCAGCGAGAAAGAAGAAATACTATGACTCAAGCAGTGGAATGTTATGTGCTTTGTTATCCCTGCTTGCTTCAGCCATCGCTTGAGAGGAGTTGTGAGCATTCCGCGAGCAAAGTCCTCGAATACCTTACCTTCTTTACGCTTACCGCAGTAGGATAGCGCCTCTTCGCTGATAGGCAGGGTTGCCTCTGTCTCAGTTTTCTCGGTGCGGATTCGCATACACCAGCCGCCATCAGGTGCCTTGACAATATGCTTCCACTCCAATTGCATAATATCACTGACACGCAGTCCGGTGAAGCAAGAGAATATTGCCGCCCTGCGTAGTACCGGGATGTCGCAAGGAGTAGCATCAAGACGCTTAAGTTCTTCCAAAGTTAGATACTCCCTTTTAGTCTCTACATACTCGATCTTGTCAAGGTAGTCGTTGATGTTCTCTTTAAGCAATCTATCACGGTATGCTCTTTTAAGCACAGCCCTAAAAGTTGAGAAGTATGACGCACGAGTGTTAGTGTGCATCGGTACACCTGGCCGCCTTACTGATGTGGCAGTCATCAAGTACTCCGCAAATCGCTTTGCGATATATACATCCATCTGCTCGAAAGTGCAGTGTCCGTGTATAAACTTCTCAAAATGTTGATAGGAGCCCCACCATTTGCTATTCTCTCTCTTAGCAAGTGCTATGTTCCGATAGTATTCGAGGAAATCTCCCTTCATTTTGGTCTTATCCAAGAACCCGTAGTCCTCATTGATAATTGATTGAACCCAGTGTGAGCGAATGGCCTCCGCCTTACTCAACATCTCATCATTGTAGTCCCGTTCCTCCTCAGTCTTTGGCTTTGCCCATATGTAAATACCAAGATGCTTCTTGTGGACGCGGCACAGTGTATCCTTATCCAGGATTGGCGGGGTGAATTCAAGGACTAATGACTCCTTCTTCCCATTTGAGAGAAGCTTCCTTCTTAATGCAACTTTTGAAATTGACATATTATGATGCTTTTTGTGTGTTTGACAAAATGTTATCTATCTCGTGTTTGAGGATCTTGATGTATCGACCCTCCTTGATGGTGGAGATGTTATATCTCTTGACATATTGATATAATGCATCTCTGGTGATACCATACTTATCCGTAACCTCCTCCACGGTGTAGTACTCTGGCTGCGGAAATTTCTTCCTCATCAACTCATCGAAGTGTGTTTTAGAGTAGTATCCCTTGTTGCCTCGTCTAATCTTTGGAATAGGATTCTTGTAGATAAGTCCCGAAACATATCTAGGGTCTAGACCATAGATCTTATTGATATCCTCCATAGAGTACCATTCCGTAATTTCTGATGAAGCCATTCTGCTTGAAAGTACCTCATCTATATGCTTCTTTGAGTAATAGCATTTTCCCTTACTTTTCATCCGTGGTATAATGTGATTCGAAGCGCAGCCATATACAGCTTGTATAGACATCTGAAATTTCTCACATATCTCATCCACAGAGTACCATTCGGATATATCGGGATCGGGACTATAGAGTGAGAACCTTCGGTCAATATGGTTCTTACTGAATAGCGTCTTATTTCCCTGCTTGAGGCGGGGAATATTTTTTGAGGATGCATACTTAAAGATTGTATCTCTGCTTACATTGTACTTCTCTACGATTTCTTCAACCGTGTAGTACTCCGTAATCGGCTTCACCTGTATGCGCGTTACTTGATATGGCATATCAGTTTGGAACAAAGCGTCAATATCCACCTTGCGAATAAAAATCTTCCTATTCATCTTAATACACTTAATCTTACCCGTTATGCAGTATCTGTAAACGGTAGTGCTGCTGACTCCCATTAAGTCGGCAACATCATCACACGAGAGATACTCCTTTTTAAGTGTAGTGGAAGTGACAGGTGGAAGGTTTTCCTTTTGCAGGACTTTTTCTAACTTTTGCTCTCTTAAGCGAACCTTGTAGCTCCGCTGCGAACATTGGTGAGAGCAATACATTGTGTTCAGTTTATGCGCGATAAATTCTTTGCCGCAAAACTGACAAACTTTTTTTACTACTATTTTGCTCATTTTTGCGATATGATTTGTAGATTTGCATCACCGAACATCTGAGCGAAATTTCGGGAGAAATAAATACAGACGATGTTTTGGGTGAGATAAATTCTACTTGTTTTGAAGAATGTTCAATTCTTTTCGCCCTGTGTCAGATGCAGCTCATTGCACTCCATTGCACTCCATTTCACACCATTGCAAAACCCGCATCATTTGGGAGACGGGAGCATTTATCAAAATGACATCTGACATCGACGCCGAAATAACGCCGAAAAAAATGATAAAATAAGTATGATTGGTGATAAGTTGGTTTTATCATAAAAAAAGCAAAGGTGCTCAAAATGAGCACCTTTGATAACTTATGATAATCAATGATATACAGCGTTTACTTGCCGATGCAAAAATTTGCAAACACAGATTTCAATATATCCTCGCACGACACCTCGCCCACTATTTCGGAGAGGCAACGTATGGCGGCACGCAAGCTTTCGCTCACGAGGTCACCGCTGAGGCCGTCGGCAAGGCCTTTCTTTACTTCACATATATATGCGTGGGCGCGTTGCAGGGCTTCGTAGTGGCGAGCATTGGTCACGACGACATCGTGTGCCGATATGTCGGGCATTGAGGCCGACCGCAGGAGAAACTCTTCGATGTGGTCCATGTTGATTCCCAAGCGAGCCGAGATGGCCCACAGGTCGCTTTCGTTCCACTCTATACCTGCGCCATATTTACATACCATCTCTCTACCCCACTTCATCACTTTGCTGAGGGCTATGGGATCTACTGCATCACATTTGTTTACCAATACAGCAAGATGCTTGCCACGACACATCGGTAATAGTCGTTTGGCAAGTTCTTCTATGGCTTGTGGCTCTTGCCAGGGATCTATCATCCACAGTGCGATTGATGATTTTGAGAGTTGTTCTATGGTGCGTTCTATTCCCATGCGCTCTACCACATCGTATGTGTCGCGCAGACCGGCTGTGTCGATAAAGCGGAAGTTTACTCCACCAAGTGTCATCACCCCCTCTATGGTGTCGCGTGTGGTGCCTTGAATATCGCTCACTATGGCACGGTCTTCGTGCAAGAGGGCATTCAGCAAAGTACTTTTTCCGGTGTTTGTCTCGCCCACTATTGCTACGGGCACGCCGTTTTTCACGGCGTTTCCTATGCTGAACGATGCAGCAAGACGACTCACAAACTCCTCTATTTCGCCACATAGCTTGAGAAGTTGGTTACGGTCGGCAAAATCTACATCTTCCTCGCTAAAATCGAGCTCAAGCTCCATGAGCGTGGTTAGGTGTATGAGTTTATCGCGCAGGAGCGATAGTTGTTCGCTGAACCCGCCTTTTAGCTGGTTTAGGGCAAGGCGATGAGAGGCACGCGATGTCGAGGCTATAAGGTCGGCCACCGCTTCGGCACGGCTCAGGTCCATCTTACCGTTCATAAAGGCACGCATGGTAAATTCTCCAGGCTCGGCCTGACGTGCTCCGCACTCAAAGAGTGTGAGCAGTAGTTGTTGTGTAATATATTGCGATGCATGACAGCTTATCTCCACGCTCTCTTCGCCTGTGTAGCTATGAGGAGCTCTCATAATTGTCACAAGCACCTCGTCTAACACCTCACCCGAGAGGTTTTTTATATCGCCGTAGGCTACTGTGTGGGTTTTACGGCCTGCAAGCCCGGAGCCTTTGCGTGGTACAAAAACTTTATCTACAATCTCTATTGCCGAGGCACCCGTTACTCTTATCACATTTATTGCACCTCCTTGCGAAGTTGCCAATGCGCAAATGGTATCTTTCATAATCTTTTGCTTTATCACTCTTTCCCTTTAAAAAAGAGATACACGCTTCAAGCAGTGTGCATCTCTTTTTATTATTCATCAGATGCGGTTAAGAACCGTCTCGATAAGTTCTTTCATCTTGGCATCGTAGTCCACGGTAGCCTTCTTTGCAAGGCGGTTGGCGATGACTAGGCAGACTGTCACAGCCTTATGCCCCATGAGAGCTGAAAGACCGGCGAGCGCCGAACTCTCCATCTCGAAGTTTGTTATGCGTTGCCCCTCATACTCGAACGACTCTATCAGCTCGTTCTGCTTGGGGAAGGCAAGAGGCACACGTAGTTGGCGACCTTGCGGACCAAAGAATCCTCCACAAGATATCGTCACGCCACGCACCATATCATCTTTTGCAATGCGCTCCACAAGCTCCTTGTCCGAAGGTATGGTGTAGGGTGCACAAAGCAGAGGCGACCAATTAAGATGTTTCTTAAATGCCTCTTCGAAGGCCAGGTCACACGCCTCGTTACGTCCGGCGTAGAAGTTGAGCAGGCCGTCGAAACCCACCGATTTTGCCGAACAGATAAATGTTCCTGTTGGACAATACTCCTGCAAACCTCCACAGGTACCTATACGCACCATCTGCAACTGACGGAAGGTCTCTTTTTCGTAACGTGTTTCAAAATCGATATTTGCAAGAGCATCGAGTTCGTTTACAACAATATCAATATTATCGCACCCAATGCCTGTTCCCACCACACTTATGCGTTTACCCTTGTAGGTACCTGTTATGGTGCGAAATTCGCGTGCCATAACATCGCACTCCTGAGTATCGAAGAACGCCGCGACCTTAGGAACTCGGTTCGGGTCTCCAACCAAAATAATTTTATCTGCCAACTGTTCCGGTTTTACTCCCAAATGATACACTGCCCCGTTGGGTTCAATAAGCAGTTCCGAGGGAGGGAAATAACGCTTCATAATCAACTTCTTTTAATGGTTACGATATAAAATTTATCAGTCCTTTGCTATGTTGTCGCGCATAGCAGTATCGGCCTGAATATTTTTCATTCTATAATAGTCCATGATACCAAGATTACCGCTACGGAAGGCCTCAGCCATGGCTTTGGGCACCTCGGCCTCAGCCTCAATCACATGAGCGCGTGCCTCTTGTGCTCTCGCCTTCATCTCCTGCTCCAGAGCCACGGCCATGGCTCTGCGCTCCTCGGCCTTTGCTTGAGCAATATTCTTGTCGGCGTTTGCCTGGTCTATCTGCAAAGCGGCACCGATGTTTTTACCTATATCGATATCGGCAATATCGATAGATAGAATCTCGAACGCTGTACCGGCATCGAGTCCCTTTTTAAGCACAAGTTTAGAGATTGAGTCGGGGTTCTCGAGCACCGCCTTGTGGTTCTCCGACGAACCGATAGACGACACAATACCCTCGCCTACACGCGCAAGCACTGTATCTTCACCTGCTCCACCCACAAGACGTTTAATATTGGCACGCACGGTTACACGGGCGATGGCAATGAGCTGAATACCATCTTTTGCCACAGCTGTTACATGCGGTGTGTCAATAACCTTGGGGTTTACCGACATTTGAACAGCCTCGAACACATCGCGACCTGCAAGGTCGATGGCTGTTGCCATCTGGAACGAGAGTTCAATGTTTGCCTTTGCCGCCGAAACAAGCGCATGCACCACCTTTTCCACGTGACCACCTGCGAGATAGTGCGCTTCGAGGCTGTCGCGGGTTATGTTTTCGAGCCCGGCCTTGTGCGCCTCTATCATCGCCTGCACAATGGTGTAAGGAGGCACATTACGAATGCGCATCAAGAATAGCTGAATGAGCGAGATATTCACTCCCGACACCTTTGCCGACAGCCACAAGACAAAGGGTACATAATGAAAGAATACCGATAGTATCACCACTGCCGCGATGATAACTAATGCAATTAAAAATGTACTGTCCATAGAATATAAAAATTTAGAATTTGTTATTTGTTCTTTCTTTGCATCTTTTTTATGATTTGTTACGACATCTTCCCCGTGTGGCATCATCTTGGTCATCTCAATATTAAAAACCCTGCGGGAATCGATGGGAAGGAGCAAGGTCCTATAACCTGTATATGAAACTCGTAAGCGGTGCCGGGTGTTTTTCACCTCCATCGAGAAGTTACCTTCAAAATCGGTTTGCGCCGTCTCTATAATACGATTTTCTTCATCGCGCTCGGTGATGCTTGCCATGATAAGGGGCCCTTCGGTTTCGCTGAAGACTGTACCCGAAATTTTTGCACCTTTCTGCGCATAGGCGTAAACACCCACTGTGCCGAATAGTAAAAGCAACAATAAATGTTTCACCCTGTTCGTCTCCATCTCGTAACACCTATTATTGAACAATATTATTTGCTCTTGACAAAAATTACGCCACCCGAGATGCGTACCACACTCACAGGTGTATTCTCCTCGATAAATCCCGATGCCGACGATACCTCAATAATTATTCCATCAAAATCCACCTCACCGACAAGCGCAAGACGTGTCACGGCAATACCTGTATCGCCCACCTTCACAGCCTGCGAGTCGGCACTCTTAACGGTTGAATTTATATTCTCTTTCAACGCAACCTTGTCGATAGATTTTCCATATATAGCCCAAAATATGAGTACCACCACCACCGCAATAACGATTAAGAGTGTTACCCACCCTGCCAAAGAACTCATTGTCCAGAAAGCATACAAAACCGAAGCAAGCAATGATATTATGCCCAAAACACCTGTAACCCCGAAGCCGGGAATAAGAGCAACCTCTAACGTGAGCAACAAAGCACCCAACAAAACAAGGATAGAGATAATCAAAAGTTCCATACTTTATTTTATTTAAAAAGTTTTTCAACCTCCAAACGTCTCACCTCATACTCCATATTCTGCAATGAGTAGAATGAGGCATCGACTTTTTCTTCGAGCTTCAAAATTTCACCCGACAAGGCCGACTTACGACCACCCACAGCCGTAGCATAATCGTTGCGCAACCTTTCGAGCTTTTCAATCTCCTTCTCGCGCTCACTCTTTGCCGTCTGCCACTTTGTAAATAACAGGCGAGCCTCTTTCGACTTAAAATCGTTTAAAGAGGTATAAACCTTAACATTGTCGAGCACAAACTGAAAATCGTGCCCTTTTGAGCCTGCATTATCGTCGTACATAAGCATGGCAAGTTGCTGACGAGCCTTGCGCAACAAATCTTGGTCGTGATGTGTTGCAGCCACCGATTGCAACTGTGAGAGAGCAAGCAGAGCCTCATAAGGCATCGCCTTTGCATTATACAACTCTTTTGAGGGGTTAGGCACAAAGACATAGACACACACCTTGCCTTCGGGCTGACGGCGGTCGGTCGTGAACCAACCAAGATTGGTCATCTCGTTTACGGCAAGCATGTAGTCGTTGGCCTCGGAGTTAAAAGGCATACCTATGTTGTCGGGACGCAAATACCTGCCTGTTTCCGAATCGTAACGAGTTATAAATATATCGTAGCCACCTATCGAGCCTTCGCCATCACTTGCAAAATAGATAGTTGTACCATCGGCAAGCATGTAAGGGTAGTTATCGTTTCCGCCGGTATCGAAGCCTTCGAACCCGACAGGCTCGCTCCACTCGTCGCCCACCTTGCAACTATGATACAATTTCATAAGAGAATCCGATGGTTCGAACATTGAATAATAGATGTCGGTACCTCGTTCCGTCTCCGAAAGATAGCCATCGCCACCCTCTTTGCGACCAAAAAAAGTTACAACGGAAGATATTCTGCCTACATCGCTTCCCATCTTGTAGGCCGATAGAAATTTATCTTTGTCCACCACAAAACTATCTACCACGCAAATCTTTTCGGTAGAGTGCACCATGCGGTTCAAGCGTTCAACCTTTTTCAACTTCTCGTTATAAAGAAGCAATAAATTCTCGTCGGTTGAATTATCGAGAAAATCGTTGTACCACTCTATCGCATCGGCATACATGAATTTATCGGCCGACATATCGCCCAAATATCTATAAGCATTAACTATTTTACGCGATGCGGCAAACTCCATCATGGCCCACATAGCCGAGTCGCTCACCACCGTATCTCCCGTTTCGTAACAACACGCCGAATACCAAAAGCTATACTCACTATTCTTGGGATTACGTTGATACAACTTTTCGAACATAGGCTTAGCCTCCATATATTCGCCGGCCAAAAAATGTTTACGCGCTATATTTCGGTTCTGTGCCACCATGCCCCCGGCAGAAAGAAGGGTAAGCAACAATATAAAAACAAAATTCTTCATCATCGAAAAACATTAATTACAAACGCCACATAAAGGATTTTACACATGGCTAACGCAAATATAATAACAAAATATCATTATCATCGTTTTTTAAGATTATTTTAATAAAAAGCATTACAAAAAAACGAGGGCGAAGAAAAATATTATCAGTCGCCCGAAACAAGATTACCGCAATAAATATTACCTTTGCACACAAATTCACATGTAACATGCCCAAACACAGCGAGCAAGACAAAATTTTCAATCGCATAAGAACACGTTTCTCGAAAGCAACCAAAGATTATTCGCTCCTCGACGAGGGCGACAAAATACTTGTGGCACTTTCGGGAGGCAAAGACTCGCTCACGATGTTACAGTTGTTAGCCGAACGCTGTCGCATATTCAAGCCACGTATAGCAGTAGAGGCAGCACACGTTTCCATGGTAAATATTCCGTACAAAAGCGATATAAATTTCTTGCAAGAATTTTGCAACACGTTAAACATACCGTTCCACCACTCGAAGAGGAGCTTCGACGCAAGTGGCGACACACGCAAATCGCCATGTTTCCTATGTTCGTGGAACAGACGCAAAGCACTCTTCGAGCTCGCACAAGAGCTCGGTTGCAACAAAATAGCTCTGGGGCATAACATGGACGATTTTTTAGAGACCATGCTCATGAACATAACCTTTCAAGGAGCTTTCAGCGCAATGTCGCCAAGCATGAAGATGGAAAAATTCCCCATAACCGTAATACGCCCCTTGTGCCTTGTATGCGAGAGCGATGTAAAAAAACATGCACAATATTCAGAATTTCCACAACAGATAAAAAACTGCCCACACGAGAACAGTTCGAACCGCAAACAGATGAAAGACCTGCTGGCACACCTCGAGTCGCTCAACCCCGAAGCACGCTACAACATGTGGGGTGCAATGAGCAATATCCAACCCGAACTACTACCCCGAAAAAGAATTAAAAAACAGTAAAAATATTACACAATGACAAAAATTATCTTAACCCTTGTACTGCTCATAATTTCGAACAGTTTCATGACACTTGCATGGTACGGAAACCTCAAATTGCAAGACATGAAGTTAATATCATCGAACACACCCCTTATTCTTATCATACTGATGAGTTGGGGAATAGCCCTGTTGGAATACACGTTTCTAATCCCGGCAAACCGCATAGGCAGCGAGATAAACGGCGGTCCCTTTTCACTTGTACAACTCAAAGTGATACAAGAGGTTATATCGTGCCTTGTATTCGGTATAATCGTCTCTATTTTTTTCAAGGGCGAGTCGTTGCAGTGGAACCACTTTGTTGCCGTTCTTTTCCTTGTTCTTGCGGTATATTTCGTGTTCCTGAAATAAAAATAATCGAACCCGTTTCTACTCGAACAAAACACATAAACCGAGCCGGTCGGCTCGGTTTTTTATTGCCATTCTAAAAGAATGAGCATAAGGCAAAAATAAAAAACAGAAAATAATTAAAATTGAACAAAATTTCTTGTTTGGTAAAATTTAAACGCTTATATTTGAAACTGAATTGTCTGGTTACGAAGCACCATTTTGCTTAGCACAAGCGTAACACAAAGAAATTCAACAAATTAGCAAACTATAATTAATAACCAAATCAATATGAAAAAGTCAATTTCATTAAAACTAAAAGCTTGGATACTGTTATCAACAGCAGTATTGGCTGGTGGCACATTTACAGGTTGCCAAGACGAGGTAGACAAGAGTAACCGCTTTACATTTACGGGCGAGGTTATTTCGACCCACTTGTTGAATAACCCCGATAAGTTTAGCCACTTTACTTATATTCTCGACAAGGCATACATCGGTAACAAAAAAAGTGGAGAAAACACAGAAGGTGTAATAAGTGGCAGAAGTTCTCTCTTGGAAACCCTATCCACTTATGGTTCATACACTTGTATAGCCCCCACCGACCCAGCTATTGAGGAATTTGTCGAGAAAGAGTACAACCGATACATCGAAAGTGTTGAGAACAACAAACTCGACCCTGAAAAATTCCCCATTATAGACACAGGTATTTACTCGCCCGAAGTAAGCCAACTATCGGACGAAAAATGTAACGAAATTGCAAAAAACCATATTATCGAAGCGGAATTCAAAACAATCAATTTCAGCTACCGACTTCCCAAAGCCACAATTGGTTTCCGCGACGTATATGTAAAAGACAGTATTGATAAAGGTGAAAGAAAATATTTCATCGGAGCCGACGAAGCCGAAGTTATCGAAAGCGACATAAGCACATACAACGGTACAATCCATGTTATAAACGGAGTACTTAACCCCTCAACAAAGACAGCCGGCGACGAACTTGGAAAATGCGAAGGTATCAGCATCTTCCGCGAGGCAATTTTCAAAACCGGTTTGAACAAACTTTTGGAAAAATCTACAATCGACGAAGAATACGATGGCAACTTATTGAGTAAAAACATATTCAGCGACCGTAAAGACATTGGAAGCGAATACCCCGCTAAGAAGGAATATGGTTTCACATTGTTGATTGAGCCCAACGAAGTGTTCATGAATGCCGAAAAGAACAACTACCGTAAGCCCATCACCACATGGTTGGAACTTGCCGAATATGCTGAAAATGTTATCGGTTCGGCTCCCGGCTACGAAGAAGAGTACACACACCCCCAAAACGCATTGTTCAAGTTCATGGCATACCACATTATCGACCGCGATTTGGACTTTGCAGTTACAAAAAATGGTGCACAAGCAGGTGCGTGGGTCATGGAAAACTATAAATCTAAATCGGGATTCGATTCTTCTACCCATTTTAGTCAGAGCGTAAACTGGTCGGACTATTTTGAGACATACATGCCTTACAGCAACTGGACATACGACAGCGAAGAGGAATTGGCCAAAATAGAGAGTGGAGACATCGACGAAGGTTGCATGATTAAAGTTACAAGATGCTACAAAGATGAAGATGTTGCAGAATTTGGCAATCGTATAGTCATCAACAAATCAAACTACCCCCTTACAAAAGAGCAGAATAACCATGCCAACATTATTGTCTACAAGCAAGAGGAGGCAAGAAAGTTGTTCCCCGAATCTTTGAAAGATTTGAAATTCGACCCCGTAAATGCCAAAATACACATTATAGATAAAATACTTATCTACGACGAGGATTTGATGGCAAACAACATTCTTAACGAGCGTATGCGTTGGGACGCAGCATCACTATTGCCTGAGCTTACAACAAGCCGTGAAAGATGGCGCGACGACTTCATGTTCGTATACATACCTATGGGCATAACCGGCGAAGACGATAATGGAGAAGTAAACGCAAACGAAAAACAATACAGCAAACGTTTGAAAGGTAAAAAAGGATTCTGCTACTATATGAGCCCCTACCCCACAGGTGTCGGCCAGTATACAAGTTTCCAAGGAGACGAGATTCTCATGGACCGTCAATTCGATGCAGAAATACGTTTGCCACACGTACCCAAAGGAGATTACGAGATACGTATTGGCTTCTCAATGTCAGCTAACCGTGGTAAAGTTCAATTCTACCTCAACGACAACATCTGCGGACTCCCCACCAACATGCTTAACGAGCAAGCAAACATCAACCGTATAGGTCACTTCAAAGATGAAGGTTTGACAGAAGAGGAAATTTTGAGCAAGGAGAACGCTATGCGTAACCGTGGATACATGATGGCACCTCAGAGCATACTTGTAGGCGACAAGCAACCCATGCGTGTAGCAAACAACGCATTTAGAAGAATCATTGAAACCAACTACAAAATGGAACCAAAGAAAGATGGTTATTGGTTGCGTGCAAAGGACGTTACAGAAAACCCCGCCCGAACAGTTGAGCTAAACATCGACTATATCGAGATTGTTCCCCAGAACATCTACGGCAACACAGCAGTCCCCGAGGATAGAAACTAATATCAAGCTTAAATACAGAAAAACACTTCCCCCAAGGAGGTGTTTTTCTGAATATACACCCCAGCTACAAACAACAACTAAAAACCGATACCCATGATAAAAAACAGTTTCACAAGAATAGCAACAGCTACACCGATAACCAATGTTGCCGACTGCCAACAGAACTGCAACGAAATAATAACTATTATAAATAAGGTATCGGAGCAAGGAGCCGACATCGTACTATTCCCCGAACTAAGCATAACATCGCACAGCTGTGGCGACCTGTACACCCAGCCACTCCTTATAAAAGAGACCGAGAAAGCGATAGAAAAAATATGCCACGTCACAAAAAGTTGCAACAGCATAATTGTGGTAGGAGCACCCGTAGAGGCAAAAAACAGGCTCTACAACGGAGCAATAGTAATTCACGAAGGCAACATTATAGGTGCAAGCATTAAAAAGGCTCCTGCAAGAGAAGAAAAACAGTTCTCGGCAGGCGACACACTGCAAAAAGGCACCACCACCCTATGCGGAAAAACAATCCCCGTGGGTACAAACATCATATACAGCACAAGCGAATACAAATTTGCAATAGAGATAGGAAACGATATACAACTACCCTGCACCACAAGCACACAAGCCGACATTATACTAAACCCGTCAGCCGAAAAAACAATTTCGGGAAGCAACAAAAAGAGCAAGGAGAGCCTCGTCGTGTTAAGCCGCCACAACACATGCACCTACGCACACACAAATGCAGGATACGGCGAGTCGACAAGCACGGGCGTTTATGACGGCTATAATGCGATATATGAAACAGGCGATAAATTGGCAGAAAGCAAAATATTTGCGACAGAAAGCCACTACTCGATAGCCGATACCGATATTGAAAAGATAAGAAAAATGCGTCTGTCGGGCTTACACCTATCGCAAAGCACAGGAGAAGAGCCTATAATAATAGATATAAAACAAAAGTCACAAGAGAGAACCGACATTATACGCCCCATCGACACTACCCCGTTCATACCCAAAGGCCCCGATGCCGGAAAAGAGCTCGAGGAGACATTCACCATACAATCGATGGCACTTGCAAAGAGAATAACACACACATGGTCCAAGAGTTGTGTTATAGGAATTTCGGGTGGCCTCGACTCAACCCTTGCACTCTTGGTTACTGCAAAAGCATGCGATATAATAGGCAAGCCACACAGCGACATAATAGCCGTGACCATGCCCGGCTTCGGCACAACCGACCGCACATACAACAACGCTATAAGCCTCATGGAAGCTCTTGGAGTAACCATAAGAGAGATATCCATAAGAGAAGCATGTATACAACACTTCAAGGATATTGAGCACGACATAAACCAGCACGATGTAACATACGAAAACTCGCAAGCAAGGGAGCGCACACAAATACTCATGGACATAGCCAACCAATGCTCGGGCATGGTAGTCGGCACAGGCGACCTCTCGGAACTTGCACTCGGTTGGGCAACATATAACGGCGACCACATGAGCATGTACGGCGTAAACGCATCGGTACCGAAAACACTCATACAACACATCGTAAGATGGGTTGCAATGAACAGCGAAGAAAAGGTGAAAGAGATTTTGCTCGACATCATAGACACCCCCATCTCACCCGAGCTTATACCTGCCGACAACCAAGGCAACATAAAACAAAAGACCGAGGACCTTGTGGGGCCATATGAGTTACACGACTTTTTCCTTTACAACTTCATGTGCTACGGCTATTCACCCGCCAAATTATATATGATGGCACAGAATGCATTTGAAGAAAATTACGACAACGCCACAATAAAAAAATGGCTTACAACATTCTTCCGCAGGTTCTTTACACAACAATTCAAACGCTCATGTATGCCCGACGGACCACAAACAGGAGCGTGCACCCTTAGCCCGCACGGAGGCTGGGAGATGGCGTCGGACACAAGCTACCGACTATGGATTGAGGAGTGTGAACAATTATAACACCGCAAATTAAGGGCAACCAAACTTGGTTGCCCTTTTTTATTTTGAGTACGCCGACACTACCTGTCATAACTGCAGACACAAATGCCAGAATGTCACACAAAACCATATGGCGCAGATTTTGTTTTAAAACAAATGAACCCCCAACATATTTAAAGGGTAAAATTATCAATAACCAAAAAAACAGTTTCTTACAATGAACATCAACAAATTTACCATTAAAGCCCAAGAGGCTATCCAAGAGGCTGTAAACAGAGTGCAGTCACTTGGCCAGCAGGCAATAGAGCCGGCACATATATTAAGAGGTATCATCAAAAGCGGAGAACAGATAGTATCGTTCCTTTTCAGCAAAAGCGGTATAAGCCTCCAACAGGTAAAAAACGAGATAGAAAACCTGGAAAAAAGCTATCCGAGAGTAGAAGGAGGAGAGCCATATTTCAGCCGACAGAGCAACGAAATACTTAACAAAGCCGAAGATATCGCACGCAAATATGGCGACGAATTTGTGTCGATAGAACCCATGCTCATGGCAATAATGAGCACCGACAACACAGTCGCCAACATTCTCAAGAGCAAGGGAGCAACAGTAAAAGAGCTTGAAAAAGCAATAAGCGAGCTACGAAAAGGAGAAAAGGTGCAATCGCAAACTGCCGAAGAGAGCTACCAAGCATTGAGCAAATATGCAATAAACCTCAACGAGGTAGCAAGAAACGGAAAGCTCGACCCCGTGATAGGCCGCGACGATGAGATACGCCGAATATTGCAGATTTTAAGCCGTCGTACCAAAAACAACCCCATACTGATAGGCGAACCCGGAACGGGAAAAACAGCCATAGTAGAGGGGCTTGCCCACCGCATAATACGAGGTGACGTGCCCGAGAATCTTCGCAACAAAGAGATTTACTCACTCGACATGGGAGCCCTTGTGGCAGGAGCCAAATACAAAGGAGAGTTCGAAGAGCGACTAAAATCGGTTATCAACGAAGTAACAAAAGCCGACGGTAACATAATTCTCTTTATCGACGAGATACACACGCTTGTGGGAGCAGGAAAAAGCGAAGGAGCCATGGACGCCGCCAACATACTTAAACCGGCTCTTGCGCGTGGCGAGCTACGCTCAATAGGTGCCACCACCCTCGACGAATATCAAAAATATTTCGAAAAAGACAAAGCACTCGAACGTCGTTTCCAGAGTGTGACTGTGAGCGAGCCCGACAAGATGAGCACAATATCTATTCTGCGAGGCTTGAAGGAGCGTTACGAAAGCCACCACAAGGTGCGCATACAAGACGATGCGCTAATTGCGGCGGTAACCCTCAGCGACCGCTACATAACAGAGCGTTTCCTCCCCGACAAAGCGATAGACCTGGTAGACGAGGCGGCAGCCAAACTGCGCATGGAACGCGACTCGCTCCCCGAAGAGCTTGACGAAATTTCGCGCCACATAAAACAGCTGGAGATAGAGCGCGAGGCAATAAAGAGAGAAAAAGACGAGGTTAAACTCGCTCAACTAAGCGAAGAGATAGCCATACTGAAAGAACAGGAGCAAAGCAAACGCGCCAAATGGAAACACGAAAAAGAGCTTGCCGACAGAATACAGACAGCCAAGCAGGAGATTGAGCAACTGAAATTCGAAGCAGAGAAGGCCGAGCGCGAAGGCGACTACGGACGTGTTGCCGAGATAAGGTATGGAAATATAAAGGGGCTTAACGACGAGATAACAACGATACAAAACAAATTACAAGAGGCACAGCAAGGCAACGCCATGATAAAAGAGGAGGTTACAGCCGAGGATATCGCCGACATCGTATCGCGCTGGACAGGTATCCCTGTGAGCAAAATGCTACAAAGCGAACGCGACAAACTGCTGAACCTCGAAGAGGAGCTACACAAACGCATCATAGGGCAAGAAGAGGCCATCACGGCTGTGAGCGATGCCGTGAGACGTAGCCGCGCAGGCTTGCAGGACCCCAAACGCCCCATAGGTTCGTTCATATTCCTCGGTACAACAGGAGTAGGAAAGACAGAGCTCGCAAAAACCCTGGCAGCATACCTTTTCAACGACGAGACACTGATGACACGCATCGACATGAGCGAGTATCAAGAAAAATTCACCGTGTCGCGCCTCATAGGAGCACCTCCGGGATATGTAGGATACGAAGAGGGCGGACAACTCACCGAAGCCGTGCGACGCAAGCCCTACTCCGTCGTACTCTTCGACGAGATTGAGAAGGCTCACCCCGATGTGTTCAACACCCTGTTACAGGTGCTCGACGACGGTCGCCTCACCGACAACAAAGGACGATGCGTAAACTTCAAGAACACCATAATAATTATGACAAGCAACCTTGGCAGCAGCTACATACAAGAGCAGTTCGAGAAGATTAACGCCAAAAACCGCGAAGAGATTATCGAGGAGACAAAAGAGAAGATTATGGAGATGCTGAAAAAGAACATACGCCCCGAGTTTCTCAACCGCATAGACGAAACCATAATGTTCACCCCGCTCAACGAGCAGGAGATTAAAGAGATTGTAAGACTGCAAATTGAGAATGTCGCAAAGCTCATGGAAGATAATGGTGTAGAACTAATTGTCGAAGAGAGTGCGATAGAATTTATCTCTTACGCAGGGTTCGACCCCGAATTTGGAGCCCGCCCGATAAAAAGAGCCATACAACGCCACCTGCTCAACGACCTCTCTAAACAGTTGCTTGCCGGCACCGTGGACAAGAGCAAAGCCATCAAGGTGACAGCAAATGAAAACATGCTCATATTCAGTAACCGATGAACATTAACACACAACAAAGAGGAGGCAACCGATGGGTTGCCTCCTCTTTGTTTTATATAGCTGTTTTTTTTACTTTTTAAGCCTCATACCAAGCATCATGCCATCGTAGTTCTGCAAGAGGCTCGAGATAGTTTTCAATGTAGACAAAGTTGCCACACCGCTCTCGCCACCAAGAGCACCGGCACCTGTATCGGCCGAAGAAGATATTGCAGAAGAGACTCTCTTTATAAGCTCCAACATCTTGTCGGCATTAAAAACAAGATTCATGTTCGAGATCTCATACGACACATGAGCAGTCATGTTCAAACGTCCATAGAAAGAGAAAGCAACGGTCTTATCCTCTTTATTGAGTTTATAAGTACCATTTATGCTACGTCCACCTATGGCAAAACTGCACGAGTCGTTGGCACTGAAAGTAAAGGTGCATGCTCCGGGCACGACACCCACCTTTGCAAGATAACCATCGAGTTTGCTCTCGATATTAGATGTCACCACATTACCACCGATGCTCGCAAGAGCCTGCTCGCTCTTCAACACACACGACACACCCTCGTAATTCCACACACCGGTAAGGGTTGCCTCGGAAACGGGCATGCTGTTACCAATCAAGTTACCGAGAACATTCTTAACTGTCTCAACTGCCGATGACTCTGTTGTTGTCTGTGACGACGAAGAAGAAGAAATCTTATCGGTAATACTTTTAAAAAGATTGGTCCACTGTGCCGATGCACCCATGGCAAAGGTACAAACAAATATCAAAATAAAAATTCTTCTCATACTCATTCAGTTGTCTCCTCGGCAGTCTCCTCGTTAAAATCCACAATACCGTTAGCCACAAGAATATTATACCATGAGTACAACTTCTTTATATGAGTGAGATAAACACGCTCACGGTCGTAGTCGGGCAAAACAATCTCAAAATATGCCACCAACTCCTCGGGAGTAGACATCTTTAAATCGAAAGGAAGAACACCATTCTCTTTTTCATATATCTTAGCGAATACGGCTCTCAAAGGCAACTCCTCGGTATCGGTATATATTGCAATATCGTCGAGCATAACCACTTTATCGCTGTTATACACAGGCATACGTTTCTTAGTTGCATCTACAACCTCAACCACAAACATATTACGACCGCTCGACAACAAGCGGTAAAGACCGGGCTTGCCGGTAATTGTCAAAACTCTTTCAAACATATTGTTAAACTTTATCTAAAATTATTCAAATTCCTCTATTTTAAAACCGCACTAAATTACAATATCCCGACTGGTTTACAAAACAAAATTTGTTAATCAATGTTGTTATTGCGTAAATCGGCAACAATATCGACAAGTTTAGGCATTATGGGGTTTACTCCATCGTTACGCAAAGAATAGTCGGAGAGCAACAGTAAATCGTCGGCCGACATTTGATTATGCAGACGGCTTTGCACCTGCAGACGTGTCAAGCCTCCACGTTTAACCACACGCGCCACTGCTGTCTCTTCGTCGGCCCACACAAGCAACACTTTATCGACCATCTCTATTATGCCCGACTCATATAATATTGCACTCTCAACTGCAACTATATCGCTCTCGGCCTCGTTCGCCCAATTAGCATAGTCGGCCTTTACACACGGGTGAACAAGAGCATTCATGCGCGAAATATTGTCTTTGTCGGTAAAGATTCGTGCCGCCAACCACTCTTTATTCAGTTCACCCTCCACGGTGTAGCTATCTTCGCCAAACATGCGCACAATATTCTTTTTCAACCCTTTATCGTTACGCATAAGCTCCTTGGCACGATTATCGCAATTATAAACCGGTATACCCATTATTTCGAGCATACGCGATACTACCGACTTTCCGCTACCTATGTTACCAGTTATGGCCAAACGTGTCTTTTTCATTTTTGTTCAATTATATATTCGACGGTTGCAGGCACAATCTTAACCAAGCCAACACCTTCGGGCGCACGCAACAACCTGAGTTCGGCAATATTACTACCCGAACCATAAATATCGGCGTAGCTGACACCCACCTCAAAATCGTCGGGCAAAATATTATCGTAATTTTCCACATTCACGTTTATTTTAAGCTGAACACGCGAAGGGATAGTCTGCAAGCTGTACATTTCGGGGAAGTCGATACCTGTAACCGGCACCTCTATTGTTTTTTGTGTATAAGGGTACACCGACACCGTAACCTTCACGTTCGAGGGGTTACAATTAACATCGCCATTTGCCACAAGAGGCAACGACACCGTTTGAGTGTTGCGCAAATTTTCAAGCGAGAGGTTATGCGTGTAAACGCAACTCATTGTATCGGTTACCGAACGCGGAGCAAACACCCACACCGAGTCGGGTTCCACGGTCACAGTATCTACAGCATACTGCTTTGCAGGGAGAATATCGGCCCTTAGCTTAACCGGAAATTTAACAGCGCTCTCTTGCGTGTAACACACTATTGTATCGGGCGCAAAGGCCAATATGGAGGTTGTGGAGTTCAACTGCTTTCTTATGCTCTTCTGCAATACCGAAGCGGGCAACGAGGGGCGACCGTTACGACGCACAAAATCTTTGTACTCCACAGATACCGGTAAAAAAGAACCCAGCTTATAATTCATGAGAACAGTGCCATGGTCCTTTACACGAACAATCAGTTCCTCGTCCATGGACGAGAAACTGACATCTTCGGGTATATCCTTTACAGAGATTTTAAACTTTAAATCTGTTTCATAATCTTGGTTAAGCGTGAGCATGAGCCACAGGCAACATGAAACCAATACAAAAAACAGAAAAAGAAGTACTTCGCGCCCTGTAAGTGACTTTATAAATTCGTTTTTCAAAACTTAACCTCTTATTGTTGCTGTGTAGCTGTCGAGTCGGCGTAGATAGTAGATTTATCGACGCGGATATTTACATTATGTGCCACCTCGAGATGAACGATATTTCCCTCGATATTTTTGATTTTGCCATAAATGCCACCTGCTGTTATAACCTCCTGACCCACTTGCAAGCCGTTACGGAAGTTCTCAATCTCCTTTTGACGTTTACGCTGAGGACGAATCATCAAGAAGTAGAAGATAGCAATCATTGCTATAATCATAAAATAAGAGTTACCGAATATCATCTGCATCCAGTTAGTTTCAAGTAAAATCATAATAAAAAACTTTTTAATTATACATTATTTATTTATCACACCTTCGGCACGTAATTTTTTTGTTATCGAGTCGAGAAGACCATTTACAAAAGAACCGCTTTTTGCCGTGCTGTAATATTTTGCAATCTCTACATATTCATTGAGTGTTACACTCAAAGGTATATCATCGAAAGTAAAAATCTCGGAAAGTGCTACCTGCATTATCACTACGTCCATGAATGCAAAGCGCGACATATCCCAGTTTTTTGAATTTTCTCCCATGAGGGCACGATACTCTTCGGCCTTGGTTATTGCATTGCGGAAGAGGCGACGTGCAAAATCCATGTCATTTATATCTTTGTATTCCGGCAACAACTTCTGCTCCTCGCCATTGCTCTCTTCGAAGCGTTTTATTGTTTTAAGAACAAAAGTATCTACAATAGATTTATCGTCGTTCCAATAGAGGCTTTGCTCCTCGAGCAGGTTGTCGAGCTCTTCGTTGTCAAAAATAAATGCTTTGTATAGTTTGCGCCACAATTCGCGATCCTCCTCATAAGAAGAGGTTTCGCTTGCCATGTACTCCTTATATATATCGCTCTCCTCGATGCTGTCAAGCAGACGGCGCAAGAGGTCGGAATGATCGACCCAGTTTACCTTGCTTTTTTCGGCAAATTTACATAGCGCGGTGTTCGCCTCGAGCTGGGCTATAAAACGGTTATTTACAAATTTAAGGTTGGGATTAATATCGCTGTCGCTGGGGCGTAATTTCAAGCTTTTGAACGATATGCGGTCGGCCGCATAGTGTGTTATTCCAGGCATCAGCAGTAACATGTAGTTGTATAGGTCGTATGCCTTCGACAAACTGAAAAAGACCTCATCTTCGGCCGCTTTTATACTTTTACCACTGTTTTTGTAGTAGGCATATACTATTTGAACTACTTTAAGACGTATGAGAACTCTGTTAATCATAAATATTATTATCTGATTGTTTGCAAAGGTCGCATTTTCTCGCGACACTGACAAACAAATAAAACATTTTCTTTATATCACTGCCATAATATTATCGGTTACGTTTTAAAAACAAACGTTTACCGACAGTGTTCGGTAACTCGCTTTCGTAATGAGTTACAAAAAGCATTGTTTTGTTACGGCGTTGTGTAAATGCCTCGATGATGGCTTTTGCACGGCGACGATTATATGTATCGAGGCCGTGTAGCGGTTCGTCGAGAATAAGCAACGAGGGGTCTTTAACAAAAGCGCGTGCAAGAAGCACAAGACGTTGCTCTCCGCTCGATATTTTCAGGAACGACTTGTCGCGTAACCCCAAAATACCGAATGTTTCGAGCCACCAGTCGCACATAGCAATCTCCTCCTCGGTCGATGAGACATAAAGGCCTATGCTGTCGTGCAAGCCCGATGCCACAATATCAATCACAGGGAGATTGCGCAGGTATGAGCGGTGCATCTCGGGGCTCACATATCCTATATGTTTTTTAATCTCCCAGATGCTCTCTCCTGTACCTCTTTTACGTCCGAAGAGAGATATATCGCATGCATATGATTGCAAATTATCGGCACAGACAAGGCTCAAAAGGGTCGATTTGCCGGCACCATTCTCACCCGAGAGGGCCCACACATCGCCATGTTCGACCACCCAATCGAGCTCTTTTAGAATCACACGCTCGTCGTACTTAACCGTCACCTTGTTAAGACGCACCACCTCACCCTCGGTACAAGGAGGCGTATTATTATAAGGAAGCGAAAGCACCCTCTGTTGCGCTCTCTTTATTCCTGCAACATCATACACTATGTCGAGCTTGGCAATATACTCCTCACGTGTCACCTTGGCTTCGACAAATTTATTTTCCACAGGCACCACACTTGTTATAAACTCGGGAACATCGTCGAGCATCGACAATACAAGTATTATCTGCAAATCGCTTTTGTCCGATATACGCGCCAGCACACTGCAAAGCAAATCTCTTGTGGTGGCATCGAGACCTATAAAAGGGTTGTCTATTATAAGCAAACGAGGCGATGTGAGCAACGCTTGTGCAAGCTGGAATTTACGAAGTTCCCCGCTGCTCAGCAAAACAATGCGTTCATCTATCAGGTGCTCTATCGAGAATAATTTCAGAGCCTCTCTCACTCTCTGCTCCTCTTCCCCTTTTCCCATGAGCTCACGCACCGTGGGTATCGCATCATCTTGGTCGTGCGTGTTCCAACGCAACTGATAGCAATAGTTGGCATCGGCCGAACCGTATGTATCGCGAAAGGTTATATATTTCACATTCTCATAAATACGCTTCGAAGGAGAGGGAGAAAAATCGTAATTCAACTCACCCTTGGCAAGCGGATAACGCCCCATGAGAATATCCACCAAAAGGCTCTTGCCGGCACCGTTAGGGCCGACAATAGCTATGTGTTCGTTTTTTCCAAGTTCAAAAGAGACAGGAGCCACAAAACGAGCCACCTCGTCGCGCGGTACACCTCTCGAAAGTTTTATAGTATATTGTTCATTCATAAATTCAAACAAAAACGGGTGCAAATTTACAAAAAAATCGCATAACATTTAAACAGGCCGACAAGTAAATATTAGATTATTTATACATTAAACATTGGATATAAATCTTTTTTTACAACGAAAAGGATAAAAAAATCACAAAAAACATTGATTTTCAAAAAAAAATATTCATATTTGAAAACTGTAACTACAAAAGAATATATTACGATGGAAGACTACAAAAAGAATGCAGCGAATGAGAATGAGAAAGATATAGTTTTTTCGCAGGCTATAAAAGCCGGCAAAAGAATATACTACATCGATGTAAAGAAAAATCGTAAAGAAGAGATGTACCTATCCATTACAGAAAGTAAAAAGATTATAAGCGGAGAGGGTGAGAACACATCGGTATCATTCGAAAAACACAAAATATTCCTCTATCGCGAGGATTTTGAAAAATTCGCAACAAGCCTTCAAGCCGCCATTGCATACGTTGTTGCAGAGCAAGGAGAATTCCAACCCCGAAACATAGAGACATCGAACGAAGAGAAAGAAGAGCACCTCAACATCGACATCGATTTCTAAAAAAAGCAAACGATTAAGAACCAAAACATTTGTAAATAACAAAAATAAAGCGTACCTTTGTGCCCGCTTTAAGACATCGTGTGATGGTGAATTAAGGAAATTAATAATCTTAATTTAGAGTAACACATTAAAAATGAAAACAACCAGCATCAAAGGTTCAGTAAGAACCGAGGTTGGCAAGAAAGCCACCAACGCATTGCGTAAAGAGGGTTTGGTACCCTGTTGTATTTACGGAGTTGAGAAAGACAGCGAAGGCAAGCCTGTTACAAAAACATTCAGCGTAACAGTTGAGGGTTTGCGCAAGCTCGTTTACACTCCCGACATTCACGTAGTAGAGCTCACCATCGAAGGCGAGAAAGAGATGATGCAGAACGGCTACGAGGGTAGCAAAAGCTATACAACAAAAGCAATTTTGAAGGACATTCAGTTCCACCCTGTAAAAGATACAATTCTTCACGTAGATTTCTATGAGATCACAGAGGAGAAACCCATCATTATGGCTGTTCCCGTTAAATTGACAGGTTTGGCAGATGGTGTACGTGCCGGTGGTAAATTGGTACAGTTGCAGCGTTACCTCAAGGTTAAAGCTCTTTACACAGCTATCCCCGAGACACTTACAGTAGACGTAACTTCACTTGCACTCGGCAAGTCTATCAAAGTTTGCGAGCTTTCTTTCGAGGGCTTGGAGTTGGTAACTGCAAAAGAGGCTCTTGTATGTGCTGTTAAGACAACACGTGCTTCACAGGCAGCAGCCGCAGCCGCAGCGAAGTAATCTATCTTTAAAAGATGAAATATCTCATTGTAGGATTGGGCAACATCGGCCAAGAGTACGAAGGAACCCGCCACAATATAGGATTTACAGTATTGGACGCTTTTGCAAAAGCGTCCAATACTATTTTTTCGGACAAGCGATACGGTTTTGTAGCCGAAACCTCATGCCGAGGTCGAAAACTTATTCTGCTAAAACCTTCAACCTACATGAACCTTAGCGGAAACGCGGTGCGCTACTGGATGCAGGCCGAAAAAATTCCTTTGGAAAATGTCCTTATAATTGTAGACGACCTTGCACTACCCGTTGGAGCCCTGCGCTTGAAAGGACAAGGCAGCGATGGAGGCCACAACGGCTTGAAACACATAGCCGCCACACTAGGCACAACCTCTTACGCACGCCTCCGTTTCGGGATAGGCAGTGATTTTGGCAAAGGGCATCAGGTCGATTTTGTTCTCGGCTACTTCGACAGCGAAGAGCAGAAAAAGATAGAAGAACAACTTGTCACAACCACCGAAATAATAAAAAGTTTCTGTTTCGCCGGGCTTGCACGCACCATGAACCAGTTCAATAAAAAAGGAGCAGGCAAAAATGAGTGACCAGGCACGAATAGACAAATGGTTGTGGGCCGTACGCATATATAAAACACGAAGCATAGCAGCCGAGGCCTGCAAAAAAGGGCACATAATGATAGGAGAGCGCAGTGTAAAACCCTCGCACACTGTACGCATAGGCGATGTTGTGAAAGTAAAAAAATCGCCCATTACCTATTCGTTCCGCGTACTGAAAGCAGCCGAAAACCGAGTAGGAGCCAAGCTCGTGCCCGAACTAATGGAAAACATAACTCCAAAAGAGCAATACGAAATTTTGGAGATGAGCAAAATAAGCGGTTTCACCGACCGCATGCGAGGTACAGGACGCCCCACAAAGAAAGAACGTCGCGAGATAGACCGTTTCTCGGAAGAGGTATTCGACACCGATTTTGACGAGTTCGATTTCGATGAGCTATAAAAAATAGAGCCCGACACAACATGTCGGGCTCTATTTTTTATATGTAATTGCGCCTACTACTGCACAGCATTCACCTTTGCCATAAAACGAGCTTCATCTACGATAAAACGCACATGAGTACCCTCGCCTATAACACCTGCACCATCTTCGGCAACAACCTTGAACGAAAGCTTGCGTCCCTCTACCTGTAACAACTCGGCCGTAGCGGTTATAACCGCACCCAACCTCGAAGGCTTGTTATGAGCCACATTAATCTCGGAGCCCACTGTGGTAGAGCCCCCGGGCAGATAAGGAGCTACGGCATTCATAGCGGCATTTTCCATGAGTGCCACCATAGATGGTGTTGCAAAAACATCGAGACCACCCGAACCGACGGCCGATGCACAATTTCCCTTCTCCACCACCACTTTACTCGTATATTTTAAACCGGCTTCCAACATAATCATCTATTTTAAATTTTTAACCATAGCCGCGATATTCACAATAGTCTTCACTGCTTTTTCCATCACCTGCACCGACACAAACTCATAACGACTATGGAAATTTATGCCACCTGCAAAGAGGTTGGGACAAGGCAAACCCATAAAGGATAGTTGTGCACCATCGGTTCCGCCTCTGATGGGTTTCACCTGAGAAGCAACACCCGCCTCGCGCATAGCCATCTGTGCCAAATCTATGATATACATTTTTGGCTCAACCTGCTCGCGCATGTTACGATACTGCTCTTTAAGTTCCACCGTAACACAGCCTTGACCATATTTATTATTCATACCTTTGGCAACCGACGACATCATAGACATTCTACGCTCAAATATCTCACGATTATGGTCGCGAATAATATAAGAGACCTCTGCCGAATCGACACCGCCGTTTATCCCCATGAGATGATAGAAGCCCTCGTACCCCTGAGTGCACTCCGGCGACTCGTGAGCAGGAACCGACGCAACAATATCAGCTGCCACGCGAAGAGCATTCAGCATTTTCCCCTTTGCATAACCAGGGTGCACGTTGCGTCCTTGAATAATGAAATTCGCCGAACCGGCATTGAAATTTTCAAATTCTATCTCACCCTCGGCACTGCCATCGACTGTATATGCCCAGTCGCAACCAAAAAGTTCGACATTAAAATTATGAGCACCACGACCAATCTCCTCGTCGGGATTAAAGGCTATGCGTATCGTTCCATGCTCTATCTCGGGGTGCGCCTGCAAATAGGCGACAGCCGAAATAATTTCGGCAACACCGGCTTTATCGTCGGCACCAAGCAGAGTGTGTCCGTCGGTAACCACAAGGTCGTGACCGATATAATTGAGCACCTCGGGAAAATCCTCGGTAGAAAGCACTATGCCCTCCTTCTCACAAAGCGGTATATCGCCACCACCATAAGCCTCCACCACACGAGGAGTAACATTCTTTCCGCTCATGTCGGGGCTGGTATCCAAATGAGCAATAAAACCAATAACAGGCAACTGTTTGGCACAATTCGCAGGCAACGTTGCATAGAGATACCCCTTCTCGTCGAGCACAACATCGCTCAACCCCATAGACAACAACTCATCTCTAAGATAACGGGCAAAGAGCATCTGCCCCTCGGTTGTCGGCACACACGAAGCATCGTCGCTCGATTCGGTATCAAATGTCACATACTTTAAGAAACGTTGCAACATAGCATCTTTTATCTCACTCATAATATCTATCGTTTATATTCTTTTGGTAAAAATAGTTATTTAAGGAATGAGCTACAAGTTTTATCGTAAAATATTTTGCAACCAACCATAATTATACAAAAACCGTCCCTTGCAATCACTGCAAGAGACGGCCACATACAATCTAAAATTAATGTAGTATCGCTTTAACAACACAGCAATATTGCATTATGAATAAAGTTATTACAATCAAATAAGAATTTTGTTACGAGAAAGAAAATCTACCACTGCACTCTCAATAAGTTCGTGCCCCGCCTCGTTAGGGTGAATACCATCTTCACATATAAATAGGGCAAAATCCTTGCGTTCGAGAAAAACCGAGGTAATATCTATCACCGGCACACGCTTTTCGGCACCCAAACGAAATATTTCCATGTTGTAACGCTCGTGCCAACGGTCTATTGAAAGCACCGAGCCACCCAACCATCGTAGAATATTATCCCCGTTAAGCCCTTTCGATACATGAGCAAAAAAGCGGTTTGGTTCGAGCACCGGCAACGACAACAATACAGGCTTTGTTCCCAATGACTTAACAAAATCTATTAAATCGGAATAATGCTTTACGAATGCATCTATCGGGGTTTTGGAGCAATGTTCTTCGCTGGGATTTTCGGCAATTTCGGCCCAGTTATAATCGCAGTCGTTGCCACCATATTCGAACAGGACACAATCGCACCTTCTTATCTTCTCGGCATAACGGTTCACAAGCTTCATACCATGCGAAACAACTCCACCGAAACGGGCATAATTTTCAATCTCCAGCCCCAGACGCCTGCAACACCTCGCAGCAAAGCCATCGCCGCTTATCTTATATTTCACACCATCAACAGGGCTGTTCTCCTTATCAACCACAATACCCTTCATCACAGAATCGCCGAAGGCACATACCGTTTTTAAAACTGTCTCCATCTATAAAATTTTAAATTCGACGCGAAAGTACAAGCCCACTAACATCTAACAAAATCGAAGGGAATGAAGCGTGGTTTTGTGGGTATTTTATGCTATTTAGGGGCGAAATTCGGATATATTTGGCCAAACACATGCAAAAAAATGTTGCACTACAATACCCGACAAGGGATAAGAAGCGAAATATACAAATAAAAAAAGCGAACACCAAAGTGTTCGCCTATGGGGTGGGTAAGCTACCTACATCGCGCCGCTACAACCAACTACCTTTGCTGCGGTCAAGCCCTGGAGGATTCGCTAGGAGCTGGCCGTATAGGACTTACCCATACGGTGTGCAAAGGTACAACAATTTTTCGAAATAACAAATTTTGCAACAATTTAATTACCATCAAGTCATAATCGGCAAAAAAATAATTAAAATATAAGTGTGAAAAAATTAAAAAAAACAAATTTTAATTATTACATTTGCACACCTTTATAAATACAAAACAGCCAAAAGGGAACAACAACCCAAAGGGCTATTCAGGTTCTTTACAGGAAAGCAACAACCTGTAAAGATTTAATTTTTGTTAAAAATTTAAAAACAATAACCTATTTATTAACTTAATTAATTTCTTATGAAGAAAATTTTACTTTCAATTCTCTGCTTGTTCAGCATTTTTGCTATACATGCAGAAGAGGTAACTGTAACATTCTCTGAACAGGGTTATGGCAACGCCCAAGAAGTTACAGAGTTGGTTATCAACAGCGACCTCGTAGTAGCGTTCAGCAAGGGAGGTAATTCAAGCACCACTCCCAAGTACTACAACACCGGTAAAGCTTTCCGCTTGTATGCAAAAAACACCATGACAATCACTGCACAAGAGGGAACAGCCATCAAATCTATCGTGATGACAACCGGTTCTGGTGAAAATGTTGTAAATGCAGAAAGTTCTGTTTCACTCGGAAAACTTGAAATCGATGGCACAACAGCTACTATCAGCGACATCAACTCAAACTCGGTAGTTTTCACACAAGGTGGTTCAAAAGGACATGTGCGCATCGTAACAATGACTATCTCATACGAGAAGGTATCAACAGGCGCTACACTCCCCGAGCCCGTTGCATCAGTAAATCCCGGCACCATCTACAACGCAACAGAGGTTGAGTTGAGCGGCGAAGGCACCATCTACTACACAACAGACGGTACAGAGCCCACAACCGCGTCTACTGTTTACAGCGGTGCTATCGCTATCGACACATTCGGCTCAACAACAACCATCAAAGCAATTGCTATCGACGGCGAAGATTACAGCGATGTTGCCACATACAGCTACAACCTCAAAGTAGCAAACCCTGTATTCTCGGTTAAAGGCGGTGTATACGTGAAGCTCACAGGTGAAAACGCATTGAAATTCACAACAGAGACAACAACAGCCACAATCCTCTACAACAACCGTGGCGGCGACCCCATCACAGCAGGTTCTAAGACATACGGCCAGCTTTCGGTTCTTTCGACCGCAACAGTGAAAGCCGTAGCATTTGTAAAAACAGCCGAGGGCGATTCTATCTTCAGCGACATCGTTGAGGAGGATTACATCATCTCTCCCATCAAGCCCTTCAAGGCCACAATGAACATCGTAAGCGGTAACAAATATGCCATCGCATGCGACGATGTAGCACTTATACCCCACAAAAAGACCGTAAACTATGGCTACATGAGCGGTATTAAGGTAACTGCAAAAGGCGAGTTCATCGAGACAAACGACTATTACAGCTTCACATTCACAGAGACAGAGACAGAAGGTGAGTACACCATCATGGGTGGTGACAACCGTTACCTCTATTCAAGCTTAAAAAATGATGGAGAGTACTACAGCAGCATCAACGTAGGTGAGGACATCAGCGATAAAGGCGATGCAGCTATATGGACTGTAAGCATCGACGACGACTTCACAGCAAGCATCACAAACAAGGCATCTGGTTTCACTTTGCAGTATTCTACACAATACAAGAACTTTGAGACAAAGAGCGTAGCTACAAACCTCCCCATTCTATATGAGTTAGGCGAGTACCCCACTCTCGATATCACACCCGCAAACTGGAGCACATTGCCCGCTATCACCGAGATTGTTGTAAGATGCGAAAGCGGTATCGCACTCAACGAGAGCGACGACTGCTATGCTACATACCGTGGCGACGACTACATCACAAAAGACCTTGGCTATGGCGTAGTCAGCGAGGACGGCAAGAGCGTTGTTTACACACTCGAAACACCCATCGAGGCAAACGGCGACTACTTCTTCACATTCCCCGCAGGTTTGTTCACACTCAACCCCGACGGTTTGGCTATCGAGAGCAGTGCAACAAACCGTTCATACACTGTTGATAACCCCAACATCTTGGAGCTTGTTTATGCAAACCCCGACAACATGTCAAATGTTAAGAGCATAGAGTACCTCTACTTCGAGTTCAACCAAGACATCTTCGACAATGTAAACGACGCTGTTATTACCGATGATAATGGCAACGAATATCCTTTGCAGGTAACATACACCGATGGTTGGGGCGAGTCTACTCCTTACTACGCATTGTGTTTGAAGACAACAGAGCCCATCACAACTCCCGGTACATATACATTTGTATTGAAGAAAGAGTACATATATGCAGGTGATAATATCAGAATCGATAACGACTTGACATACACCTTCAATATAACAGAGAGCTTGAAGGTTGTAAACATCTCACCCATCGAAGGCACAGCCACATCATCTATCGACGAGCTTATCATCGAGTGCAACCAAGATATTATGTGCTGGGCCGAGGCATTCTACGTAACAGGTAGCGACGGTTCTGAGCGTTTCTTCGCACCCTCGATGACCGACAAAGATGGCAACGAGCTCCCCTACAACATGATACGTCTTGTAGCCGACACCCCCATCACTACTGCCGGTACATACACACTCTACATTGAGGATTACAACATTGTAAATACCGACTATGCGAACCAGGAGATTCTCCCTGCTCAACAGCATGTATTTGAGTTCGATGGCAACTCTATCGTTACAGGCATAGAAGGTATAGAGGCCGAGAACGGCAACAACACAATCTTCGACATCACAGGTCGCAAGATTGAAAAGATTACCAAGCCCGGCTTGTACATCATCAACGGTAAAAAGGTTATAATCAAGTAACTTTCTTCCACATAACATTAAAAAGGTGCAACTCACAGCGAGTTGCACCTTTTTGCATATATACGTAATACCACACATCAATTTTCACTTATTGGATATTTTTACTATCTTCGCGCATTAAACCAAAAGATATGGAAGAAAAAAACAACATAAAAACAATGAGCGAAAGAGCTATGTATTATGGCACCCTTTTCGGGTTCATAATGATAGTGACCAATATCCTATATATATTAGGACTTAAATCACCATTATGTTCCACCCTCTTTCTCGGGCTCACCATCGCATCGCCCTTCATTGCCGGCCGATTCGCAAAGAGATACCGCAAGCAGGAGCTCGACGATAGCATAACACTCTCGCAAGCATGGTTATTCTTGATAATAATGTACACCTGCTCGGCAATACTCACAGCCGTTGCACAATTCATCTATTTTCAATACATCGACAACGGCTATTTCATGGAATTTATCTTAGAGCAGTTTGCAACCATCATAAACAGCGACGATTTTGACACGGTGCTGAAAAACCAGTTCATCGAAACAGCCGAGTTACTGAAAAAGCTGAGCACACGCGACATAGTACTGCAACTTTTCAGCACAAACATAATGTTTTCGCCTATCATTACATTAATTATAGCTATTTTTGTACGAAAGAAATAAACATAAAAATATGGATATATCCGTAATCATACCGCTATATAACGAAGCCGAGTCGTTACCCGAGCTATCGGCATGGATAGAGAAAGTGATGAAAGAGAATAATTTCAGCTACGAAATTATCTTCATCAACGATGGCAGCAGCGACAACTCATGGGAGGTAATAGAATCGCTCAAAGAACAAAACCCATGTATACACGGAATAAAATTCCGTCGCAACTATGGCAAATCACCGGCCTTATATTGCGGTTTCGAACGTGCAAAGGGCAATGTGGTAATTACCATGGACGCCGACCTGCAAGACAGCCCCGACGAGATACCCATACTATACAAAATGATTACCGAGGAGGGGTACGACCTTGTTTCGGGCTACAAGCAGAAGCGTTACGACCCGTTGAGCAAAACAATACCGACCAAGCTGTTCAACGCCACAGCACGCCTTGTTTCGGGAATAAAAAACCTGCACGACTTCAACTGCGGGCTAAAAGCCTACCGCAACGAGGTGGTTAAAAGCATAGAGGTCTACGGCGACATGCACCGCTATATCCCCTACCTCGCAAAAAACGCAGGCTACTCAAACATCGGCGAGCTCGTTGTGCACCATCAGGCTCGTAAATATGGCAACAGCAAATTCGGAATAAGCCGTTTCTTCCACGGCTATCTCGACCTCATGTCGTTGTGGTTCCTGTCAAAATTCGGCTATCGCCCCATGCACATATTCGGTCTCTGGGGCACAATAGTATTCATCATAGGCTTTATATCGGCTATTGTACTCGGTGCAAACAAGCTATACAGCCTTGCGTGCGATTGCCCGGCAAGGCTTGTAACCGACTCACCATATTTCTACATTGCACTTACCATGATGATTATGGGAACACAGCTCTTCCTCACCGGTTTCATAGCCGAGCTCGTGAGCCGTACCTCACAAGAGCGAAACAAATACAATGTTGCAAAAGAGATTTAAGATGAAAACAGGTAATTTTACAAAAACAGCACTCTCGGCAATAGTCATCGGCCTCACAATAATAATGATCGGCTGCGACAACGGTTACGACTGCGCTTTGAACAACACATCGTACGACAACATAGGGTTCTACACAAAAGAGAACAACAGCGAGGAAGAGTACATCTTCCCCGAAACACTCACCGTGTCGCTCATGGTAAACGGGAAAGAATCTATTGTTGTAAACCACATCATAGATGCCGACAGAATATCGCTCCCCATGAGCTACACCCAAGAGGTAGACACAGTGATATTCCGTTATAGCGACGCACTCGAAGATTCACTCTACATAACACACACCAACAACCCCTACTACCAGTCTATGGAGTGCGGAACGGTTATGTACCACAAGCTCGAAGAGCTAAAATACACAAACGTGTGGATTGAATCGGCCGACATCGTAAACAACAACGTAAATTTCGAAGGACATGAAAATATCAAGATATATTTTTATAAGTAGCCTGCTACTACTATCGGCAACCACCTTTGCCCAAGAGGCAAAGAAAGAAAACAGCCTTGCTTTCAAAGGTATAAGCTTGTCGGCCGACCTGTATGGTTACATAGGAACCATCTTCAACGACTACGCAAGCGGAGAGGTTGCAATAAGCGCGAACCTCGGCAACCGTTTCTTCCCCGTCATAGAGGTGGGCTATGGCACAACAGACACCACCGACAAAACAACACAAATACATTATAAATCGTCGGCACCCTATTATAGAGCAGGACTAAACTACAATTTCCTATACAAAAAGGAGAGACTGCACGACTACCGCATATATGCAATAGGACGATACGGCTACACAAAGGCAAAATACGATGTAACCACCCCACCAGCCATCGACCCTGTTTGGGGCGGAACCTCCTCGATTGAGTTGAAAGATGTGGAGGCCACATGTTCGTGGTTCGAGCTCGGTGTAGGCATAGAGGCGAAAATATGGAAAAACATCTCTATGGGCTGGAGCCTGCGATACAAATCGCTCATAAAAGATGGCAAAGGCGAAAAATCACAAATATGGTACATACCCGGCTATGGCGAAAACAAAAGCGGAAGCTTCGGTGGAACATACAGCATAATATATAATATTCCCATAGGTAAAAAATAATAGCACATCGAGCAAAATGAAAATTTGGCAAATACTTTTTCTTATATTCCTGATTGCAGGCAGTATATATGTGATAAATCGCGAGACACCCTACAAAAAGAACAGCGGTAAAATATTCGGTACCTATTATAATATAATATACCAGAGCGATAAAGAGCTACACGAAGAACTGAAAGCCACCATGCAAGCTGTGGACAACTCGCTATCGACCTTCAACAAACAATCGACCATAAGCGCAATAAACAATAACACAAGCAACACCCCCGACGAGATGTTTCTAAAAGTATTCACGCTTGCGCAAAACATCTCACAAGAGACCGAAGGAGCGTTCGACATAACCGTGGCACCTCTTGTCAATGCCTGGGGCTTCGGGTTCAAGAACGGCCTGCCCACCGACTCGGCCACCATAGATTCCCTACTACGCTTCACCGGCTACACCACAGTCGAATACAAAGATGGTAAAATACACAAGCAACACCCCGCAACCATGCTCGATTGCAGTGCCATAGCCAAAGGTTTTGGTTGCGACGAGGTTGCCCGCACCCTCGAAAAACAAGGTGTAAAGAATTTCATGGTAGAGATAGGAGGCGAAATTGTTACAAAGGGCCTTAACGACAAAGGTAAAAAATGGTCTGTCGGCATAACCAAACCGGCCGACGATGCCACAGGCACCCTAAACGAGATACACGAAATAATACGCATAGGCGGTAAGGGCATGGCCACATCGGGCAATTATCGGAATTTCCGTTACGAGGGAGGGCAAAAGGTATCGCACACCATCGACCCCAAAAGCGGATACCCCGTAACACACACACTTCTGTCGGCCACCGTTATTGCCGACAACTGCGCCACAGCCGATGCCCTTGCAACAGCCTTCATGGTTATGGGTGTTGAGAAAGCCACCAAATTCTGCAACAACCACAAGGAGATTGATGCAATATTGATTTACGACAACAACGGCACACTGCATACATTAGAAACCGATGGTGTAAAACAATATAAATAACCCCCAAGCACATACAAAAAAGTGGCAACCTTCGCAGAGGTTGCCACTTTTTTGTATAAATAATATCAAATTAGTTTTCCGAAATACTGCTTATAAGATACGATAAATTAGATGTAAAAAGCTTAATTGAGATAGCAAGCAGAATTATACCGAAAAACTTACGGGTAAAATAGACACCACCCTTACCCAATATACGGCTGATGCGCTTTGTGGCAACAAGCATACCATAAACCACTATCGCATTCATAAACAGAGCCAAAAGAATATTTATCGACGAATATTCGGCTTTCAACGAAAGAAGCGTGGTAAACGAGCCGGCACCTGCAAGCAAAGGAAACACCACGGGCACAAACGTAGCATCGTTACCCACCACAGCCGTATCTTTAAAGATTGTAATATCGAGAATCATCTCCATAGACATAAAGAAAAGCACAAGCGCACCGGCCGTGGCAAACGAATTAATATCCACACCAAAAAGGCCTAAAATAATATCGCCAAGGAAGAAGAATATCAACATCAGGCCGAAAGCATACACAACAGCCGTACCAGAGCGTACCGTTTTTCCCCTGTCGCGCACACCAATAATCAAAGGGATCACACCAATAGGATCAATTACAGCAAACAGCACGAGAAACGCACTTAAAACCTCTACCCAATTAAAAGAATTGAACATATCAGCTACATTTTTTATAAGTAAAACATATAAGCAAAACAAATGTATATATAAAAAAGGTATTTAAAAAAAATATAGATAGAAAATTTATATTTCCTAAATATTCACAAGCACCACACCCACTTAAAACAATTAAAACATAAAAAAATATTATCACCACACTTGTAAAATAATCGCAAAAAAAGAGCGTAGTTTGACAAAAAAGTTGTACCTTTGCGCCCGAATTCTATCAACATAATGTCTAACTCATTAAAGAAAAACAAATTATGAGCACAGAAAACCTAACAGGTACTCCCGATTTCAACTGGGAGTCTTATGAAAAAGGAGAGAACATCTCAGGTCTCTCACACGAGCAGTTGGAGCAGGCCTATAATGGCACTCTCAACAAGGTATCAAGCCGCGAGGTAGTAAACGGTACCATCATTGCTATCAACAAGCGTGAGGTTATTGTAGACATCAACTACAAACAAGACGCTATTATCCCCATCAGCGAGTTCCGCTACAACCCCGATCTCAAAGTAGGCGACCAAGTAGAGGTTTACATTGAGAACTTGGAGGACAAGAAAGGACAGTTGAACCTTTCACACAAGAAAGCACGCGCAAGCCGTTCTTGGGAACTTGTAAACAAAGCTATGGAAGAGCAGGCTGTTGTTAAGGGCTACATCAAGTGCCGTACAAAGGGCGGTATGATTGTAGACGTATTCGGCATCGAGGCATTCTTGCCCGGTTCACAGATCGATGTTAAGCCTATCCGCGACTACGATGCTTACGTTGGTCAGACAGAAGACTTCAAAATTGTTAAGATTAACCAGGAATTCAAGAACGTTGTTGTTTCTCACAAAGCTCTTATCGAGGCTGAGCTCGAGGAGCAGAAGAAGAAAATCATCAGCACATTGGAGAAAGGCCAGGTACTCGAGGGTACTGTTAAGAACATCACATCTTACGGTGTATTCATCGACCTTGGTGGCGTAGATGGTCTTATCCACATCACCGACCTCTCTTGGGGCCGCGTAAACGAGCCTACCGACATCGTATCTCTCGACCAGAAGATCAATGTTGTTATCCTCGACTTCGATGACGAGAAAAAACGTATCGCTCTCGGCTTGAAACAGCTCACTCCCCATCCTTGGGACGCTATCGACCCCGATTTGAAGGTAGGTGACGTTGTTAAGGGTAAGGTTGTTGTTATGGCCGACTATGGCGCATTCATCGAGATTGCTCCCGGTGTTGAGGGCTTGATTCACGTTTCAGAGATGTCATGGAACCAGCACTTGCGTTCAGCTCAAGACTTCATGAAGGTTGGCGAGGAGATCGAGGCAGTTATCCTTACACTCGACCGCGACGAGCGCAAGATGTCTTTGGGTATCAAACAGCTCAAAGAGGATCCCTGGACAAACATCGACAGCAAATACCCCGTTGGTTCAAAACACACAGCAAAGGTTCGCAACTTCACAAACTTCGGTATCTTCGTTGAGATTGAGGAGGGTGTAGACGGTCTTATCCACATCAGCGACCTCTCTTGGACCAAGAAAGTTAAACACCCCTCTGAGTTCACTCAGATAGGTGAGGCTATCGAGGTACAGGTTCTTGAGATAGACAAAGAGAACCGTCGTTTGAGCCTTGGTCACAAACAACTTTCAGAGAACCCCTGGGACGTATTTGAGAACATGTTCACCGTTGGTTCAATACACGAGGGTGTTATCACAGAGCTCATCGACAAGGGCGCAGTAGTATCTCTCCCCGAGGGTGCTGAGGGCTTCGCAACTCCCAAACACCTTGTAAAAGAGGACGGCACACAGGCTCAGGCAAACGAGACACTCGAGTTCAAAGTTATCGAATTCAACAAAGAGGCTAAGAGAATCTTCTTGTCACACAGCCGTATCTTCGAAGATGCAGCAAAAGAGGAGGAGAAGGCAGAGAAGAAAGCCGTAGCAGCAGCTCGCAAGAGCAAGAAAGCTGAGGAGGCAACACCTGCTATCCAAAACCAGGCAGCTTCTACAACACTCGGTGACATCGACGCTCTTGCAGCTTTGAAGAGCAAACTCGAAGGCAACGCCGAATAATAAAGAGTTGTATATATAAAAAAATGAGCGCAATTTTTTTGCGCTCATTTTTTGTATCATAAACTTTCCCAAATAACAATAATAACGTAACTTAGCCACAAAAATAAAGAGATGGATACATTTGAAGTACATATATTAGGTTGTGGTTCTGCATTGCCCACCACTCGACACAATGCAAGCTCGCAAGTTGTGAGAATAGGAAACAGGCAATACATGATAGATTGTGGAGAAGGTACCCAACTACAACTTCGCAAGTCACATGTTCACTTTTCGTTCATAGACCATGTATTCATATCGCACCTCCATGGCGACCACTGCTTCGGGCTGATAGGCATGATATCGAGTTTTGGCCTTTTAGGCCGTACAGCACCGCTCCACATATATGCCGATGCGAAATTACAAGAGATATTGCAACCTCAACTCGATTTCTTTTGTAACGATCTGAAATACAAAGTTATATTTCACGAGATAGACGCAACCAAACATGCTCTTATATTTGAAAATAATGCAATCACGGTGCACACTATACCACAAAAGCACAGAATACCATGCTGTGGTTTCGTCTTTAAAGAAAAGCCAAAAAACAGACACCTGCGTCGCGAGATGATAGAAAGATACGAAATTCCGACATACCGACGCAAGGGAATAAAGGAGGGAGAAGATTATGTTACACCCGAGGGAGTTATAATACCCAACGAACAACTTACAACACCACCCAGCCCCTCGCGCACATACGCCTACTGTTCCGACACACTGCCTTGCCCCGAGAATATCCCCTACATAGAAGGGGCCAACCTGCTGTACCACGAAGCCACCTTTGCCGAGAGCGAGAGCCAGCGAGCAAAAGCAACCTTCCACACCACAGCAATGCAAGCCGCACAAATAGCCCGACAAGCAAAAGTAAAGAAACTAGTCATAGGGCACTTCTCTTCGCGCTACGACGACGATGAAGTACTGCTTGCCGAAGCCACAACAACATTCCCCGACACCGAGCTGGCAAAGGAAAACAAGACATTTATCGTTACATAAAAAAAACACAAATTACACTCTTCATTAAACCTTCGCGACACAGAGCAGTCAAAAGAAAAGTACAAAAAGAGAAAGATTTATAAATGAGCACGAAAAGCACAGAGTTCGACGAAAGCAAAATAATAGCCCTCCTAAAAGAGGCTGATACTCGCGAATCGGCTTTTTCGGCCATAGTAAGAGAGTACGACAAAGCATTATATTGGCAAATACGACGCATGGTACTCTCGCACGACGATGCCAACGACCTGCTACAAAGCACATTCCTTAAAGCATGGAGCGGTATCGCCACATTCCGTGGCAACTCACGCATATACACATGGCTCTACCGCATTGCCATAAACGAAACACTCACGTTCCTTGCCAAAAACCACATTAACACAATATCGATAGACACACCCGAAGGAGAGATAGCACATAAACTCGAATGCGACTCATATTTTGAGGGTGACCACGCCGAGGCACTATTCAGCGAGGCCATAGCACGTCTGCCCGACAAGCAACGCCTTGTTTTCAACATGAAATACTACGACGATATGAAGTACGAAGAAATTTCAGAGATAACAGGGACAAGTGTAGGAGCTCTGAAAGCATCGTATCACATTGCAGTTAAAAAAATTGAAGAGTTTTTAGAAGGCAAACTTTAAACCTTTTAAAGATAGAGATGTCAAAATAATGTAAAGGGAAATATATGAATTTGGACAAATTTAAAAACAGACAGCCATTCAAAGTACCTAACGGCTACTTTGAAGAGTTTGAAAGCAACATGCAAGGCATGTTGCAAAGAGGCTCCATGAAAGTCACACATTCGCCCAAGAGAAAGCCCCTCGCACGAATAATAAGATACACCGCATGCGCCGCCGCAGTTATTCTTGCAACAATTATCGTTGGTGCCCGCCTCACAAACAGCTATGAGCAAACAGCTCAAATAGCATCGCACGAGATTTACGACAACAACGATTTTATAGACGATGTACTGAGCAACTACCCTATCGACGACTACACATTCTATTGTTGCCTCACCGACAACGACAATAACTACTAACAAACCATATTATGAAAAAGATAATAATAGCACTATCACTATTTGTTCTTGCAACATGCAATATATCGGCACAGAACAACGACAGACCGAGAGGAAAGGAACGCAAATTTTCTCACGAGCAATTTAAAGCAAAGCAAAAAAGCCACATAATAGAGATGGCAAAGCTCACACCCGAAGAGGCCGAAGCGTTCTTTCCCCTATTCTTCGAGTTGCAAAAAGAGAAATTCCGCATAGAACACGAGGCGCGGTCAAAAGTGATAAAGGAGCGCGGTCAGAAACTGAGCGACGAACAATGGAAAGAGTTGTTAGGCAACACAGCCGATGCAAAAATAGCCATCGCAAAACTCGAAAAAGAGTATATCACAAAATACTTGCAAGTGGTATCACCCAAGAAACTCTTAGATATACAACGGGCCGAGCACTCCTTCCAGAGCTACATGATAAAATCGATGACACGTGGAGGAGAGAGAAAAGCACCACATGAGAAAAGGGAATTTAAATAGAGACACCCATTGAGTTTAAAACAACTCAATAACTTGTTTTTCATAGATTTTTGCTAGTTGCACATCGTGCAACACAAAGGCGTAAAGAGCGAGCACTATATCAAAATAGTAAACTTTTACAAAGCAACATAAAGATATTAAGCTCAGCTTGCTTTCGCCTTTGTTTTTTTGTTTAAATCAAAGCCCTTTTGCTTTTGCTTCGTTCCAAAGAGCGTCCATCTCGGCAAGTGTCATATCGGCAAGGTTCTTACCTTGCTCCATAGAACGCTCCTCGACATATGTAAAGCGTGCACGGAACTTTGAATTAGTAAGCTCGAGCGCCGTGTCGGGGTTGATATTATACAGACGGGCCGCATTCACAAGGCTGAAGACAAAATCGCCAAACTCCTTTTCCATGTTTTCTTTGTCCCCTTTGTCCATCTCAACCTGCAACTCTGCAAGTTCCTCTTTTACCTTGTCCCAAACAGCCTCCTTTTTATCCCAATCGAAGCCAACATTAGCAGCCTTCTCCTGCATGCGATAGGCTTTTATCAGCGATGGCATGGAGACAGGAACACCGCTCAACACACGCTTGTTACCACCCTTCTCGGTACGCTTTATCTGTTCCCAATTTTTACTCACCTCGCCCGCTGTTTCGGCCTTTGCCTCGCCAAAAACATGAGGGTGACGATATATAAGCTTCTCGCACAAACGGTCGCACACATCTTTTATGTCGAAGAGACCACCCTCCTGTGCAATCTTCGAATAAAAAGCCACATGCAACAACACATCGCCCAACTCCTTGCATATATTGTCGGTATCGGCGGCTATGAGAGCATCGGAAAGCTCATACACCTCCTCAATAGTATTGGGGCGCAAACTCTCGTTTGTCTGTTTTCTATCCCACGGACATTTTTCTCTTAATTCGTCGAGAATATCCAAAAAGCGCTCAAATGAGGCTAAAATTTCACTTCTACTATGCATTATTTGTATTTTTTTATGCCACAAAGGTAATTAATTTAATAATAAGAATTAACTTTGCAATTAACTTTAATTTTATTGAATAATAATATAAATACAAATACTATGAGCTTAGCAAGCACTTATATTCCTGCCGAAGTTGAAGAAAAATGGTACGAATATTGGTTGAAGAACAACCTGTTCCATTCGGAGCCCGATGAGAGAGAGCCTTACACAATAGTAATTCCCCCTCCCAATGTAACCGGAGTGTTGCATATGGGGCACATGCTAAACAACACTATTCAAGATATTCTTGTACGTCGTGCACGCATGCTTGGCAAGAACGCATGCTGGGTACCCGGTACCGACCACGCATCTATTGCCACAGAGGCCAAGGTTGTTAAAAAACTTGCCGAGCAGGGCATAAAGAAGAGCGACCTCACACGCGAGGAGTTCTTGAAACACGCATGGGAGTGGAAAGAGGAGCATGGCGGTATCATTCTCAAGCAGTTGCGCAAGCTCGGAGCTTCGTGCGACTGGGATCGCACATCGTTCACCATGGACGAGATACGTAGCAAGAGCGTCATCAAAGTGTTCTGCGACCTCTACAACAAAGGGCTCATCTACCGTGGCTTGCGCATGGTAAACTGGGACCCCAAAGCGCAAACCGCACTCAGCAACGAGGAGGTAATATACAAGGAGGAGAAGAGCAAACTCTACTATTTGAAATACTATGTAGACGAGGCTGCCGGCTGTACCGACGGCGAGGAGAACGATGCTGTTACATTGTCACCCGACGCACCCTTCGATGCAACCGTTAAACACCAAATTCTGCACCGCGACGCCGAGGGCCGTCGTTACGCAGTTGTGGCAACCACCCGCCCCGAAACAATCATGGGCGACACCGCCATGTGCATCAACCCCAAAGACCCCAAAAACACATGGTTAAAGGGCAAGAGCGTTATTGTACCCCTTGTAAACCGCACAATCCCCGTAATTGAGGACCGCTATGTGGAGATTGAGTTCGGTACAGGTTGTTTGAAGGTTACACCTGCACACGACACCAACGACTACATGCTTGGCAAGACACACAACCTCGAGACCATCGACATCTTCAACGCCGACGCAACCATAAGCGAGGCAGCAGGGCTCTATGTAGGCATGGACCGCATGGAGGTGCGCAAGCAGATTGCAAAAGACCTTGCCGAGGCCGGTCTGCTCGAGAAAGTAGAAGATTACGACAACAAGGTAGGCTACTCGGAGCGCAACTCCGACACAGCAGTCGAGCCCCGTCTCTGCATGCAGTGGTTCCTGCGCATGAAGCACTTTGCCGACATCGCGCTCCCCCCTGTTATGAACGACGAGCTCAAATTCTACCCCACAAAATACAAGACAACATATAACAACTGGCTCGCAAACATACAAGACTGGTGCATCAGCCGTCAGTTGTGGTGGGGACACCGCATACCCGCATATTTTCTCCCCACAAACGAAGGCGAGCAAGAGAAATATGTGGTAGCAGAGAGCCGTGAGGAGGCATTGAAACTAGCACAGGCTATCCCCGGATACGAAAACATCACAGCCGATGAGTTGCGTCACGACGAAGATGCGCTCGACACATGGTTTAGCTCGTGGTTGTGGCCCATCTCGCTGTTCAACGGAATTTTGGACCCCGGCAACAAAGAGATAAGCTACTACTACCCCACAAACGACCTTGTAACAGGCCCCGATATCATCTTCTTCTGGGTAGCACGTATGATTATGGCCGGTTATGAATACCAGGGAGAGATGCCCTTCCGCAACGTATACTTCACAGGTATCGTGCGCGACAAGCTCGGTCGCAAGATGAGTAAACAGCTTGGCAACTCGCCCAACCCCCTCGACCTCATTGAGCAATATGGTGCCGACGGTGTGCGCATGGGTATTATGCTTTCGGCACCTGCCGGTAACGACATACTCTTTGACGAGAGCCTCTGTGAGCAAGGACGTAACTTCTGCAACAAAATATGGAACGCCTTCCGCCTTGTAAAAGGCTGGAACGTGAGCAACGAAATTGAACAACCCGAAAGCTCGAAGCTCGCAATAAAATATTTCGAGGAGACACTCGCCAAGTCGGCAACACTGCTCGACGACCAATTTGGCAAGTACCGCATCAACGAGGCACTGATGAACGTGTACACCCTCTTCTGGGACGAGTTCTCGGCATGGTACCTCGAGATGGTAAAACCCGCATACGGCTCGCCCATCGACGCAGTAACATACGAAGCAACCCTGAAATTCTTCGATAGCCTGTTGCGCCTGCTCCACCCCTTCATGCCCTTCATCACCGAGGAGTTGTGGCAGTCGATATACGACCGCAAAGAGGGAGAAAGCCTCATGGTACAGAGCGTTAAAGAACTTTGCCGTACATGCGACGAAGCATTCATTGCCAAAATATCGGCTATGAAAGAGATTATAGGAAACATTCGTGCTATACGCCAGCAAAAGAACCTGTCGCCCCGCGAGCCCCTTGCATTGCAAATTGTGGGAGCATCGCCTGTTGCCGAGCTCGAAAGCATACTCACCAAGATGGGTAACCTCAACGCAATAGATAGCGTTCAGTCACCCGACGACACAGCCGTATCGTTCCGTGTGGGAACAACCGAGTTTGCAGTACCCATGGGCTCACTCATCGACAAAGATGCCGAAATTGCCAAGATGCAGGAGGAACTTGCCTACCACGAGAAATTCCTAAAAAGCGTAGAGGCAAAGCTCAACAACCCCAACTTTGTGAGCAAGGCACCCGAAAAAATTATTGCCATAGAGCGCAAGAAACAGTCGGACGCAACAGAGAAAATTGCAATGCTTAAAGAGAGCATACAAAAACTGTCGAAATAATAATATATAATGGAGAGCAAACAAAAAAACATAATATTAATAGCCACAGCAAGCATTATGCTTGTTGCGGCTATTGTGCTTGGTGTTCTTTTGGTAAAAAGCAACCAAAAAAACAACGAGATGCAAGAGCTGTTTGCCATTGAAAAAGAGGAGCTTGAAAGCGAATATTCGAACTTTGCGACACAGTACGACGAGTTAAAAGTGCGCATTGCCAACGACTCGCTCCAAATTAAGCTGGAGCAGGAGAAACTGCGCACCCAGCAACTGCTCGAGGAGCTCAAACAGACAAGAGCCGATGATGCGGCCGAAATTACACGTTTGAAGAAAGAGCTAAAAACCGTGCGTGCCGTTCTGCGCAGTTACATCATTCAAATAGACTCGCTCAACGCACTTAACGAGAACCTCAAAAAAGAGAACAAGCGCGTGAACGAGAAGTACAACGAGGCATCTCGAAAGATATCAACTCTCACAAGCGAAAAAGAACAGCTTACCGAGATTGTCACCATGGCATCGCAACTCGATGCCCTTGGCATAAAGATGAAGATGCTTCGCAAAAACGGCAAAGAGGCAAGCAAACTCAAACGCGCCAAGCAATTTGAGATAAACTTCACCATAACAAAAAACATAACCGCCGAAGCGGGAGTTAAAACAGTGTATGCCCGCATCATGCAACCAAATGAGGAGCTACTCACAAAGAGCATAACCCACACATTCCCGTATGAGAACCGCGAGATAGGCTACTCTGTAAAAAAAGATATAGAATACACCGGCGAAGAACAGGAGGTAACAATGTACTGGGATATTGAAGAGTATCTTCAACCCGGCAGATACCGCCTATACATATTTGCCGACGGAGTGATGATAGGTTCGGCAAGTTACGAATTCGAATAAAACGGAAATTTATGAAAAGAATACTTGTAACAGGCGGAGCAGGGTTTATAGGTTCACACCTTTGTGAGCGTTTGCTGAAAGACGGCAACGATGTTATATGTCTCGATAACTATTTTACCGGGAGCAAAGACAACATTCGTCACCTCATAAGCAACGACCACTTTGAGCTTGTGCGACACGATATTACACAGCCCTACACAGCCGAGGTCGATGAAATATACAACCTCGCATGCCCCGCATCGCCCATACACTACCAGCACGACCCTGTAAAAACCATACAGACATGCGTAATAGGCTCCATGAACATGCTGGGGCTGGCCAAACGCACAGGAGCAAAGATTTTGCAGGCATCGACCAGCGAGGTATACGGCGACCCCAACATACACCCGCAAGTAGAGAGCTACTGGGGAAACGTAAACCCCATAGGCATACGCTCATGCTACGACGAGGGCAAACGTTGCGCCGAAACACTTTTTATGGATTATCACAGGCAAAACAACCTAAAAATTAAAATTATTCGTATCTTTAACACCTACGGCCCCAGAATGAGCATGAACGATGGCCGTGTAGTGTCGAACTTCATAGTGCAGGCACTGAAAGGAGAAGATATAACAATATATGGCGACGGCAAGCAGACACGCAGTTTTCAATATGTCGATGACCTTATAGAAGGCATGGTGCGCATGATGGAGACACGCGACAGTTTTTTAGGCCCTGTAAACATAGGCAACCCCGGAGAGTTCACCATGCTCGAACTTGCCGAGAAGGTTATAGAGCTCACAGGCTCGGCATCGAAGATAATCTTCAAGCCTCTGCCACAGGACGACCCTCGCCAACGTAAGCCCGATATTACAATAGCCCACAAAGAACTCAACGGCTGGCACCCCAACATAAAGTTGGAAGAGGGGTTGCAAAAGACAATAAACTACTTTAAGAAATTAATTTAACACAAGAATATAACATATGAATATTTTAGAACTTAGCGAACAAGAGATAGTACGTCGCGAGTCACTTGCCGAGCTACGCAACATGGGTATCGAGCCCTACCCCGCCGCCGAATACCCCACAAACGCTTTTTCGGTCGATATATTGAACGAGTTCAAAGACGAGGAGCCTGCACGCGAAGTATGCATAGCCGGTCGTATGATGAGCCGTCGTGTCATGGGAAAAGCATCGTTCATCGAGTTGCAGGACTCAAAAGGACGTATACAGGTATACATCACACGCGACGACATCTGTCCGGGTGAGAACAAAGACGGATACAACACCCTCTTCAAACGCCTTTTGGACATAGGCGACTTTGTAGGTATCAAAGGTTTTGTGTTCCGCACACAAACAGGTGAAATTACCGTACACGCAAAAGAACTCACAATACTATCCAAGAGTATCCGCCCACTACCCATCGTAAAATACAAAGACGGCGTTGCATACGACAAGTTCGAGGACCCCGAACTACGCTACCGCCAGCGATATGTCGATTTGGTGGTAAACGACGATGTAAAAGAGATATTCGTGAAGAGAAACAAAATATACACCTCAATGCGCGAATACTTCAACACAAAGGGATACATGGAGGTTGAAACACCCGTATTGCAGTCGATACCCGGTGGAGCCGCCGCACGCCCCTTCATCACACACCACAACGCGCTCGACATACCCCTCTACCTTCGTATAGCCAACGAGCTTTACCTCAAACGCCTCATCGTAGGAGGTTTCGAAGGTGTATACGAGTTCTCAAAGAACTTCCGCAACGAGGGTATGGACCGCACACACAACCCCGAGTTCACATGTATGGAAATATATGTTGCCTACAAGGACTACAACTGGATGATGACCTTCACCGAGAACATGCTCGAAAAAATTGCCATGGACGTGAACGGCACCACCGATGTTAAGGTAGGCGACAACATCATCAGCTTCAAAGCACCCTTCCGTCGCGTCACCATGCTCGACTCCATCAAAGAGTTTACCGGTTACGACCTCAACGGCAAGAGCGAGGAGGAGATTTTTGCTATATGCAAAGAGCTTAAAATGGAGGTTGATGAAACCATGGGCAAAGGAAAGCTCATCGACGAGATATTTGGTGAGTTCTGCGAAGGAAACTACATACAGCCAACCTTCATCACCGACTACCCCATTGAAATGTCACCCCTCTGCAAGCGTCACCGCAGTAACCCCGACCTCACCGAGCGTTTCGAGCTCATGGTAAACGGTAAAGAGCTCTGCAACGCATACAGCGAGCTCAACGACCCCATCGACCAAGCCGAGCGTTTCCAAGAGCAGTTACGTCTGAGCGAAAAGGGCGATGACGAGGCAATGTTCATCGACAAAGATTTTGTACGCGCGTTGGAGTATGGTATGCCCCCCACATCGGGTATGGGTATCGGTATGGACCGCCTAGCCATGCTCATGACAGGCCAGACAACCATACAGGAGGTACTCTTCTTCCCACAGATGCGCCCCGAGAAAAAAGTTCCCAAAGACTCAGTTGCAGCCTTCGCAGCCATAGGCGTTCCCGCAGAATGGGTACCCGTGTTACACAAAGCCGGCTACAACCTTGTAAACGACCTAAAAGACGGCAATCCCCAAAAGATACAACAGGAGATTGGCGGTATAAATAAAAAATTCAAGTTAAACTACACTACTCCTTCGGTTAACGACGTAGCCGAGTGGATTAGCAAACTCGCTTAATTATGGATCTTACCAATTCCACGGTAGCAATCATGGGTGGCGGCAGCTGGGCAACAGCTATCGCAAAAGTATTGCTAAGCAATGTTGAGAGCATCAACTGGTACATAAGACGCGACGACCGTATAGAGGATTTCAAACGTCTGGGTCACAACCCCGCTTACCTCTCATCGGTAAAGTTCGACACCGACAGAATAAACTTCTCCTCAGACATCAACAAAATTGTCAAAGAGTCGGATATTTTGGTGTTCGTAACCCCCTCGCCCTATTTGAAAAACCACTTGAAGAAGTTAAAAACCGACCTCGAGGACAAGTTTATCGTGAACGCCATAAAAGGTATCGTTCCCGACGAAAACCTCATCATCTCGGAGTACTTCCACAAAGCCTACAAGGTACCCTATGAGAACATAGCCGCAATAGCCGGTCCATGCCATGCCGAAGAGGTTGCCCTTGAGCGTCTATCCTACCTCACAGTAGGTTGTTCGAGCATCGACCACGCAAAACAATTTGCACAAAAACTTGCAAACAGTTTCATAAAAACATCGGTGAGCGACGACGTTGTAGGTATAGAATATGGCTCGGTGCTAAAAAACATCTACGCTATTGCAGCAGGTATTTGTAGCGGACTTAAATATGGCGACAACTTCCAAGCCGTGCTCATGTCGAATGCCGCAATAGAGATGAACCGCTTTATCAACGTAATTCACCCCATCGAGCGCACCATAAACGACTCGGTATATTTAGGCGACCTGCTTGTTACAGGATACTCAAACTTCAGCCGTAACCGTGTGTTTGGTAGCATGATAGGAAAAGGTTACTCGGTGAAGAGCGCACAGATAGAGATGGAGATGATTGCCGAAGGTTACTACGGAGCAAAGTGCATAAAGGAGATAAACGAGCACTACCGAGTGAACACCCCAATCATCGATGCCGTATACAACATTCTTTACGAGGGCATCTCACCCGTTATAGAGATTAAACTACTTACAGACGCATTTAAATAAACCAAAACAACAATTAAATACAATGGAAAATATTAAACTTAACATAGACAAAGTTACAAGCTTTGTAACAAAAGAGCAGATTTTGGCTTTGGAGCCCGAAGTTAAAAAAGCACAAGCAGCTTTGGAGAACGGTAACCTCCCCGGCAACGACTTTCTTGGTTGGTTGCACCTCCCCTCTTCAATAACAGCAGAGTTCATCGAGGAGATTAAAGCAACAGCCGAGACACTCCGCGCAAACTGCGATGTAGTGGTTGTAGCCGGTATCGGTGGCAGCTACTTGGGCGCACGTGCAGTTATTGAAGCGTTGAGCAACAACTTCGCCGCCATGATAGGCGACAAGAGCAACCCTCGTGTAATCTTTGCAGGCCACAACATCAGCGAAGATTATCTGAGCGAACTCACCGCGTTCCTTGCCGACAAAAAATTCGGTGTTATAAACATCTCAAAATCGGGTACAACAACAGAGACAGCTCTTGCCTTCCGTCTCTTAAAGAAACAGTGCGAGGACCAGCGCGGTAAAGAGACAGCAAGCAAAGTAATTGTTGCCATCACCGATGCTGTTAAGGGCGCGGCACGTATCACAGCCGACAAAGAGGGCTACAAGAGCTTTATTATCCCCGACAACGTAGGTGGCCGTTTCTCGGTACTCACACCCGTAGGTTTGTTGCCCATCGCCGTTGCCGGCTTCGACATAGAGGCACTTGTAAAAGGAGCACAGGAGATGGAAAAAGCATGCGCACCCGAAGTACCATTCGAGGAGAACATCGCAGCCATGTATGCGGCAACCCGTAACGCCCTCTATGCAAGCGGTAAAAAAATTGAGATACTCGTAAACTACCAGCCTAAACTACACTTCACATCGGAGTGGTGGAAACAGCTCTATGGCGAGAGCGAGGGAAAAGAGAACAAAGGAATATTCCCTGCATCGGTAGATTTCACAACCGACCTCCACTCTATGGGACAGTGGATACAGGAGGGCGAGCGCAAAATCTTCGAAACAGTGCTCTCTATTGAAAAGCCCAACAGCTCACTAATAGTACCTGCCGACGAAGAGAACCTCGACGGCCTCAATTTCCTTGCAGGCAAGCATGTAGACGAGGTAAACAAGATGGCCGAGCTCGGAACACAGCTCGCCCACGTAGATGGCGGTGTGCCCAATATCCGCATCTCAATACCCCAGCTCAATGCGTACTACATCGGCCAGCTCATATACTTCTTTGAGATTGGTTGCGGTATAAGCGGTTATGTACTTGGAGTAAACCCCTTTAACCAACCCGGTGTAGAGGCATACAAGAAAAACATGTTTGCTCTGCTCGACAAACCCGGTTACGAGGAGGAGAGCAAAGCTATTCGCGCAAGACTATAATGGAATATAAAGAAATTATAGAGAGATACACGCAACTGCAAGGCAAGCCCTTGCAGTTGCGTGCCGTATTGTTCGACATGGACGGTGTTCTCTTCGACTCCATGCCCTTCCACGCAAAAGCATGGTCGAAGGTTATGAGCGATGCAGGTTTTGCGTTTACCGAAGAAGATGTATACATGAACGAAGGACGAACCGGTGCCGACACCATAAACACCGCAAGCCTGCAACAATTCGGTAAGCCCGCAACACAGGAACTTATAGAATCCCTGTGCAAAACAAAATGTGAGATATATGCCACATACCCCGAAACACCACGCATGAAGGGCGCTCTTGAACTTATAAAAAAGGTGAAAGCAAGCGGGCTCACCCCCATGATAGTGACAGGCTCGGGTACCCCTACCCTGCTCAATAAAATAGAGAGCAATTTCCCCGGGCTCTTCGACAAAGGACACATAGTAACAAGTTTCAACGTGAAACGTGGCAAACCCTTCCCCGACCCCTACCTGCTTGCTCTCGAAAAGGGAGGCTTCACACAAAGCGAGGCCATCGTGGTTGAGAACGCACCACTAGGAGTTACGGCAGGCGTTACGGCAGGTCTCTTTACCATAGCAGCGAACACAGGCCCCTTGAACCCCGATGTACTCTACAAAGCCGGAGCAAATATAGTATTCCCCTCGGTAGAGGCAATAAACAACGAGTGGGACAACCTACTCTCGGCATTCAAAGGATAGGACACAACACGACAGGAGGCTATGAGAGAGATAAAAAAGAGAATAAACGATGCGATAGGCGCTCACTACCCACAAGGGGAAGTGAACGCCCTCGCACGCATCATAGCCACCGAGCTACTCGGCCTGCCACAAACAACCTACTTCCTGAACGACCCTGTAACCCTCACTGCCGAAGAGGAGAGAAAGCTCGGCAATGCACTTGAAAGGCTGACAAAGAACGAACCCATACAATATATTTTAGGATACAGCGATTTTTGTAGCCTCCGCTTCAAAGTAACACCCGCAGTGCTCATACCACGCCCCGAAACGAGCGAGCTGGTTGAATGGGTAGCACAAGAAGCCGATGAAAAAGCCAAGATACTCGACATAGGCACAGGCAGCGGTTGCATAGCGGTGAGCCTCTCCCACAAACTGAAAGCAAGCAAAATAACAGCATGGGATATATCGCCCCAAGCCTTGGAGGTTGCAAAGGAGAACAACAAGAGCAATGGTTGCACGGTAAATTTCGAACTACGCGACATACTCACCTATGAGCCCGAAGATGAAAAATTCGATATCATAGTGAGCAACCCTCCATATATAAAAGAGTTAGAAAAAAAAGAGATGGACAATAATGTCCTGCTGTGGGAGCCCCACCTAGCACTCTTCGTTCCCAACGAAAACCCACTGCTCTTCTACCGCACCATAGCCGAAAAAGCAGTAAAGATGCTCCCCCCCGGTGGCAAACTGTTTTTCGAGATTAACCGCGAGCATGGCAAAGAGACATGCGACATGCTACATATGCTCGGATACACACAAATAACCCTGCGCAAAGATTTCGACAACAACGACCGCATGATTATGGCGGTAAAACAGTAACCACCCATGAAACCAATCTCCCCTGCCGAAGCACTTAACAAAGCAGCCGCATACTGCACACTATGCGAGCGTTGCACAAACGAGGTGAGCAAGAAGCTCACCGCATGGGGTGTTACCACAGCCGAACAAGAAAAGATAATCGCCCGCCTGAAAAGCGAAGGATTCATCGACGAGGCGCGTTACTGTCGCGCCTTTGTAAACGACAAGTTACGTTTCAACCGCTGGGGAAGAATAAAGATTCAAGCAGCACTGCGCGAGAAACAACTACCCAAGGAACATATTGCCGATGCGATAGAACAGATAGACGAAGAGGAATACCTGCAAACACTACGCGAGTTGATAGCAATAAAACAAAAAGAGTATAAAGGAGGAGAGGATTACACCACCAAGCAAAAACTCATACGCTTCGCCGCATCGCGAGGTTTCGAACCGGGAAAGATTCTGCAAATAATAAAATGCGATAGTTATGAGGTGGATCTCTGACCTGCTCGATATAATCTTCCCACGATACTGCGCTGTGTGTGGCGAGAGGCTCTCTCACACCGAAAAACACATATGCCTTAACTGCCTGTGTAGCATGCCTCTTATCGAAAAGAGCCACAAGCAGGAGATTGAAAAACTTTTTTGGGGGAAAATACCCGTGGAGCGTGCCACATCATTCATGTACTACCGCAAAGGCTCACCCTACAACAACCTACTCCACCAGATAAAATACAAGGCACACCCCGAGACCGCTATTTACATAGCAAACATCGCAGCCACAGAGCTTATTGAAGAGGGTTTCTTCGACGGCATAGATATAATTGTTCCACTACCCCTATCGAGAAAAAAAGAGAGGCAACGCGGATACAACCAAAGCGACTACATAGCAAAAGGTCTTTCGCAAAAGAGCGGTATCCCGATACTACGTAATGCCATACAGCGCACGGTAGCCAACGAAACACAGACACACAAGAACCGCGACGAACGATGGAAAAACGTCGAAGGAATTTTCAGTGTGATAAGCCCTAACGAACTACAAGGGAAACATATTCTCCTTGTCGATGACGTGCTCACCACAGGAGCAACCATAGCATCGTGTGCAAAGTGCATATGCACCCTGCCCGACACCAAAATAAGCCTGTTCACACTTGCCTATTCATGCAACATTATATAGCACTCATGCTTACGGCATGCGACGGCACATAATATTAAAAGCTCGGGTGTGCCCGAGCTTTTAATATTATGCAGAACAGTTTATTTTATTATTACCATGGTGGCCCCGAAACCATATTGCTGGAACGAAGCATCTTGCGAGATGCAACGCGGATACTTGCGACGAAGTTCCTGATAGATGGCGTTGCGCAAAACACCCTCACCCTTACCATGAATAAACACAATGCGTTTACCCTTCTCTTTTATATGCTCATCTATGGTTTTACGCACCACGTCGAGCTGGTAGTTAAGAATCTCAAAGTTATTCATGCCTGCTGTGGTGTCGAGCAACTCCTCTATATGTAAATCGACCTCCAGAATATCGCTACCCTTTGCAAGCTTGGGAGCAGACTGTTTCTGTTGTTGGGTGTCGGCCTTCTTTTTTTCGAGAATAACCTTTTGTAGCTCCTCAGCATCGGTAAAAATCTCCTTTACAGGCTTGTCGTTTGCAACTATATCGTATATGAGCGCACCCTCGTCAAAATAGGGGTTCTCACGGAAGAGATGTAACTTATAGAACTTAACGGTGTCGATGCGACGCTCAATATTCATCGCAGGCTTCAAAGCAAAAGGTTTATTCTCTTTGTGAGGCAACAACTGCACACAAACACGCTCCATGTCGTTAAGGTCGTCGCGCCCAAACTCCTCCAAAAACATCTTTGAGTTTGGTTCCAGAATACCCGATGCACGCACCTGCCAGCTACGCCCCTGAGCCGACATATATGTAAAGAAAAGTCGATAATTGCAATCGTTTATAAGGTAGGCCTCGAAACGGCTGTTCGAGAGAGATTTTTCCTCCATGGGAAGATAGGCAAGTACAACGTTCAAGTGCTCACCCTCGGGACGCTCTTTTGGGCGATACGACACTATGGACTCGCTCTCTTCCTCCTCTTTTTGCTCCACAGTTGCAGCCACAGGCTGTGAACGCCTTTTCACCTCGGCCTCTTTCTCTTTTTGCGCTGTTGTCTTTTTTGCAAAATTATATTCGTTGGTCTCCACAGCCACACATTCGCGCACAGGCATAGGAATTTCAAAACCGTCCTCGCCCTCAACCAACACAATATCTTTGCCACGGAAACCTGTTACAACTCCGCCACCGCGTTCATATATGAAACGCACCTTATCACCTATCTTCATATTTTTCTCCATTATTTTGTTACTGCAAAGATAAGCAGAAACATAAAATAGCGCGACAAAAAAATATTTTTTGTCGCGCTATTTTATTATAATTACACTTAATTATATCTTCGTCCGTTTCTCTTAATGCTCATCGACACGCGATCCCAATAGCCACAGAACCATTTAGACGCAGGTATGATTATATTATCCTGCAACAACTTCTCATCGTCGGGAGTGTCGCAACGATAATTAAGCAACACCGCAGTATATTCACACGGAGCACAACCATAGACCTTGCCTTTAAAAACATATTTAGCCATATTACCGGGAACATTATAGTCGTCACCTATAAGAATTTCCACTATGCCGGCCGTGGGGGTGTGAATAATGAGCTCGCGATAAACAAGAGAGGTGTTTTCCCTGTTGTCGTGTTCGTCGCCCGACAACCATGCAAATTCGGGCAATGTTAAATCAAGCTTAATCATCGCTTTTATAATTTAGTTAAACAAACTTTTATGACAACATAAACAGCCTTCATGAATAAAGAGGGCGTGAGCCCGTCCTTAATCCATCACGAAACAGGCATCGCCAAACGCCTCACAAGAAATGAATAAAAACAACACCCACGCCGTATGTTACAGCGTGGTGTGCATTTAATACACTACACACGTTTACTGAAACAAACGAATGAGCGAAATGTTGTCTCTACCCTCTTGTTAAAATTTTGGCGAATTTGTTTCGAAGATAAAAGCAATATTACGCTGACCGACTACATATTTCTCTTTGTAGCCGATACAAATATAAACTATTTTTTGCAATAACCCTTTATAGGAGGGGAATATTTGAATAAAAGACTACTTACCTTCGCCCGAAAAAGGGGAAAGCGGACCCTTATATAGGAGAGGACGCAAAAGCACACCCTGCTCTTTTGTAATATCAAGACGCAGCACGGCATCTTCCCACTCATAACTGCCACCACGTTGCACACGCTTCGAGGCTGTTATCTGCATCACAGGGTGCAGGCTGTCGGCATCAATAAGTTCAATATCGTAGTGTGGAGGCAACAAACCGGGTATTTCATGACCTATGGTTACAGGTTGCACATAACCCGTTTCACCACCTTTGAAGAAAGGGGGTTGCTCTTCGCAAGCGAGCAACGACAGTGATAAAATTATAAAAAATAAACGGCCCATCATCTTAATAGTATTATTAGATAACAGCCCGTTGTAAAAAAATGTTTATATTTTCAAAAAAACAAGCCTACTCCTCCACTACGTTAGCAAACCTGTCCCACACGGTAGCAAAGCCATACTCGGCTACAGCTCCGGCCGGCACCACAAGCGTAGCACTTGCATAAACAGTAGCATCGGCAATATCTTTTGCACACATAGGTGCTGCAACAGGGTTCATGTGAAGTTCTTTCAACGAAGAGCAGTTGCGGAAAGCCTGCTCACCCACATTCACCACCGCCGAAGGTATTACAAGCACCCGCAACGAAGAGCAGTTGTAAAAAGCACCATACCCTATGCTGAGCAAGCTACCGGGCAACGACACCTCTTTCAACGATGTGCAACCGCCCAACACACCTTGGTCGAGCAGGTTCACCCCTTCGGGCAAAGTAAAAGCGACAAGCGATGAACAGCCCCAGAAGGCACCCTTCTTCACAGACACCAACGACGAGGGCAAGACAACACTCTCCAACGCGGTACAATCGCGAAAAGCCCACCCTTCGAGCGAAACCACCCCCTCGGGCACTGTAACCTCGCGCAACGACGAACAACCGGCAAAAGCATATTCGCCTATGCTCTCAATATCGGCACCCATAGAGACCGTTTCGAGCGACACGCAACCATCGAAAAGCGAGGCCTCGATGCTTATGAGCGAGTCGGGCAGAAAAACCTTTTCAAGAGCCGTGCAACCGGCAAAAGCCCCCTTGCCTATAACAGGCACCGAAGGTGGAAAAAACAACGCACGTAGCGATGTACAACCCTTGAAAGCATTCATACCCACTATGTGTAGCCCGCTACCGAAACGCACCTCTACAAGCGATGTACAGCACTCGAAGGCCGATATTCCAACACTCTCGACAGCATCGCCTATCTCCACCGCCTGCAAGCCCGTGCAACCGGCAAAAGCCTCGTCGAGCACATCGGTAACCTTGTACTCCTTACCGCCCGACACAACCAATTTGGGAATAACCACTCGACCACAAAAAGGAACATCGTTCTTTGTAACCGTAGCTGTGCCATCGGCCGGGTTCAACAAATAAGGTATATCATCTATTTTTGTAATCATAAGAAAAATTTATTAAGGAATGAGCAACGAGCTGTCGCCGTAACTGAGAAAACGAAAATCGTGCGACAAAGCATAATCGTAAATCTTTTTCCAATCACCCTTTACAAAAGCCGACACCAAGAGCAACAACGTACTCTTTGGTTGATGAAAATTTGTAACTATCGCCTTAACGATGCGAAAGGTGTAGCCCGGAGCAATCATTATCTGTGTGTGAGCATGCAACGATACAAGATTATTCTTCTCCATGTATACAACAAGAGCGTCGAGAGCCTCCAAGGTCGATAGCGTGTGCTCCCTGTTATAAGGTGTCCACTGCCCCACATGAAGCTCTGCGGGCGATAGAGAGGGATTCTCTTTCACAGCCTCGCCTATAAAGTAAAGGCTCTCCAAGGTGCGTACCGAGGTGGTTCCCACAGCCACCGCCGTACCACCCGCTGTAATAATCTTCTTCAAAAGTTCAAGACGCACCTCAATATACTCCTCGTGCATCTCGTGCTCGGCTATAATATCGCTCTTCACAGGCTTGAAGGTGCCTGCTCCCACATGCAAGGTAACCTCCTCGCAATCGATGCCCGATGTTTTTAAAGCCTCCAACACAGCAGGCGTAAAATGTAGGCCGGCTGTCGGTGCCGCCACCGAACCTTTCACCTTTGAATATACTGTTTGATATGTTTTTGTATCGTTCTCCTCGGTGCGACGGTTCAAATAGGGAGGTATAGGTAACTCGCCTGCCGCCTCCAACAACTCGGCAAAGGAGCAACCACCGTCCCAAGTAAAACGCACACTGTTCACTGCTGCCGCCTCGCTCACTCGTTCCACACAAAGGGTAACGGTGCTGTCGGCAATTTTTATCTCCTGCGACAACACACCACCCTTCCAACGGTTACTGTTCCCCACAAGACACTGCCACACACAGCTTTTTGTCTGCTGGAACACCTGCAAGTAGTCACTTGGTTGCTCGGGCTCCAAGCAAAAGACCTCTATTGTTGCACCTGTTGCCTTTTTAAAGCGCAAGCGAGCCTGAATAACTTTTGTGTTATTAAAGACCATCAAACTGTTTTTAGGTATATATGTCGGTAGCGAGGTAAAAGTATCCTCACTAACATCACCGGCATTGTACAACAACAATTTAGAGGAGTCGCGCTCGGGAAGAGGATATTTGGCTATTCTCTCGTCGGGCAACGGGTAATCATATTCGGCTATCGCAATTTCCTGTACCTTTTTCATAGTTTTGTTTTGGAAGTGCGAAGATACTAAGAACTTGTGTAAAAGTTGTTATAAACAGGCTACTTTTACTATTGTTTGCACAGCAAATATTTACTTGGTGGTGAAACCTGATGTTAATTTAATGCAAATAACAATTATAACAGAGACAAAGCAAAAAAATAGAGACAGATAAAAGAAAAATTTTTGATTTTATTTTTAACTTTGTGATAAAATAAAATTGTTATGCCGTCTAATTATAAGGAGAAACATACAGGTCAAGTATTTACACCCGATTATATTGTTTGCGAGATGTTGAATTATGCAAATTATACAATTTGTAGCGACATACTAAACAAACATATTATTGAAAATAGTTGTGGCGACGGGGCCTTCCTTATTCAAATTGTAAAAAGATACATTCAATCGGCACTACAAAACAATTTAACAAAAAAAGAGATTGTCGGTGGTTTAGAAAAGTATATTCACGGCATAGACAATGATAAAATTGCTATTGAAAATTGTATAAACAATTTGAATGAAATCGTAGCCGAATATGAACTAACAGAGATTAAATGGGATATTCATCATAATGACACATTAAAAACCAAAGATTATGATGGCAAAATGGATTTTGTTGTAGGTAACCCTCCATACGTGCGTGTGCATAATCTGGAAAGCACATACAACGATGTAAAAAGATTCAAATTTGCCGAGGGGGGAATGACCGATTTATACCTGGTCTTTTTTGAGATAGGTTTTAATATGTTGAACAAAGATGGCATAATGTGTTATATCACGCCATCATCGTGGCTGAGCAGTGTGGCAGCCAAGAACTTACGTTCATACATATCGGAGCATAAAAACCTTGTATCGATAGTAGATTTAGGACATTTTCAACCATTTAACGGTATTACGACATATACTATGATTTCAACATTCTCAAAAAGCAGGAAATGCGACGAATTTGATTATTATAGTTTTAACGGCAACACACAGCAAAGAGAATTTGTTGATAAATTATCTTACGAAAACATCTCTATTGATTCATATTTTTACATTGCAAACAGACAAAATTTGCAAGTGCTGAAAAATATAAAATGTGGCAAACACAAAAGTCGTGTAAGAGTGAAAAACGGGTTTGCAACATTGGCCGATAAGAGTTTTATAGGAGATAATATCCCGAATACATCTATAACCATACCAATTATAAAAGCATCGACAGGCAGATGGACAAAATGTTTATTCCCATATGACAAAAACGGGAAAGCTCTACCCGAGGAGATAATATTTTCGGACAAGATGCTGAAAGAACATTTTGAAGAAGAAAAAAAGAATTTATTAAAAGGCAAGCCCGAATATGATGGTTGGTATTTATACGGACGAACACAAGCCCTTTCCGATGTTTGGAAAGACAAAATCTCCATCAACACACTATTAAGGACAAAAGCCGATTTAAAGGTCGAAGAAGCAAAAGCCGGGAAAGGTATTTATAGCGGATTATATATTATAGGTGATATTGATATTAAAACAGCCAAAGAGATTTTAATATCAGACGAGTTTGTCGAATATATCAAGTGTATCAAAAAATACAAAAGCGGTGGATACTACACCTATAATACCAAAGACGTAGAACAATTTATAAACTACAAACTAAATTTATTAAATAACGATGAACAATCTTGATTTTCTAAACGTCATATCCCTTTCTTTCAAAGAATTCTTAGAATCGGGCACATCACGTTCAAATGCAAAATTAAAGCCTTTGCACGGAGCGATAGCACAAGATATTGCCTCACGTTTAGGAGAAGATTACAAAGTTTTTTCGCAAGGGTATGGCAATGATAAAGAGGAAAAAATTTGCGGTCGCTATGTAGATAAAATGGTTGATATAACAGTGCAAGACTGCAAAGGAAAAGCAGTTGCCGGTATTGCCGTTAAATTTGTCATGCAGAACTATTCACAAAATTCAAACAACTATTTTGAGAACATGTTGGGCGAAACGGCAAATATCAGAAGTAACAAGATACCATACTTTCAAGTGTTTATAATACTCGACAAGCTACCCTACTATAAAAAAGATAAAACAATTCAAAAGTGGGAAACATTCACAGACCGCAACATTAACAAATACATCAACCTGTCGAAAGATAATACAGACCTCTTTTTCCACACACCCAACAAAACACTTATATATGTAGTGCACATACCCGACAACGATAATTTAGGCACAAGAGACGAATACAGGTCATATTATAAAAAAAATCAGCCGGCCGTTAAACTATCGACACACATATACAGGGATTTTGACTCGGCTGTTATTTTAAATGATTACGAAACGTTCATAAACAAAGTTTATCACACAATTTTGTCTGCATAACCATTATACTACCATAGAGCGAGAGAGCATTAACGACAATACAATATATGAACAAAGCCCTGCCAACCGGCAGGGCTTTGTATTTATGAAACAGCAATTAATTACTGAGCCAATTTGTTGTCTGAACCAAGAACGTTCACAATCTTGTGAATGTACTGTTTCTTCATGTTCTCGCGAGCGGGGCCCAAGTACTTTCTGGGGTCGAACTCTGCGGGGTTTGTAGCAAATACCTCACGAACAGCTGCTGTCATAGCGAGACGGCTGTCGCTGTCGATGTTGATTTTGCAAACTGCAAGTGAAGCTGCCTTGCGGAGCTCCTCTTCGGGGATACCGATAGCATCTTTCAATTCACCGCCATACTTGTTGATTGTCTCAACCTCCTCCTGGGGAACAGAAGAAGAACCGTGAAGAACGATGGGGAAACCGGGAAGCTCTTTCATACAGCCCTCCAATACATCGAATGCCAAGGGGGGAGGAACGAGGATACCCTTCTCGTTACGTGTGCACTGCTCGGGTTTGAACTTGTTGGCACCGTGAGAAGTACCGATTGAGATAGCCAAGCTGTCGCAACCTGTCTTTGTTACGAAGTCTACAACCTCCTCGGGACGTGTATATGTGTGGTGCTCGGCAACAACGTCGTCCTCAACACCTGCGAGGATACCAAGCTCACCCTCAACTGTTACATCGTACTGGTGTGCATACTCTACAACTTTCTTTGTAAGAGCCACATTCTCCTCGTAGGGAAGGTGTGAACCGTCGATCATAACCGATGAGAAGCCCATGTCGATACAAGACTTACACAACTCGAAAGAGTTACCGTGGTCGAGGTGAAGAACAATCTCAGGATTTGCGCAACCGAGCTCTTTTGCATACTCAACAGCACCCTCAGCCATGTAACGGAGAAGTGTCTGGTTAGCATACTTACGAGCACCGCTCGATACCTGAAGGATAACGGGAGACTTTGTCTCTACTGCAGCCATAACAATAGCCTGCAACTGCTCCATGTTGTTGAAGTTGAATGCAGGGATTGCATAACCACCTTTCATTGCTCTTGCAAACATATCACGTGTGTTTACAAGACCTAGTTCTTTAAAGTTTACCATAATTTTATACTTTTAAAAGTAATTAAGTTAATCTATCCTAACCCGCTTTACGGGATTCTTTGCAAAATTAGTAAAATTCTTTCCTTAAATGAAACAATAAGCAAAAAAATATAGCCACAAAAATAGAAAAGTATAAAAAACAAGGTTACAGAGGCTGTTCAATAATATTTTATGGCAACATGAGTGGTTTTTCGGCAAAAAAGAGTAAATTTGCTGTTAGTGTATCAACAAAAAACGAACATATGTATATTATAGGTATTGCAGGTGGAACCGGTTCGGGAAAGACCACAGTTGTAAAAGAGATTATAAAATCGTTGCCACAAGCATCGATAACAATAATACCACAGGATTCGTACTACAAGGACAGCAGTCATGTCCCTGTGGAGGAACGCCAGTTTATCAACTTCGACCACCCCGATGCCTTCGATTGGGACCTCTTGGTTGAACATATAGCCATGTTGCGCAACGGGAAAGCGGTGGAGCAACCAACATACTCGTACATAACATGCACACGTCAGCCAGAAACGGTACATGTGGAACCGAAAGAAATTATAATCATCGAGGGAATCATGGCACTTGTGAGCCCGGAGTTGCGCGACCTCATGGACCTTAAAATTTTTGTTGATGCCGATGCCGACGACCGTCTCATTCGCCTCATAAGACGCGATGTCATTGAGCGTGGGCGCACACCGGAAACAGTAATTTCGCGCTACGAGAGAATAGTAAAGGAGATGCATTGGGAATTTATAGAACCCACAAAAAAGTATGCCGATATTATAATACCACAAGGCGGGCACAACGTAAAAGCCATAAAAATGTTGCAAATGTTCATAAGCTACTTCATAAACAAATAGAAAGATGCAGTTGAAATTTGTATACCCCATCGCCATTCTAATAGCCTTTGTTATTATTGTAACCGAGGGCGATATTATTTTTCGCGGTAAAGTAAAAGAGGTATACTACACACCTGCCGAAGTAAAGATAACCTACCTGTCGCCCCATGTTGAGTTGTCGCCCTACGACAAGCACTTTCGCGAAGCGGCCGACAGCCTTGGGTGGGACTGGAAATTCATAGCAGCGATAGGTTTCACAGAGTCGCGTTTCGACAGTGTCGCGATGTCGGGGGTTGGTGCATGCGGTGTTATGCAGGTTATGCCTGCGACGTTGCGAGGCTTGGGAATACCCGACTCGCTTTTCATGGACACAAGAACAAACATCATGGCCGCATCGGAACTTCTGAGCAGTCTCGACTATCTATACCGTCGTATAGAAGATTTTGAAGAACGCGCCAACTTTATTCTGGCATCGTACAACGCCGGTGCAGGACACATAGGCGATGCCATGAACCTTGCACAAAAACATGGCTTGCCACGCTATGTTTGGAACAACAATGTCGATAGTTTCCTCGTTCTAAAAAGCCTCCCCGAATACTACACCGACAGCGTGTGCAAAAACGGTTCTTTCAGCGACTGGAAACAGACACTCTCCTTTGTAAAGAAGGTAAAACGCACATGGAGAAAATTTGAAAGAAAGCAAAAACAATACAACGACTCGATAAATATCATACTTGCACAAGACAGCACAAAAAGAGTAAGAACAGAATGATGAAAAATATAGACGCGTGCTTCCTGCGCAAACAGATAACCTTTACCGAGCACAAAGAAGGTGTATTAAAGGGCTACGACGAAGAGGAGAAAGAGATTACTGCCACCCTGCCACAAGAGGCATGCTACAAGCAACTGCCCGAGATATTACAAAAAGGGTGCAAGCTCAACCTCTTGTCGGCAACCATAGACACAGAAGGCACGCTTCACCCACAGGACATAATATTCGAGCCCGACTACCTTATAGATATATCGGCACTTGCCCGATGCGTGCAGCCCTATGGTGCGCCGGCCCTCGGCTACATAATAAACCTCTTTGAGAAGAACACCGACAGCTCGGCGCGTCTGCTCGGAGAGGCCGCGAACCTTTTTCTCGACGATTGCGTGAACGAAAGGCCCGAAAGCCCAGCCACCTATGCAGGCTCGATGAAGAAATTCTTTCGCGAATACCCCCTGCAACTATCTGCATGCAACGAAATTGGCACCGACTTCTTTAAACAAGCACACCAACAATTCAACAACATACAAATAAAAACCGGGAACATAGGCGTGGAGACCGCCGACAGTTTCAACCGCGAGAATGTAAGCCTCGAGCCCTCGTTCTTTTGCGAAGCTCTTGGCCTGCAAGGACGTATCGACCTCTTACAAAACGATTGTAGCCACCTCATTGAGTTAAAATCGGGTAAAGCCGACGAGTTTAACGGAGGAGCAAAAGAGGAGCACCGTATACAGATGTCGCTCTACAAGGAGATGTTATGCTACTCATTGCAGATGCCACGCGAGCACATACGCCCCTATCTTTTTTACTCGCGCTACCCACGCTTCTACCGCGAAGAGTCGTCACGTTCACAAATGAGCCGGACACTCATGCTACGTAACAAGATAGTCGCTCTGCTCATGGAGATGGGCAAAGATGGGCTCCGCAACATATTACTGAACACAACGGCCGACGACCTAAACGAAAACAACACAGGAGGCCGTTTGTGGAACGACTACCTGCGCCCACGCATCGAAAAGATTCTTGCACCCATACACACTGCCGACAAGCTGTTGCAGGACTATTTTTTTGGCAACGTAGCATTTGTGGCACGCGAGATGTTACTTGCTAAAACAGGTAACGGCAACCACGAGCAAGGACGTAGCTTTGCCGATATATGGAACGCACCGCTCGCCACCAAGATAGAGAACGGTAACATACTCACAGACCTCAAAATAGTATCGTTCGACAACGAAGAGGGAATAAGCGATATAAAACTTGCTTTGCCACAATACAACGAAGAATTTTACCCAAATTTCAGAGCAGGCGACACAGTGTTCATATACCGTCGCGACAACGACGAACACAGTGCAATAAACCGCGTGGTTACCCGTGGCACCCTCACAAGCATCACACCCGAGGCGATAACAATACACCTGCGCCACAAACAACGCAACAGCAAGCTCTACCCCAAGAGCAGTGCCTACGCCATGGAGCACGACCACCTCGACAGCACCTTCCGTGCAGCCTTTCGCGACCTTGCGAGCCTGCTCACCGCACCTACCAAGCGCATCGACCTGCTACTCGCACGACGCACCCCGCTTTTCAACCGCACACTAACGCTAAACGGGCACTACACCAACCCATATATCGACAACATCGTTCTGCAAGCCAAGCAGGCCGAGGAGCTATTCATGCTCATAGGCCCCCCCGGAACAGGAAAAACCTCGCAAGCACTAAGAAGCATGGTTCAGGAGTTTCATAACGAAGAGGGTTGCAACATTCTGCTTGCATCATACACCAACCGTGCAGTAGACGAGATTTGCGAAGCACTCGAAAGCCTCCCCGACACCCCTACCTTCATACGCATAGGCAGCGAACAGAGCTGTGCCGAAAAGCACCGCCCCCACCTTTTGAAAAACATTATAGCCACATGCGAGAACCGCGAGCAGATAAAAGAGACCATGCAAAGGTATCGCATAGTTGTGGGCACAATAGCCTCCCTGACAGGACGCAAAGAGCTTTTTGCACTAAAAAAATTCGATGTTGCCATCATAGACGAAGCCACACAAATTCTTGAATCGCAACTTGCCGGGCTATGGAGCGCAACAACACCCACGGGCGATGTCGCAATAAAAAAATTCATACTCATAGGCGACCCCAAGCAGCTACCGGCCGTGGTGGCACAACCTGCAACAAACACCCAAGTTACAAGCAACATACTTAAAGAGCAAGGGATAAACAACTACGGAATTTCGCTCTTCGAACGCCTCTATAAGTGGTATCACAACCACCCCGTAGAAGGGCTCATAGCAACCCTTTACAAGCAAGGGCGCATGCACCCCGAAATAAACTCCTTTGCCAACAGATACTTTTACGGCAACATATTGGAGCCTATCCCCTTGACACACCAAAAAGAGCCACTACACTACCCCACATACGACAGAAAGTGCCCCATAGAGAGCCTTATGGCAACACATCGCTCGGCCTTCATAGACATAAACGGCGAGGAGAGTATGAACGCAAAGATAAACCGCAAAGAGGCCGAAACCATCGCGCTATTCGTCAAAATATACCACAAACTGCGCACAGCAAACGGGTACCCCTGCAACCCCTCGCACGAGATAGGAATAATAGTACCCTTCCGCAGCCAGATAGCCATGGTCACAAAGGAGATAGCAAAACTATCGGTCCCCGACAGCGAAGACATTGTTATCGACACCGTGGAACGCTTCCAAGGCTCGCAACGCGAGGTTATTCTCTTTGGCACTACGATAAACACCCCCACACAGCTCGAAATTTTATCGGCACCCGTACCCGATGCCGACGGCACCCCCATCGACCGCAAACTAAACGTAGCACTTACACGCGCACGTCGCCAGATGTTTGTGTTCGGCAATAGAGAGATATTGTCGCAATCGCCCATTTACAAAGCACTTATCGAGGAGTTGTAACCTTGCCACACTCTTAAAAAGAGTGTGAAAAAAAATTATTAAAAAATCCTGTAAAATCATTGCACAGAATAAAAAGAATATCCATCTTTGCAGTGTACTAATTCACTAATACACTATGATACAAATTCAAAATCTACATTTCAGTTACAGCAATGAAGTACTTTGCGACATAAGCACAAAGTTCGAAAAAGGGTATATATATGGCCTCTTGGGCCCAAACGGGACAGGAAAAACCACACTCATGGAAATTATATGCGGTATGCTCCGTGCAAAAAAAGGTAGCACCACCATAGAGGGCAAGGAGAGCTACAAACGCACACCCGATATCCTATCGAACATCTTCTACCTGCCCGAACACCCTGCTGCCACAATAAGCAAAATAAAAACATTTGCAAAAGAGTATGGTAGCTTCTACCCCGGCTTCAACTACTCACAATTCGAAGAGCTGATGAAAGAGATGCGACTCGACATAAACGGCTCCTTCGACAAATTATCGACAGGCGAATGTAAGAAAGCATTCATTGCCTTCGCGCTTGCACTAAACACCCCCTACCTACTACTCGACGAGCCGACCAACGGGCTCGACATTACAAGCAAAGGAGAGTTCAGGCAGATAATATCGCGTTACATGAACGAAGAGCGTTGCATCGTCATCGCCACACACCAAATAAAAGAGGTTGCCAACCTTCTTGACCACATTACCATAATTAAAGACAAGCAGATAGCAATAGACAACAGCATAGTAGAACTACAAAAAAAATACCGCTGTGGTACAGCTAACGACAAACCCTCCGACGCGCTTTACTGCGAAGAGTGTATAAACGGGTACAATTACATAGCCACGAACGAAACCGGAGAAGAGAGCCGTATCGACATAGAGCTACTCTTCAACCATATTAATTTAAACAAGTAAAAAAACGTCATTACATTATGAACAACACATTCTCATTCAAGCGGTTGAGCAAACTGGTTGTTTACGAAATAAGAAGCAGTCACTTTATACGCAATATAACTATATTCGCCATATTGTGGACATCTGCATTCATAATACTACTAATAAACACAAGCTACAATCACTTTTGCAACATAGCCATTCCTTACACTGTTATAACGGTAATGAAGTTCTTTGCACCGGTAGTTTTTTACTACCCTATACTAAAAAGAGAAAACAGAAACCTATATTTGCAACTGCCGGCAAGCAACCTCGAAAAATTCATCTCCCTTGCAATAAATTCCTTCATAACAGTTCCTATCATTATTGCTGTATTGGGATATACAATAAATATAATAACATTCTACATAATCACAGGCGAAATTAATACCTCTTGGGCAAACTACTTCTATTGGAGGCCGTTCATAATATATGCAACAGCCATAATAGTGTACATATTCATTGCCGGGCTCGCAAAAAACAAAATTAAAACAGGCGTCACCTGTTTGGCACTATATTATGGTAGCATGTGGTTCCTCACTCTCATGAGAAAGATTCTGCCCACAACCCCGAACGAGGCGACATGGGGAAATTCACACGAAGCCAATTTATATGGCATTACAATATTGACCGTCATAATACTATCCCTCATATACGACAGAATAAAAAAGATATCCTTATAACAAGAAAATATGGAAAGAAACGAAAAAAGCAGACTTATAAGCCTCGAACGGTTGTTCAGGTTATTCATCTACGAGAATAAGAGCACTTTATACTATGCAAAAATAACAGCATGTATAATTATATATGCAATTTATTTTATTCTGGTATACGATATTATTGAAACAACCATCAGTACAGCTATTTTTATATGGGTATCGCCCTTTCTATTCTACGGGGATATACTATCAAAAAGAAGACGTACGCTATATATTTCGCTCCCTGCAAGCAACATCGAAAAATACCTTTCTATACTGTTAAATACACTTGTTATAGCACCACTCGCTGTAATTGCAATTATGTATGTGATAAAGCTTATATACTCTGTCATCTTCACCCATTCACACCACATAGAAACAGAGACATCGCCCACAAACATACTACTTCACATGGTTTTTGTGTTGGGAATAACAAGCATCTGTACATACCTTTTAATTATATACAAAACCTCTTCGGTACTGAAAAGTATTGTATACACAACTGTTATAGCAACGGCTGAATACCTTTTTATGAACTTAATACTGAAAATATTGTTCGACGGCTACATAGCCCCCTCACACATTATATACTCAAATGCTATATTCGGAGTGTGCAACATTATTGTGACACAAATACTCATTTACCACACTATTAAACGCATAAAAGCATAACAGCATGGAATTTAGCGAACATAAACCGATATACCTGCAAATGGTAGATTTGATGCGCGAGAAGATTATGTGCAACACATGGGAGGAAGAAGCCCGTATACCCTCGGTACGTGAGATGGGTGCCACACTCGGCGTGAACCCCAACACCATAGTGCGCTCCTACCAACTGCTCGAAGCCGATAATATAATATATAACAAACGTGGTCTCGGATATTTCGTAAAAGCCGGTGCCAAGGAGCTGATAAAAGAGTGCCAACGACGCGAGTTTATTGAAAGCGAACTACCCAAATTCAAAGCAAAAGCCGACCTGCTTGGGATAACAAAGGAGGAGCTTATGAGACTATTATAATTTCTAACCAAGAATCAACGTATAACAAGAATGAAAAAGTTCATACAAATATTTACAAGCGTACTTGGTGTTGCGTTTGCGGTAATAATAACAGTAAAGCTCATCGCTGTAATTACGGTATTTTATAAAGCGTTCGAGCCAGACAGCTCCGAGTTTGGCAAGATGCACCCTATACCAGCCTGCATCGCATATAACCTACCAATAGAGAGAGGTGGTGCGCCGGGAGTATCCATCGACAGCATAGCAAAAGACACCTACCTGCAGATTTACGATGATTTTCAAGGAGGCAAGTACATGTATGATTTTTATCATGGTTCACTGCCTGCCGGCGAAATTTATCTTAAATGCTACGAAGCTACAAAAAACACTCCGCTCTCCCCAGAAAGCATTACAAGCAAGAGTAAAGTGAACGTAAAAGAGACCGACACCTTCGCCCAATTAGTAAACAAGCAGGAATTTACCATATATGAAGGTGTTTGGGGCGACTATTATGCAGCACGCATAGAGGTGTGGCACAAAGATGCCAAGACAAAGGAAGAAAAGAAACTTTTGGAAAAAATTTATCGCGTCGAAGGGTGGCAAAGATAACATACAAAAAAAAGGATTTCCCGGGGGAAATCCTTTTTTTGTACTATGTAATAATATTTTTACTTGCTCAGCATCTCGTGCATAGAAGCGGCAGCGTTGCGACCGTCACCCATAGCAAGAATTACCGTTGCACCACCGCGTACAATATCTCCACCTGCATATATGAAGGGGATAGACGACTGCATCTTATCGTTCACGGCAATAGTGTTCTTGCGACCAAGCTCCAGGCCCTCAACCGATGTGGGAACAAGGGGGTTGGGCGACACGCCTACCGAAACAACAGCCATGTCGATGTCGATGGTCTCGATAGCACCCTCGATGGGCACGGGTGAACGACGGCCCGAAGCGTCGGGCTCGCCAAGCTCCATCTTCTGCAAAACAATCTGTTTCACGCAACCCTTCTCGTCGGCAATATACTCGATGGGGTTGTGCAGAGTAAGGAACTCCACACCCTCCTCTTTGGCATGCTTAACCTCCTCTAAACGAGCGGGCATCTCGGCCTCTGAACGGCGATAGATAATCATCGCACGCTCGGCACCCAAACGAAGGGCGGTACGCACCGAGTCCATAGCGGTGTTACCACCACCTACTACTGCCACACGCTTACCTATGTGCATGGGAGTGTCTGAGTCGGGGTTCGAAGCGTCCATAAGGTTCACGCGAGTGAGGTACTCGTTCGACGAAAGGATATTTATAGAGTTCTCGCCGGGGATATTCATAAAGTTGGGAAGGCCGGCACCCGAGGCAACAAACACACCTTGGAAACCCTCTTCCTGCAACTGAGCGATAGAGATTGTTTTACCTATCACGCAGTCTTTAACAAATTCAACGCCCATGGCTTTTAATGTATCAATCTCAACATCTACGATAGCGTTGGGCAAGCGGAACTCCGGTATACCATATTTAAGCACACCACCTATCTCATGAAGAGCCTCGAAGACGGTTACGCTGTAACCTAGCTTTGCCATGTCACCGGCAAAAGAGAGACCGGCAGGGCCCGAGCCTACAACTGCAACTTTTTTGCCGTTTGAGGGAGCTACGGCGGGAACAGCCTGCTCGCCGCTCTCACGCGCATAGTCGGCAGCAAAACGCTCCAAAGCACCGATAGCAACAGCCTTGTGGCCCATCTTCAAGTGTATACACTTGCTCTCGCACTGTTTCTCCTGTGGGCAAACACGACCACACACTGCGGGCAATGAGCTTGTCATTTTGAGCACCTGAGCGGCCTTGCCAAACTCACCGCGCTCGATATTCTTTATGAACGAAGGTATTTTAATGCTCACAGGACAGCCCTCCATACATGCAGGGTTGGGGCAGTCCAAGCAACGCTGTGCCTCCAACATAGCCATCTCTTTTGTGAGACCGGTATTCACCTCTTCGCGCAACTTTGTCGCACGGTAAGCGGGTTCCAACTCGGGCATCTCGCAACGCTCTATGGCTGTGCGCTCTTTGGGCTTCATCTTGCTACGGAGAGCCACACGCCACTCTGCATCGCGACTTGTAAGCTCACAAGCCTCGGTAGGTTCACCTGTTGCTTCGCATTTGTCAAGTTTGTGTATCTCTTCAGCCTCTTCGCGCTTGAAGCTACCCAAGCGTTGCATCATACCATCAAAATCTACCTGATGACCGTCGAACTCGGGACCATCGACACAAACAAACTTGGTCTTTCCGCCCACTGTAACGCGACAAGCACCGCACATACCTGTTCCATCGACCATGATAGTGTTAAGCGATACTACGGTGGGTATCTCGTACTGCTTTGTGAGTTTGCACACAAACTTCATCATTATAGCGGGGCCTATGGCTACACAGTGGTCCACCTTCTCGCGTTTTATTACGCGCTCGATACCTTCAGTAACAAGACCTTTATCGCCGTATGAGCCATCATCGGTCATAATGATAACCTCGTCCGATACCTCACGAACCTCTTTTTCGAGGATTATGAGCTCTTTTGAACGGCCTGCAAGCACCGAAATTACTCGGTTACCGGCCTTTTTGAGAGCGGCCGCAATAGGAAGCATAGGTGCAACACCCACACCACCGCCGGCGCACACTACTGTACCAAAGTTTTCGATGTGTGTTGCCTGACCAAGAGGACCGACAACATCGGTGATATAATCGCCCTCGTTGAGGTCGCAAAGGCGCGACGAGCTCAAACCGACCTTTTGAATAACAAGAGTTATTAAACCTTTCTCGGCATCGGCATGAGCGATTGTCAAGGGAATACGCTCGCCCTTTTCGCCTACTCTTATGATAACAAAGTTACCCGCTCTGTACGATTTTGCGATGAGGGGTGCCTCTACTCGCAAACGGAATACTTTATCCGAAAACTGTTCTTTCGATACTATTTTAAACATGATGGTAGTTTTTTATCGTATATTCTGTTATTAGTCGATAATCTCAAAGCCACAATAGGGAACAAGCGCTTTGGGAATTTTTATACCCTCGGGTGTCTGATTGTTTTCGAGCAGAGCAGCCACGATACGGGGAAGCGCAAGAGCCGAACCGTTGAGTGTGTGGCAGAGCTCGGTCTTTTTGTCGGCTGTGCGGTAACGACACTTCAAACGGTTTGCCTGATAATTGTCGAAGTTCGATACAGAACTTACCTCCAACCAGCGTTTCTGCGCCTCGGAATATACCTCAAAGTCGAAGCAGAGTGCAGCAGTAAAGCTCATATCGCCACCACATAGACGCAATATGCGGTAAGGGAGCTCTAATTTCTGCAACAAGCCCTCTACGTGCTCCAACATCTCTTTGTGCGACTCCTTGCTATGCTCGGGAGTGTCTATGCGCACAATCTCAATTTTTGAAAACTCGTGCAAACGGTTAAGACCACGAACATCTTTACCGTAAGAGCCGGCCTCGCGACGGAAACATTGTGTATAGGCACAGTTTTTAATAGGCAACTGCTTCTCGTCGAGAATAACATCGCGATAGATGTTTGTAACAGGAACCTCGGCTGTGGGAATAAGATAAAAATCGTCAAGAGCGCAGTGATACATCTGTCCCTCTTTGTCGGGCAACTGACCTGTACCAAAACCCGACGCGGCGTTTACCACCGTGGGAGGCATAATTTCGAGATAACCGGCCTTGCGAGCCTCGTCAAGGAAGAAATTTATAAGAGCACGTTGCAACTGTGCTCCCTTACCTTTGTACACGGGGAAGCCTGCGCCTGTGATTTTAACACCCAAATCAAAATCGATGAGGTCGTATTTTTTTGCAAGTTCCCAGTGAGGGAGAGCATTCTCGGGCAGAGGTGTCTCCATACCGCCGGTTTTTTCAACCACGTTATCTTCGGCCGAAACGCCCTCGGGCACCTCGTCATAGGGGAGGTTGGGTATTGTGTACAACAAAGCCTGAGTACTCTCGGCCGCCGCGTCCATCTTCTCTTGCAAAGCCTTTGCGCTCTCTTTGAGCTCGGCAACCTCGGCTTTAACTTTCTCGGCCTCTTCGATGTTTTTCTCCTTCATCAACTGGCCTATCTTTGTTGCCAACTGCTTGTTTTTTGCAAGCACGTTGTCGAGCTCCGACTGTGCGGCACGACGCTCTTTGTCATGCTCGAGCACCTTCTCTATTGTCTCTTTTGCATTCTTAAAATGCTTTTTCTCCAAGCCCTTTATCACCTTCTCGGTATCTTGGGCAATTACTTTAAGTGTAAGCATATATTTTGTTTTTTTAATATTCCTTTTTAAACGCTTTATAAGCAGTAACTCACAAAGATACAACTAATTTATTGTTTTTAACACGATACAGGAGAAAAATAAACCTTATATATAAAAAAAATGAAGGTAGCAGGGCTACCTTCATTTTATACGTTGGAATAACCTATTTCCAAATTAGTTTTTCTCGGCGATAGGAGCAACAGAAACATAGCTCTTGTCGTTCTTACCACGTTTGAAAGTTACAACGCCGTCTACCAAAGCGTAGAGAGTGTGATCGCTACCCATACCGATGTTTGCACCGGGATAGTGAACTGTACCACGCTGACGTACGATGATATTACCGGCTTTACATACCTGGCCACCCCAAATCTTAACACCAAGTCTCTGGCTTGCTGACTCACGGCCGTTCTTTGAACTACCAACACCTTTTTTATGTGCCATAATGCTAAAACTTTTTAAAATTAACCGATAATTTCTTTAACAACTAACTCTGTAAACTGCTGACGGTGACCGTTCAATTTACGGTAACCTTTACGACGACGTTTGTGGAAAACCAAAACTTTGTCACCCTTAACCAAAGTGGGGTCGATAACACGTGTTGTAACGATGTTCTGACCGTCCTTTGACTTGCGTGTCTGTTTCATCTCACGAACATTGCCGATATAGCAAACTACTTTTGCGCCTTCAACAGTGGGAGCACCTACTGTGATAGCACCTTCATTATCCAACAACAACACGCGGTCAAACTCCACTGTTGTGTCATTCTGAGCACCTTTGATGTGGTGCACGTACAGCTTCTTTCCGGCCTCTGCCTTGAACTGCTGTCCGTTAATCTCAACAATTGCGTACATTTAATTATAGCTTTTATTGTGATTTCCGCGAGGTGCGTGTTCTTCGTGAACTCGGCTTATTCAACCCCTACGGACTAAATCGGGTGCAAAGGTAGCAATTATTTTCTTTACAAAGAAACTTTTACCAATCTTTTTGAGGCAAAAGAGCACCTTTTTCACCTGTTTTCAAAAATTTTTGTTATCAATATACACTTCAAGCAATTTTGTCAAGCCTGTTGTGTTGTTGGGCGTAACATCAAAGTCGGCACAACCGGCAGGCACCAGGCAACTATTACCCTCGGTAAGGCGTACAACACGATTTTCTTCTCCGGGCATATCTCCAAAGCCTTCGGCACTTCTTATGGTGATGGTGCAATCTCCCTCGACGCACATGTACACTACAAAGGAGTCGTACTTGTAGAGCTTGCGATGGAAAGCACGATTAACCTCCAGCACCTTGACAACAAAGAAGGGCGACTCGACAAGGGGCACCGGCTTATTTATGCGACGTTCATACTCGGTTCTGTAATTGTCGTAGACCTTATAATCTATCGCCTCCTTGGCCTCTTGCACATGAAGCTGACGCATTTTACCATCGAGCCCGGGGCGGTTATAGTCGAATATGCGATAGGTAATGTTTGAGCTTTGCTGAATTTCGGCAATTATTATTCCGCCGCAGATAGCATGTACACGGCCCGAGGGTATATAAAAACAATCGCCGGCTTTTACCTCGTGACGTTGAAGCACCTCACAGATACTGCCATCTTCCACCCTCTTCTCATATTCGTAACGCGAGATGGGTTGGTTGAAACCCGAATAGAGAGATGCACCCGGCTCGGCTTTGACTACATACCACATCTCGGTTTTCCCGAAACAGCCATGCCTCTCTCGAGCCAGCTCGTCGCCCGGGTGAACCTGTATGGAGAGGTCCTGCACAGCATCGATATACTTTACAAGTATAGGAAATTCATCGCCATACTTTTCGGAAACAGAGACGCCAAGCAACAGCTCGCCATATGTGGCTGTAAGCTCCGAGAGTGTATACCCGGCCAAGGGACCGTTTTTCACGCGCGACTCTCGGGCCGGAACAGCACTCACCTCCCAACTTTCACCCACGCAATCGTCGTCGGCCGGCAACCCCTTCAAAGGTTTCAGGCTGCGACCACCCCACACCACCGTACGGAAGTTATTCTCGAAAAGCAAAGGATAGAGAGGGAGCAACTTTTCCATTCAACAAAGATTAAATGATTAAACTAAATTGGTTATTTATTGGACAAATAACGCTCGGCCTCCATGGCGGCACGGCAACCGCTCGCAGCCGCATTTATGGCCTGACGATAATGAGGGTCGGCAACATCACCTGCCACAAATATACCGGGAACCAAGGTTTTCACCCCGCTTGCATCGGCAGGAACAAAATAACCAGTCTCGTCGGTTTTAAGATACTTTTTAAATATATCGCTGTTGGGCTTGTGACCTATGGCAAGGAAGAAACCATCTATGGGGAGGTCGTAAACCTTTTCATCGGCCTCACCTTTGCGCTTCACAAGATGCACGCCCTCGACTCCGTTCTCGCCATACAAACCAAGTGTATTATGCTCGAAAAGCACCTCTATTTTAGGATTACCCAAAGTGCGGTCCTGCATAGCTTTCGATGCACGCAAGAAAGGCTTGCGAACAATCAAGTACACCTTTGCCGCCAAAGATGCAAGGTAATTGGCCTCCTCGCATGCGGTGTCGCCACCACCAACAACGGCTACAACCTTTTTACGATAGAAGAAACCGTCGCATGTAGCACACGCGCTCACACCCATACCTTGATACTTAATCTCGTCGGAAAGACCAAGATACTTTGCGGCCGCACCTGTTGCAACAATAACTGTTTCGGCCTCAACAACCGTACCATCGTCTATCGTCACTTTGTAGGGCGATGTTTCAAAATCAACCTCAGTAACAGAGCCCGAGCGCACATCGGCACCAACATTTACAGCCTGCTTGCGCATATTATCCATGAGTTCGGGGCCTGTTATACCCAACGGAAAACCGGGAAAATTCTCTATCACCGTTGTCTGTGTGAGCTGACCTCCGGGTTGCATACCCTCATAAAGCACGGGTGAAAGGTTCGCACGCGATGCGTATATGGCCGCTGTATACCCGGCAGGGCCCGAACCGATAATTAAACATTTTGTCTTGAACATATCTATATCTTTTTTTATTATTATCTCATATCCACAATCTCGGCCGAGGGAAAATCCTCCATGGGGCAGACATAAACGCGGTCGGCAAAATCGCACTTAGGCTTATAGCTGTCGATTTTAACCTTCACACTACCCTGACCACTCATATAAACCTCCATCGACAACGGACGAAGCGTCTTTTCGTCGAGAGAGAGCACCACCCTCTCAAACTCCTGCGCATCGTCGCCGGCAACCATGGTTATACACGCCTTGCCAGCCTCTTTCATCACGCTACATACATAACCATCGCTACACAAGCCCATGAGGTAGGAGGGGTTATAAAGACGTGCCTCTTCGGCATCGGCATCGGCTATATAAATTTCGTTTGTTTGGTTTATATAGCTCCACTGAGTAGCCCCATCGCACCACAACTTCATAGTACCGAGCAATAAAGAGTACCTGTCGCCGTCGAACTTGAAGCTACCATTATCGGCAAAAAGCGCCATGCCCTCCTCGTCGCATACGGTATAGTCGAACACAAACTGCACCGCGCGGTCCGCCTCAATATTTTTGCGGGCATTTTCAAGCAAAGCCACAGCATCGTCGGCCACGGCTGTTACCGAAAAAGAGAACAAAAAGGCTATGTATATAAGTATTTTCTTCATCTTACTCCTTATTATAATAACACACTACTGCATTATCTGCTTCAAGCGGAATTCAAGGTCAGCCTCGTCGGCACACAACACCTGACGCGGTTTACTACCCTCCTGCTCGCCCACAATACCCATTTGGCATAATTGGTCCATGATGCGACCGGCGCGATTAAAGCCCACGTTGAACTTGCGCTGAATAAGTGATGTCGAGCCCTGCTGTTGCAGCACCACGGTGCGGGCCGCATCTACAAAAAGGGAGTCGAGTTTGTCCGATGTCAGCTCGCCACGCGACGACGAACCGCCACCCATCTCGCCCGCAGCCTCGTCGGGTTCTGGCAGAATGTAGGCCGATGTATAACCTTGTTGTTTGGCGATGTGAGCACACACACGCTCCACCTCTTTTGTCTCGACAAGAGCACACTGCACACGCACGGGGTCGTTACCGGCAAGGAACAACATGTCGCCACGGCCCTGTAATTGGTTGGCACCCTGGCGGTCGAGTATGGTACGCGAGTCGATGACAGAGATTACACGGAAAGCCATGCGTGCGGGGAAGTTTGCCTTGATGGTACCTGTAATAATATTTGTCGTCGGACGCTGTGTTGCAATAATCATGTGAATACCCACGGCACGAGCCTTCTGCGCGATACGTGCGATAGGTTGCTCAACCTCGCGACCGGCAGTCATCATCAAGTCGCCATACTCATCTATTATAACCACAATATATGGCATAAAGCGATGCCCCTTTGTAGGCATAAGCTCCTTATTGAGATATTTTTCGTTATACTCCTTAACCGAACGCACCTTGGCAAGTTGCAAGAGACGATAACGGTTATCCATCTCGACACAAAGCGACTTTAAGGTACGCACCACCTTGTTCACATCGGTTATAATAGGCTCGTCCTCACCTTCGAGCTTTGCAAGAAAATGTTTTTCGAGCACATTATAAAGGCTTAGCTCCACCATTTTGGGATCGACCATCACAAATTTCAAGTAAGCGGGGTGCATCTTATAGAGCAACGATGTAATAATTGCATTCAGACCAACCGACTTACCCATACCTGTGGCACCGGCAACAAGCAAGTGAGGCATCTTTGCCATATCAACCATAAAGACATCGTTCGATATGGTTTTACCAAGCGCAAGAGGCAACGCCATATCAGTCTCTTTGTATTTACGGCTGTTCAACAAAGAGGCCATAGGAACTATCTGTTTATGAGCGTTAGGAACCTCGATACCAACAGTTCCCTTGCCGGGTATAGGCGCAATAATACGTATACATAGTGCGGCAAGCGACATAGCAATATCATCTTCGAGATGTTTGATTTTACCTATGCGCACACCGGGTGCAGGTGTTATTTCGTAGAGAGTGATTGTGGGGCCCACGGTTGCCTTTATGGAGCTTATCTCGATGTCGAAGTTACGCAACACCTCCACAATTTTGTTTTTGTTGGCATTCTGTTCCTCCTTGTCTATCGAAAAGCTCGCTTGTTCATATTTATCGAGCAGGTCCACGGTGGGAGGTTTATAGTAGCTCAACTCATCTTTGGGGTTGATGGGACGGTGCATATCTCCGCCCAAATCATCACCTTTTGCCTCTTGCACCTCCATGTCGATGGCATCACCTTTGTCGCCTGTGATTTTACGATTCATCTCGTCGAACTTTTTGGCAATATCATCTTCCTCCTCGGCGGGAGCCTCATCATCTTCAAGAACCTCCTCATCTCCCGATTCGGTAGCATCTACCACCTCAAAATCTTCGTCTTCGTCATCGTCTTCATCATCATCGACCTCTTGCACCTCCTCGGCATCACCCTCCTTGGTATCTTCGTCAACCTCGGGCTCTGCATCTTCTTGCGCATCATCGTCGGCATTATCACCATCGACATCATCGTCGGTGTTTTTCTTTTTCAAATACTCGAAAGAGAGAATTTTCTTTAACACCGTAATAGTTTCACGAGTAAGATATGTGAGGAAGAGCACCAACGAAACAACAAGAAGCAGTACCATGCCCACAAAGCCTATGTTATCGATAATAAATGCCGAAACAAACTCGCCATGATTACCCCCGGGCGACATAAAACTTTCCGAAAAGAGATTACCCAAGGCAAAAGCAAAGAACAACGAACCCCAAACTATTGAGAAAATAGTACAAATAAACCATTTGAGCAAAGGGAGCCTGCGTATATTCATAAGCCACAGCATTATAACAACGAGGAAAGGCACTACAAGCACCGACGACCAGCCAAAGCACTTGTTTACCAAAAAATCGGCAACAACAGCACCACCACGGCCCGATGTATTCTTGACACCCTCCTGTACCACCTCTTTACCGGTTTCAGCAACCTCGGTAGCCACGTTTGCAACATCTACGACACTCTGGTCGGCACCACCCGAGGAGAAAAAAGAGAGAAACGAGCTACACAAAAAGATAGCCAACGCACCCACAAACAACCCCACAATAAATTGCACGTTGGAGTCGGTGATAAAATTTTTTATTTTTTCGAATATCGAAGGTGATGTATTTTGCTGTGTTGTTTTCTTTGCCATAAATTAATATACTATAACAGTTTCTGCATAATCTTTGCGAAGATATAAAAAAAACAGATACCACAGCCACACTCCTATGCTATTTTTTTGTAACTTCGTGGCGAAATTATAAAACAAAATAACACCACCCCGAAATGGAAGAGAACAACGATATTGTTTTTACACGAAACACTGTGGAATTTGTTACCGTAGCCGCCGAGTTCTGCGCCTATTTGGAACAGGCCAACAGCCACACTCGCAAAGAATTTGTCGGCACTATGCTAAAGATACTCCCTCTGCTCTATCTCAAAGCACAAATGTTGCCCAACGAGGAGAGAATGAGCGACGACGACCTGCAAGATTTTGTATCGGAGGACAGTTACGAGATTTTGCGCATGAACATCGCCGACCTTCTTGGCGAGCAGGACACCTACCTCGATGTCTTTGTCGAGGATATGAAATATAGCGACACCCCCATCACAAAATTTATATCGGAGGACCTCGCCGACATATATCAAGACGTTAAAAACTTCGTATCTCTTTTTCAGGTAGGGATAAACGAAACCATGCACGATGCCATAATAGAGTGCAACGAACACTTTCGCCAATATTGGGGACAGAGAACCGTAAACACACTCAGAGCACTGCACGATATTGCATACAACACAAACCTCGACGAAGAAGAAAGCACAAATGACGACTTTTAATGCACACATAGGAAAAAGCGAGATTGCCGGCATGCCCACCCTCCTCTACCCAGGGAGAATAATCACAATAGACACAGCCGCCGATGTAGAAAAAGCCGTCAAAGCACTATCGAAAGAGAAAATATTAGGCATAGACACCGAAACACGTCCCGCATTCAAAAAAGGCGTACACTACAACGTGTCGCTGTTGCAACTATCCACAGCCGACACATGTTTTCTCATAAGGCTATGTCGCACAGGCATGCCCGAATCGCTAACAGCCCTTTTGGAGAATACCGAAATAACCAAAGTAGGCGTGTCGTTACACGATGACTACCAAGCACTTGCAAAACGCAAAAAATTCAAGGCCGGCGGGTTCTTCGACCTGCAAAAATATGTAGGCAAATTCGGCATCGAAGAGATGAGCCTCCAAAAGATATATGCAATAATATTCGGCATGCGCATATCAAAAAGCCAACAATTAAGCAACTGGGAGCAAGATGTTCTCACCGACAAGCAAAAACAGTATGCCGCCACCGACGCATGGGCGTGCCTGAATATATACAACAGACTTAAACAGATTGAAGGATAATTAAGAACATGGAAAAATCGGTAATACTCAAACGCGGAAAAGAGGAGTCGCTAAAAAGATTCCACCCATGGATATTTTCGGGAGCGATACATCGCATAGACGGCAAGCCCGAGGAGGGAGACATCGTAACCGTATACACAAGCAACAACGAATTTATAGCTCGCGGACATGTACAAGTGGGCAGTATAGCCGTGCGTGTCCTCACATTCAAAGACGAGCCTATTGACCAAAAATTCTGGAACAACCGCATAGCAACGGCATACGACCTGCGCAAGAGCACAGGAGTAGCATCGCGCGACGACAACAACACCTACCGCCTTGTACACGGCGAGGGCGATTGTCTCCCCGGCCTCATCATCGACATATATGGCGAAACAGCCGTGATGCAAGCCCACAGCGTAGGCATGCACGTAAACCGCATGGAGGTTGCCGAAGCCCTGAAAGCCACACTTGGCGACAAGCTCAAAAACATTTATTACAAGTCGGAAACCACACTCCCCTACAAAGCCGACATAAACAAAGACAACGGCTACATAATGGGAGGCAACGCCGAGAACGTATCGACCGAGTATGGATTAAAATTTCACATCGACTGGATAAAAGGCCAAAAGACAGGTTTCTTTGTAGACCAGCGCGAGAACCGTTCTCTGCTCGAAAAATATGCAAAAGGACGCAAGCTCCTCAACATGTTCTGCTACACAGGCGGTTTCAGTATTTACGCACTGCGTGGAGGAGCCGAAATTGTGCACTCGGTAGACAGCTCGGCCAAAGCCATCGACCTCACAAACGCCAACGTGGATATAAACTTCCCCGGTGACCCTCGCCACGCCGCATTTGCCGAGGACGCATTCGACTATTTGGAGCGCATGGGTAACAACTACGACCTTATTATTCTCGACCCACCTGCCTTTGCAAAACACCGCGACTCGTTGCGCAACGCACTCATAGGCTACCGCAGGCTCAACGCAAAAGCACTCGAAAAAATTCAGCCCGGCGGAATACTCTTCACCTTCTCGTGCTCGCAGGTAGTGAGCAAGGAAAACTTCCGCACAGCTGTGTTCACCGCCGCCGCCATGGCAAAACGCAACGTGCGCATCTTGCACCAACTGACACAACCTGCCGACCACCCCGTAAACATATACCACCCCGAGGGAGAGTATCTGAAAGGCTTGGTATTATACGTCGAATAAAGATTGCAAGAACAAGAGCAACAGGTAAGCAACATATATAAATTTGCTCAAAAATTATTTAACGAATAACCATAAAAAATGAGACGATTTATTTTGTTGTATTAAAGAATTATACTACCTTTGCACCTCGAAAGCCATTACACACGTTTTTTGTTACCAGCAAACTAAAATTAAAAGACTTACAATAATGAAAAAAGACATTCATCCCGCAGGATATCGTCCCGTTGTTTTCAAAGATATGTCAAACGGCGATTGTTTCCTTTCACAGTCTACCTGCAACACAAAGGAGACTATTGAGTTCGAGGGCGAGACATACCCCCTTATCAAACTTGAAATTTCTAACACTTCTCACCCCTTCTACACAGGTAAAGCTAAACTTGTGGATACAGCAGGTCGCGTGGACAAGTTCATGAGCCGTTACGGAAAAATCAAGAAATAATAAAAACAAAGAATATAAAAAAAGGTGTATTAATGGTTTTAATACACCTTTTTTTATATTTATAACACCAGCACAATGAAAAAACTACTTATCATACTTGCAACCTCTATATTAATATTTGCATGTAGCGGAGGAAACGGCGTAGGAGGCGACATAGATGGCGACGGAACAGGGAGCACACCCACACCGCCCACCGAGGAGAACACCCCCGCACCACCCACAATCGACCCGCTGAACACAAACGCAAATATAGGTGGCGAAAAATATGCCTACCGCATAGAAATTCCCGCACTCAGCGACGACGACGCATTCACCACCCGTTACACCATGGTAAACGGCGAGGAGAATATAACATACAGTATCTCGCACAATTTAGAGCGCAAGCACTCGCGATGGGTAGCTTTCACATTCAACAAGAGCAATCGCGACAAGAAGGTCGATAGAAGCAAAAACTTCATGGCCGACCCCGACTACATAGGCAACTACACCATGACCTCGAAGCAGATTAACGGCAACGGTTTTCAACGTGGACACCTTGTAGCATCGTACGACCGCGTATATTCACGCGAAGCCAACGAACAGACCTTCTATATGTCGAACATATCGCCCATGCTTTCCAAATTCAACACAGGCCTCTGGAACGAGCTCGAATACAAGATAAACGAGCGGGACAAAGGCTGGGGTTGCAACCACAATTTTGCCGACACACTCTATGTTGTAAAAGGAGGAACAATAAACGAGGGACAATACACCTCGAAAGGCACCTGCCCCACCGTACCCGACTACTTTTTCATGGCACTATTACGCCTGAAAGACAACACATACTACGGCATCGCCTTCCTGATGCCACACAAGAACTACCTCCCCGGCAGTGTCACAGACTACATGTGCACCATAGACGAGCTCGAAGAGTTCACAGGCATAGATTTCTTCTGTAACCTTAGCGACAAACTCGAAAACGCAGTTGAAAGCACGATAAACACAAATTCATGGAACATTAAATAAAAACGAGGGCTACCGCGGTAGCCCTCGTTTTTATTTAAACCTGTTATCTCGCAACACAAAACTACTGTGCCGAACGACGCCAACGATGAATTTTTCGAAGAGCTTTTATTGTTGTCTCTCCCACGATACCATCGCCATAAAGCCCCGAAACCTTCTGAAACAGCCTCACTGCACGCAGAAGCTCTCCATCGTACAATACACTGCCACCTTTTGTATATGGAACATCTTTTTCATCGATATAAAGGCTCTTAACCATTATTTCGGCAAGTTTTTTAACATCGGCACCCGTGTCGCCACGCATTATAACCCTGTCGCCAAGATATATACGCTTTTCCGAGTATTTCACAGAATCGTTCTTTGTGCTTTTGGCTTTAACCACCCTCTTCGCCACCTGCTTTTTCTTCTTCACAGCCCTCTTCGCCGGTCTCTTTTCGGGCGGTGCAACAACCGTGTCGGCAGGCATCTTCCTGAAAACATAAACCGTATCGGCCGACAAAACACCTGCCGTCACCGACAGAGGTAACGACAAGAGAAAAAAGAGTAAAATATTTTTAAGAACGGTTACCATTTAAACAATTTTCGAAGCACAACGGCAACGGAGTCTCAAAGCGCAGAACCTTACCGTTTACAGGGTGACGGAAGCTGAGCATGTAGGCATGCAGGCCCAAACGACGCACGGGGTCCACCTTGCTACCATACTTGCTATCGCCCACAACAGGGTGCCCAAGCGTTGCCATATGCACACGAATCTGGTTCTTGCGACCGGTTTCAAGCTCGCACTCCACAAGAGAGTAACCACCTCCCTCGCGCAAAACCCTATAATGCGTAACGGCAAACTTGCCACCATTATCCACGGGGCTCGAATGAGTTATAAAGCGTTTATCCTCGGTAAGCCACGATTCCACCTTACCCTCTTTCTTTTCAAAAACACCCTCGACAAGAGCTATATAACGACGGTCGGTAACAAGATACTGCCACCCTTCGATAAACGACTGCTGTGTCTGAACATCTTTTGCATATATCATAAGGCCCGAAGTATCACGGTCGAGACGGTGCACAAGATGTGAGGTGTTGCGACCGCCTCCCTTCTCCAAGTAACGGTTAAGAACCGTTTGCACAGTCTCCTGCCTTGTATTATTACTCATCGACAGCACACCGGGCTGTTTGTCGATAACCAAGAGATAAGGATCCTCAAAAACAATATCCAAGCTGTTGCTATGGAACGACATCTTATGCTTTGAACGGTCGAGTTGTACCACCTGCCCCGGTTTGAGCTCGGCAAGCGGGTGGGTGGTAATTATGTTATCGACCAGCACCACCCTGTTGGTTATCAACGCCTTTGCACGGTTACGACTAATGCCGTGCATCTTCTCCATTATAAATGTTATAAGTTGTGTTTCTGCCGTAACCTTAAAGGTGAGCAGACTTTTCATATTTTTACGCATATTCGCAAACTGTTATTTTTCTCGTCTTTCGAGAAGTACTACATTTTCAACATGATGAGTGTGAGGGAACATATCGACAGGTTGCACAGCCGTAACTTTATAGTCACAATCGAGCAAAGAGAGGTCGCGAGCCTGAGTAGCCGGGTTACAGCTCACATAGACAATGCGACGGGGTGCCGAAAACAAAATAGTATCTATCACATCATCGTGCATACCGGCGCGGGGAGGGTCGGTAATTATCACGTCGGGCTTGCCATGCTCCTCAATAAAATCGCGTGTGAGAATATCTTTCATATCGCCGGCAAAGAAAAGCATGTTATCGAAGCCATTAAGTTCGGCGTTCACACGAGCATCAATTATGGCATCTTCGACATACTCAACACCCACAACCTTTTTGGCCTTTGAGGCCACAAAGTTGGCGATAGTACCCGTTCCTGTGTAAAGGTCATACACCACCTCGTCACCGGTAAGAGCCGCAAAATCGCGTGCCACCTTATAAAGATTATAAGCCTGCGCACTGTTTGTTTGGTAGAACGACTTCGGGCCAACCTTAAAGCGCAAGCCCTCCATCTCCTCGTATATCACATCGGTACCCTTGAAGGTATGCACCTCCAAATCGCCGAACGTGTCGTTACACTTATTATTTATCACATAAAGGAGAGAGGTCACCTCGGGGTAGTTATCGCCGATAAACGCAAGCACCCTGTGCAACTGCCCCATCTCGGCATCACATGTAACCTTTGCCTGCAACAACAACATAACCTCGCCCGTTGTCGATGTACGTATCATCATATTACGTAAGAGACCGGTCTGCGCACGGAGGTCGTAGAACGATATACCCTCACGCACGGCAAACTCGCGTATACCGTTACGCAGGCGGTTATTAAGGTCGCACATAAGACCACACTCCTCAATATCGAGCACCTTATCAAATGCACCGGGTATGTGAAAGCCGAGAGCATTCATGTTATCATACTCCACCCCGGACGAAACCTCTTCCCATGTGAGCCAACGCTTGTTGCTGAAAGTAAATTCAAGTTTATTGCGATAAGCACGGGTATTTTCCGAACCAAGGATAGGCATAACATCGGGAAGCTCCACCTTTCCTATACGTTTAAGCGCATCGACCACCTGTTGCTGTTTATATTTTATCTGATGCTCATAGGCCAGGCACTGCCACTTACAACCACCGCACACACCATAATGCTTGCAAAAAGGCGTTGCACGCTCTTTTGAGTATTCATGGAAATTTACAGCCTCGGCCTCGGCATAGCTATGTTTTTTACGACGCACCTGCAAATCGACAACATCGCCCGGCACCACATAAGGAGCAAACACCACAAGGTCATTCACACGCGCCAAAGCCTTACCTTCGGCAGCCACACCTGTTATTTCAACACGCTCCAAGAGCGGTAAATCTTTCTTTTTTCTTGCCATTTTATTTATTGCATAATTCTCACTATCGGCAAAAATACATCTAAAATCCCGATTATCGGCACTTTTAACACAATAACTTAATTTTTTATTAAGCATATTCGATATTTTTGGCAATATATTTCGAAATACAAACATTTTAATTATATTTGCAAATTAGTTGAGGACCTTGCGTAAAAAGGGTTTCAACACAGTGATTTTGTTACTTATTTTTATTTATCAACAAACAATAAACTCAAAAATTTATGGCAGACAAAAGAGTCTATACCTTTGGTAATGGTCTTGCTGAAGGTAACGCGTCAATGAGAAATTTGTTAGGAGGTAAAGGTGCCAACTTGGCAGAGATGAACCTTATCGGTATCCCTGTTCCTCCCGGATTTACCATTACAACCGAGGTTTGTAACGAGTACTACAAACTTGGTAAAGATCAGGTTGTTGAGCTTCTTAAAGAAGAGGTTGCAGCAGCAGTTAAGAACATCGAGAATTTGATGAATTCTACTTTTGGCGACCCCACAAACCCCTTGTTGGTTTCGGTACGTTCGGGTGCTCGCGCTTCTATGCCCGGTATGATGGACACAATCCTCAACCTCGGTCTCAACGACGTAGTAGTTGAGGGACTTGCCACAAAAACAGGCAACCCCAAATTCGCATGGGACTCTTACCGCCGTTTCGTACAGATGTACGGTGACGTTGTTCTTGGCATGAAGCCCGAGAGCAAAGAGGAGATCGACCCCTTCGAGGCCATCATCGAGAAGGTTAAAGAAGAGGCAGGTGTTGTTCTTGACAAAGACCTGAGCGTTGAGAACCTCAAAGACCTCGTTGCTCAGTTCAAGGCAGCCGTTAAGGCACAGACAGGCCAGGACTTCCCCACCGACGCTTACGAGCAGCTTTGGGGTGCTATCTGCGCCGTGTTCAAATCTTGGAACAACGAGCGTGCTATCCTCTACCGTCGCATGGAGAAAATTCCCGATGAGTGGGGAACAGCCGTTTCGGTTCAGGCAATGGTATTCGGTAACATGGGCGACACATCGGCTACCGGTGTTTGCTTCTCACGCGACGCTGCAACAGGTGAGAACCTCTTTAACGGAGAGTATCTTATCAATGCACAGGGTGAGGACGTTGTTGCAGGTATCCGCACACCACAGCAGATTACAAAGATAGGTTCTCAGCGCTGGGCTGCATTGCAGAACATCAGCGAGGAGGAGCGTGCTTCTAAATATCCTTCAATGGAAGAGGCTATGCCCGAGATCTACAAGGAGCTCGACGCTATCCAGACACGCCTTGAGGACCACTACAAAGATATGCAAGATATGGAGTTTACCGTACAAGAGGGTAAAATGTGGTTCTTGCAGACACGTAACGGTAAGCGTACAGGTGCAGCAATGGTTAAGATTGCTATGGACCTCTACCGCGACGGTATCATCGATGACAAGACTGTCCTAAAACGTATGGAGCCCGAGAA
>JAZQVO010000020.1:0-2580 GCA_045631905.1 Bacteroidaceae bacterium
CAATATGAAAAAGACTTATGTATCACCTCTTACAAACGAGGTAAATGTAGCTACTGACAATGTTATGTCTACAACATCTTTCACCATGAATGAGGAGAAGATAAGCACAAGCGGTCAGCTCGGTAAGATTAACCGTGGCGAATGGGGCAACTTGTGGAGCAAATAAAACAAAATTCCCTATCGATAGCACGAGCAGCGAATAGTCGCGTGTAGCACAGACGTGCTTTGTGCCACGCGGTGCGCGAAAAGCGAGTGCTGTCAATGGGGCAACTTGTGGAGCAAGTAATAAAATCCCAATAATTAAAGATAGGCGAGATTTTTCTCGCCTATCTTTTTTTTGCCCCAGGCACTTTACCTTCCTCGGTCTATAACCTTATGGTTATAACGTAGAATACAAGCAAGGGTAATTTCCAAAAACCACCGGCACCGTAAAAAGCAGAGCGTTTGGTTCTTTGCGCGACAAAGAACATATGAAAATTTTGTTTTATAGAGAGAACAACCGAGGAACAGCACCGAGGAGTTAAAAGAAAAAATATTATTTTTCGAGATTTCTTGTCGCTATTCCTCCACCGAAAAGAGACGTTTATTACGTACTTTCTGTGCATCAATTAACAACCTTATGATTATAAAGCAAATTATAAGCAAAGGTAATCTCCAAAAAGACACCGGCACAACCTGATGATTATAAGAGTTAAAAGCAAGAATATTTTTATCACCCAACGTAATTTTAAACAGCATCTAAATAAATTTGCGTGAATGCAAATAAAAGATTAAATTTACGCATCTTAAAAAAAGCTGATAGATAAATGGCGGTAGAGATAATAAAAGTAGAGACAAAGTCTCAGTTGAAACAATTTGTTCGCTATAATTACGAGCTCTATAAGTACTGCAAATATGCCGTTCCCGAACTCTATGAGGACGCTATGAACACCTTGCGTAAAGACCGTAATGCGGCCTTCGAATTTTGTGAGGCTGACTATTTTCTCGCTATGCGCGAAGGGAGAATAGTGGGGCGTGTGGCGGCGATAATTAACCACCGTGCCAACGAAAAGTGGGGTGCAAAGACTGCGCGTTTCGGGTGGGTTGATTTTGTTGACGACGAAGAGGTGTCGGAGGCATTAATGAACAAGGTGGAGCAGTGGGCACGTGAGCGTGGCATGAACGAGGTGCATGGCCCCTTGGGCTTTACCGACTTTGACCGCGAGGGCCTGCTTGTCGAGGGTTTCGACCGCCTCGGTACCATGGCAACAATTTATAACTACCCCTATTATGCGGGCCATCTGGAGCGTTTGGGTTACGAGAAAGATGCCGATTGGGTGGAGTTTCTCATAAAGGTTCCCGAAAAGACATGGGACAAGGCCGACAGAATATCGGCTATTGTGAAGAAACGCTACAATTTGAGGGTTGTCAGCTGTGAGTCTCGTGCCGAGCTGTCGAAGCGTTACGGCAAAGCTCTCTTCGACCTGGTGAACGAGTGTTACTCGCCGTTGTATGGCTACTCGCCTCTTAGCGATAAACAGATAGAACAATTTATAAAACAATACCTCCCTGTGATAGACTTGCGTCTTGTTTCGCTGGTGGTCGATGGCGAGGATAACCTTGTGGCAATAGGTGTGAGCCTTGTATCGCTATCCGAAGCGTTGCAAAAAGCAAAAGGAAGGCTTTTTCCCTTTGGTTGGTTCCACCTTGCAAAAGCACTCTTCTTCTCGCGCCCTAAAAGGCTCGACTTTTTGCTTGTGGCGGTGAAGCCCGAATATCAGAGCAAGGGTGTTATGGCTCTTTTGTTCAACGACCTCATGCCCCGTTACATATCTATGGGTTTCGAAGATGTGGAGACCAACCCCGAGCTGGAGACAAACAACAAGGTGCAGGCGCAGTGGGAGAATTTCGAAAAAGAACAGCATAAACGCCGTCGAGCGTTCAAAAAGGTATTATAAAAACTATGAGCGAAGAAAAGGATTTGATATTCGAAGAAAACAGCCCTGTGGAACAGGTCGCTTATACCGAAGATAATATACGCCACCTGAGCGACATGGAGCATGTTCGTGCACGTCCGGGTATGTACATCGGCAAGCTGGGCGACGGCCAGAGCCCCGACGACGGTATCTACGTCTTGGCGAAGGAAGTCATCGACAACTCCATTGACGAATTCGCGATGGGCGCCGGAAAAAAGATCATCATCGAGATGGCGGACAGGAGCTGCCGCGTGCGCGACTTCGGCCGCGGCATCCCGCTGGGCAAGGTCATCGACTGCGTTTCCAAAATGAACACCGGCGGCAAGTACGACTCCGAGGCGTTCCAAAAGTCTGTGGGCATGAACGGCGTGGGTACCAAGGCGGTCAACGCGCTTTCCACCACCTTTATCGTGCAGAGTTTCCGTGACGGTCGCTGCAAAAGGGCGGAATTCAGCAAGGGCATTTTGGTGAAGGAATATCGCGAATGCGCCACCAACGAGAAAAACGGCACCGAAATCTACTTTGAACCCGACGCGGACCTGTTCAAGAACTACCGGTTCCTCCCCGCCTACATGGAAGAGAAAATCTGGAACTACGCGTACCTGAACACGGGCCTCACGATGGT
>JAZQVO010000021.1:0-2943 GCA_045631905.1 Bacteroidaceae bacterium
AAAAATAACACTCGACATCGAGCGAGAGGACGGCAAACCCATACCATCGACTGCCGACCTTTCTATCGCCGTGGGCGATGCCATGGGATATGTCAAGACATCGTGGAACTACAACCTATACACATACCTCTTGCTCGGCTCTGAGATTAAAGGATATATACCCGAGGCGGGGCAATACTTCGACAAAAAGAACGACAAAAGAAAAGAACAGCTCGACCTCGTGATGCTGACAAACGGCTGGACTGCGTATGACTGGGGCAAACTGACCTGCGACACACTGCGCAATATGCAACCGACAGAATATGGCATAACAATAAAAGGCAGTCTTTTCTGCAAACAAATAGATGGAAAAAGAATAAACATAATTCCACTACCACACTGCCTGAACCGCTTCGACATATCATACGATAACAAAGAGATTTTATCGTACACCTTCCGCAGCGACAGTACAAGTGAATTTATTTTGCAAACAAAAGATTTCTACGGCAACAGAACAGCATCTATTATTCCCCAGTTGAATTTCAAGCAAAGCGACAAGGCAAGGATTGTATACGCACTTGACCGTTATTTATCTCCAAAATTCAAACTTTACGAATATTGGGAGCGCAATATCGGCTCACCATATGAAGCATCAGAAACAAACGACACCATAACACAAATTAACCCTTACGAATTTCTTTTGGCAGGTTTGGAGGTTGAAGAAAAGAAAAAACACATATCAAAAGAACGACCTCCACACAGCGAATTACGCCTCAGTTATCTCGATGAATGGGAGTATGCGCAAGACAAAGTCTATTTGAGAGATTTTAACGCACACAAAGAGGCTGAGTATCTAATAAGTATAGGCAAAATAAAAGAGGGAAAAAAGATTAAAAAGACAGCTTTTAAATTACTTAACCCCGAAGAGCTGAAAGACAAAAACCTGTTCCAACTATATGACAAAGAAAATTACCTTTCATCGTATGGAATAATCACGATGATAGACCCAAAGACGCCGACGCCATTTAAAAAATACATCGATAATTTCAGATTTGTAAATAAGGAGGATTCTCAGAACCCTATATTCCCGATAGACAAAGATTACGCCACATCATATAGCGCGACCGATGTTGTCGATAGTGCCATGCGACGTTACAACTATAATTGGGCCTATTGGGTGCAATTTATGGTATTACTCGGGAATTATAACAGCGACAGCATACCCGTTCCCGATTATGAATATTTAAGAGGCCTGCCCAATGCCGAAAAGATGACAAACTTCAAGGAGATTATAATAAGAAGCGATATTGACACTCGTAAACAGTTCGAAAACAACCTTGTAAACTGGACATACAATGCTGATGCACTCGATAACAAGCACCCCGTACAAAGATTTTATATGGGTTTCCTCTCTCAACATTATCTCATAAACGAATATGGTGTAGATGGTTTTCCCGGTGCTGTTGAGTTGGTACAACACCTCTACAACGAAATACCTTTTACATCGGCAACACCCAAACACCCCAACTATGTAGTATGTCTTGTTCCTTACACAAAAGAAGATTCTGTTGGTCGAATAATCCCCGACCTTGCCAACAGATATGGGAAGATGCGCTATACCAATATACAGGGATACAGCGAGAGCAAACAATTTTACTCACCCGATTACAGCAATCTAAAACCGACAAACAATAAAGATTACCGTCGCACATTGCTGTGGAACCCCATAATAGAGATAGAAGAAGGTGGAAAAGCAAAGGTTGAATTTTACAACAGTTATTCGTGCAGAGATTTAACAATTGACATAACAGGCCGAAACGGACAACTCTATTTTAGCAACAACCCCTTCATCGTAACAAACACAAATGAGGAGCATGAACATGTTGTTGAAAACAAAGAAGAGAACGATTCAAACAAAGAAGATGTAAAAAACAGCATCACCCCGGAAGAAGAAAAGATATACAGAGAGCACTACAATAAAGGCGCGGAGTACTTTAATAAGAAGAACTATAAAAACGCTGTAATAGTGTGGGCCGAACTTGCAAAATATAAATACCCGCCAGCACTTCACCGCATAGCCGAATGCTATTTGAGCGGAACGGGAGTTGCAAAAAACGACAAAGCTGCAAAAAAATTCTTTGAAGATGCAGCAAAACAAGGAAAAGCAGAGAGCCAATATAACCTTTCGAAGATGTACAGAGAGGGCGTTGGTTGTGATGCTAACATAGAGCTTGCCGACAAATGGCTGGGAGAGGCCACAAAACAGAAAGAACCCCATGCGATGGCCGAAACAGCCATAAAACTTATAGAAACAGGAGAAAGGGAAAATATTGAAAAAGGAAAAGAACTTCTAGCAGAATCGGCACGCAAAGAGTGTGCCACCGGGTTATACGAATATGGCATGTACATAATAAACAACCCCGGCGGTATAAAAGACGAAGACGAAAACAGTGGTATCAACTACATAAGAGCGGCGGCAGGAAAAGGGTTGCAAAGTGCTCAAATATTTATGATGAGACACGAGAACTCAACGCAAAATTACAAGGAGGCATATAAGTGGGCAAGAGAGTTATCACAAGCAAAGAATCACGAAGCCACAAAACTTATGGGCGACTATTATCTCGAAGGAAAAGGAATAAAAAAGGATAAAAGATTGGCAAAAGACCTCTACCGTAAAGCTGTTAGCGAGGGTAACAAAGAGGCCGAAGCCATATTAAAGAATTTATAGGCATGAATAAGAAAATACTATTCATTTTATTACTTGCAGTTGTTCAACTGTTGCAGGCCCAGACACCCAACGACGAGGCGGCAAAAAGAGCCATGCAAGTGGGACACACCATGCAACAGGAGCGCATCTTCATGCACTTCGACAACAGCGCATACTACCTGGGAGAGACCATGTGGTTCAAGGCATATGTGAGCTATGGAACAAACGACAGGGTGACCACACCGAGCAAGGTGATG
>JAZQVO010000022.1:0-40056 GCA_045631905.1 Bacteroidaceae bacterium
CTCTATTGTTCCAAGGAGCACGTTGTTGCCTGCAAACTCAACATCGCTTGTTATGGCAAAGTTATATGTGCCGGCGGGGGCGTTCAAGATAACTGCCTGGCCGGCGGGGATTGTGCCCTCGAAGGCATAGAGGTCTATCGAAGTGCCGTTACGCTCGGCGCGGTAGGCTGTCACACCCTCGGGAATTTCAAGGGCCACAGGTGCATACAAGGTTGAGTAACCCACATTACCTATGATTACGGGCAACGATGCCACCTCCTCGACTGCCCAATCGCTACCTGTCGCACCGGCTGTTGCATTTGTAGCACCTGCAACAAGGAACCTGCCATCGGCAACCTTAACATTAGCTGTACCCTCGGCAGAGCCCTTCAAGAACTGAACAGCATTACCTGTGTGGCCAACAGCCTCAAAACCACCGTTGCCACCCTCAAATGTATTCAGATACTGACCGTTTGAGAACGAGAGCAACTCACCCTCCTCGTTCAACCAGAAGATTGACGATGCATCGGCTGTTGTGTTCATAGCCAAGCTCTCACCCGAAACCTTTGAGGTTACATAGCCGTTCTCGGCATTTTTCAAGCGATAGAACTTGCCTTTCTCCACCTCAACAGTGTTATCCACGCCATCGAATACAAATACCGAAGAACCGGGAAGAGTTATGGTGAGCTCTGTATCGATATCAATAGGTGTATTCAAGGGGAGACCGCTGAAACCACTCACACTTGCCTGATCATCGAATGCATGGTTCAATGTAACGGTTGTCTTTATATAAGCAGGAATATCGAGAGCCTCGCGCAAGGTTATCTTTATATCCTGTGCACCGTTGGCACCATTACGCAATGTCATCACAGCCTTTTTGGCGTTCCAAGCAGCCCAACCATAAATCTCGGCTTTGCTACCTGTCCAGGGGTTGCCACCCACCCAGTGAATATCGGGGAGCACATCGGCGTTGTCGCGCTGCCATCTCATACATTTTGCAATCTCTCCCCAAAGCTCACCGGCCTTGCCTGTTGCGGGGTTCACAAGTTCATTAGTGAGTTTATAGTCGTTATAAAGCTCAACCATGCCCGAACCACAAGCAAACGCGCAACGAAGTTCGTTAACAACGCACTGCCATGAGCGGTTGAAACCGCTGGGGCCACCAAATTCGGTAAAGATGAAACCATGAGTCATCAATGTGTTGATGGGACACAAAGGAGAATTCTGAACAAAATTCTGATATACAAGACGGTCGCGATATGTTATCCAGTTTTCGCGGTTGTTGTTATTGTTACCAATAGTACCATCGTCCTTCTCCTGACGCCATACAGCATCGGTAAACTGGAACCAGAAGGGTGAAGCCCATGTACCCACGGTAGTGTTAAGGAACACATCTTCTTTTATGCTACGAAGAACCTTCTCGGCCATGATGATAGCCTCGGCATTCTCCTCACCTGTTGCACCGGCATCGGGACCTACCGATGAGAACTGTGCACTGATACCATCGAATTTAAAGAAACGGAAGTCGTAACCATAAGTATCGAGGAGGTTTGTCACTGCATTAACAAAAACATTGTAATATAATGGGTTGCTCAACTGCATACCACCATTATTCTTCCAATAATCTCTACGATAGCCACCGCTGGTTCCATAACCGCCAACAGGACCTAACCAAGCACCTTGACCGGCATTCATCTTACGACCGATTATATCCATATTGGTAAATCCGTCGGGGAAACCACTGTGGAACTGCCACTCACCGTATGTATCCCAACCATCGTCCCATACAAAAGCGTAGGGTGCCTCGCCGTAAACATCGAACAACTGCTTTTTCCACTCTTCGAGAATGGGCAAACACTGTGCCTCAACCATGTTATCTGCCTCACTACCGGGTGCAGCATTATTACGGTTGATGTTAATCTCGTACCAAGAGATATATACAGGAACTGCACGCCAAGGCACAGCACGCTCACGCTCGCTGTAAGCAAGGAACGAACGACGTGCCTGACCAGGGGCAACAACACCTACCACAGCACTTACATTCCATGTCTCGGCAGGTTTCAATGCTGTCTGACGACGCCACATACCATTAATAGGTGTAAACTCAGGAGCTACAAGGTGTAGTGTATAATCTACAGAAAGCGAAACGGTTATATTACCATAAGAGTTAATAACGGCTCCGGCATTTGCAAAGTAACGAATAGTATAGACACCGGGAACAATTACATTGAATTTGTATGAGTTGCCACTATGCTCGTTACCTGCATAACCTGCGTGATAATCGTCGGAAACGATACTGCCATCGGCATCGATAAGATCGACACCAACCATGTCGAGCCTGTTGCCGTTGCTTCTTTCATACTCAAAGAGTATGTTCAATGTACCTGCCGAACTTATTGTAATCTGTTGCTCAATTACACGCGCATTAGCATCGCTACAACCTACCTCGTTCACACGATTGGGAACCTCGCTTGCAGGCATTGTTCCCCAACGCTCGGGTGTCCAATAATCGGCAAGCGACTCACCCTCGTCTATTGTGCCGAGCACAACAGTGGGAAGAATCGACAAAGTGATTGTACCATTTGTAACGGTACCACCATTGCATTTATCTACTATGTAACGCACCTTATATATACCTGTTTCGGGAACCTTCAACGAGTATGTACATTCGCTGGAAGAACCTGTAAAGGCGTTCTCAAATCTTTCAACAGCTACATTACCATTAACATCGATGAGCTGTACTCCCAACACATACAAGCCATGGCTACCACTTGTATAGTCGAAGAGAATGTTCAACTTACCGGCAACAATGCTATATGCAGTATCTTTGTACATCTTTGTTCCGCTGGCGGTTACACCCTCGGGGAGCGTACCCGACCAGTTACTGAAGCCCGTCCACGACTCAACCCAAGTTTCCTGCTGTTCTGTTTCGCCATTAATTAACTCAACAGCATCGAATGCGAAATTAGTAACACCCGATGTGTGGTAGTCGCTATTTGTGCGGAACACAAGGCTACGCACAACATAAATACCTGCCTCGGGGACAATAACCGTGTAGTCGAATGTAGAATTTGAACCTGTGAAACCATTCTCAAATTTTTCTGATACCACATTGCCTTCCAAATCCATGAGCTGTACTCCCAAGGTATTAAGACCATGGTTACCAGCTACATAGTCGAAGGTAAGAGTTACAAAGCCTGCCGATGGGATATAGTAGTAGTGGTCTATATATTTTGCTGTACCCTTGTTGGTTACACCGGCAGGAATTTCGCCTGTCCAGTCGGTGAAGGCGTTCCAGTTGGTACGGTTATCCCAGCTATAAGAAGAATCGTTACCAAGAGTAGATATTTGGCTAACTGCAACAGAGATAGCACCGCTAGAGTTCACTGTCTCGGTTTTTGTCTCTACGAAGTAGCGCAGAGTATACACACCGGGAGTACAAGCAACAGCGTAATTTGCAGGGGCCGAGCTGTTGATGGCCTGTCTGTTGTAAGCACCCGAAACCACATTACCTTCGGCATCGACAAGGTCTACACCAACAAGGTCGAGACGGTGGTTACCGCTTTGCCATGTAAATGTTACATCTAATTGAGCGGCAACATCAAAAGCTACACGCTGCTCGATAGAAACAACCTGTGCGGTTGTATAACCCATATCGAGGATATTCTGAGGAACATTTGAAGCAGCAGTCCAGCTTGCGTTCACCCAAGTGCTGTTGAAAACACTATCAGCAGCCCAAACGGGAACCTCCTCCTCGACAACCTCAAAGAACATATAGTCGGAACACCAAGATTTATCGTTAGCAGCTACGCTGTATTTGTTGAAATCAGAACCATTGACCTTGGTAACCATATACTTACCACCTGAATGTCTGCTGTCGGAGTTGTAGAGAGAATATGAACCTGTCGATTGCGCATCGTTTTTGAGCTGGAAGTTATAAGCATCGTCGCCCAATGAGATTCCGTTGCCCGACATTGTAAGATACTTGCCACTGCCATTCTTGAAGTGGTAGGTATCGGCTACGTCTGCAACCTCTTCGATGGTCCACATATAGTTATCTTCGTTCTCTACAAAGCTTTCACTCGTGCTAAGAGCCGAGCCGTTGTAATAGAGGTAGTACAATTTATACTCGTCGTTACTCTGTTTTATGTTGGCTGCAAAATAGTATTTATTGCCAACCTCGGGCATAACAGGAGTTGTCGCGGTTGTGTTTCGTGCTACTGCCGATGCAACAAAAGCAGCTACACGAGCGGCTACACGAGCGGTAGCAACAACCTTGTTGCGCGAGTCGTAACCTGCTGTCGATGTATAATAGAGCTCATCGCCCTCTGAAAGGTCGTAAACCAACGAAGGAGAAGATACTTTTTTATTGTATGTGATTGTACCTGCACTTGCAAATCCCTCGCCCGAGCCTGTATTTGTAACAAATATACGCACCATGTATGCGCCCTCTTCGGGAACCGAGACTGTGTAGTCGCGGTTGCTATCACTACCACCGGTATAACCAAAGTGGTAGTCACCACTCACAAAGTTATTATCAATGTCGAAAATATCCACACCAAGTATCTGCAAACGGTTGCTACCGCTGGTGTAGTCGAGGGTGATTGTGCAATTACCCGACTCACGGAAAATCAAATAACCGCGCGAACCATAAACTGTACCGGTTACATACTGGCTCAGGCTCTTTATTCCTGCGGGAATATCGCTCTCGGCAGGCTCCCAAGCCCATGACGCGGCTTGATTCCAAGCATTAAATACAAATCTTTCGAGATCGGTAGCCTCGCCGGCGGTATTCAAGCCCATAGGGGTTTCGAGACCTGCAAACAATTTGTCGCCGGCAATAACCGCACCGCGGGTGTTACCAACAACAGCAGGAGCCTTTAAGCCGTCCTCGTTCTTCACGGTATAAATCATGGGGGTGATGCTGTACATGTTGATGTTAGCATCGCCGGTGTTGGTGATGTCGAGCTCTGTACGCAAATAGTGTGAACCATCGCGCAACACTGCACGCCACTCCAAGGCAAGACCGTTCTCGTGAGTAAAGCTTGCTACCACCTGCACACCGTTAAAGCGTTTTGAACCCTTTACGGCGTTAGCATCGCCGGTGAGCACCTCGGTTTCAACATCGCCAAGAGTAAACTGCGATGCAGGAATAACTGTTCCGTCGGCAAGCTGTACGGTGAAGATTTCAGAACCGGCAACCAAGCCAAGTTCTGCACAGCCATCGAACTTCAAAGTGCCGTCGGCCTTAATAAACTTTGCAACAAACAGGTCGTTCGATAACGCATAGGTATCGCCTGTTGTGCTGACCGTTGCCGTTCCCGGCTGTTTTTCCTGTGGGAATATCACCGCTTGTGCAAGCGCGCCTGCGCACACAAAAAGCGACATAACCGCCACAGCAAAAAACTTTTTGCAATTTAGAGTCATAGTGTTAATTATTAAATGGTTAATATGTATTAATGCCTAAGTTATCAAAACAAAAAAGTGGATAACCAACATTATCCACCGACACAGGCAAGGTTTCATTCGAACCTTGCAACCTTGGCAATATACAAACAACCACACAATAACCCCACACCGCGCGCACGCACACTATGTGAAATCAAAAGTTGTTACCCCTGCAAAACACTGCAAGTAAAGACAACTCACTATCAGCCTCACTACTTTCTTCCTTTTATAAACCGCCAAGTTTGACAAGCAACAGCCTGCCGGAGCCGAGGCTCCCATCAATGGATAAAGAAGCTAACGCGCTATTATTCTAAATGTATTGCAAAGATACATCATTTATATGACTTGATAAAAAATAATTTAAATTATTTTCACATAACGCGAGAATACAAGTGTAGCACCCTTCGTTTATTGCGGTAAAAACAGGTTGCCGACAGGGAGAGAGAAGATAAAGCAATTTATTTGCCTTTATTGCTTGCTTGGAGATTATTTAGAATCATAGAGCAGACGGCGATGCCCGAACTACTTTTTACAATCGGCACAAACACCGGTAATTATGTAATTAATATTTTCTACATCAAAGCCCTTGGGTGCTTCTATTAGAGGAATATTTTGAGAATGAACACAAAAGGTGCGACCACACACACGACAGGTCGCATGTATGTGCCTGCTATGCGAGTGCTCGTCACCCATGCACGAAAGACAGTATTTACGTTTACCGCTCCCATCTTCGAAGCTGTGCAACATGGCACGCTCCTCGAAGAGCGCGAGCGTGCGAAAAACCGTACTGCGATCTATCGTTGCAAGGTGCAGATAAAGCTCCTCCAACGAGAAAGCACGCTCCAAGAGGAACATGTTTTTTAGTATAAGCACCCTTATGGCAGTAGCCCTCACACCATGCTCTCGCAACACAAGTTCGTAATCCATAATATCACCTTCTCAAATTCGATTTATAGTGCAAAAATATGATTTTTCTGAGATATTCATGCAACTATGCTATAATTTGCAACCTACTTGAACTTTTTTTGTTCTAATTTTGCACACACACATAAAAACGTACCATGAAAGAGATATTCGACCTCATAAACACCATGTCGCCCTACATATTGTTGGGTTTTCTGCTTGCAGGAGTAATGCACGCCTTTCTGCCCCACGAATTTTATCGCCGTTTCCTTGGTGGCAACTCGTGGCGCTCGGTTGTAAACGCCACACTGCTTGGCATACCCCTGCCTCTATGCTCGTGCGGTGTCATACCCACAGCAATGTCTCTGCACAAAGAGGGGGCAACCAAGGGAGCCACAGTCGCGTTCCTCATCGCCACACCGCAAACAGGTATCGACTCTATAATTGCCACATACTCTTTACTTGGCCTCCCCTTTGCCATAATACGCCCGGTGGTGGCACTTTTCACCGCCTTGTTCGGAGGGTTCCTCACAAACAAACTTGCCGATAAAAAGGGGGAAAACAGCACGCTCGACACACAAGCATCGCACCCCGCAGAGGAGCACAAAAGCAACCTCGCCCACAAGGTGAAAGATGCTTTCAGATATGCCTTTATAGAGATGATGCAGGACATAGGCAAGTGGCTTATTGCCGGGCTTCTGGTAGCCGGGCTTATAACGGTATTCGTACCCGACTCCTTTTTCGAGCTTTTCACACAAAGTTCTTTGCTCGGCATGCTGTTTGTGTTATCGCTCGCAATACCCATGTACCTATGTGCAACAGGTTCCATACCCATAGCCGTCGCACTTATGCTAAAAGGGCTCTCACCCGGCACCGCCCTTGTTCTGCTCATGGCAGGCCCTGCTGTAAACACAGCATCGCTATTAGTAATAAACAAGGTCATGGGCAAGCGCACACTCGCCACATACCTCACCTCCATAATAGCGGGCGCGGTGTTCTTTGGGCTTGCAATAGACCACCTTATGCCACGCGAGTGGTTTACCGAACCGTTAAAGGCCATAGGAGCACACCACCACGACGGGCTCCCCTATTTTAATATTGCATGCACGGTGTTGCTTGTCATTCTGCTGATAAACGCATTTGTGAGAAAACATACACATAAAGACCACGCGTGCAACTGCGACAACTGCAACTGCGGCACGAAAGAGCCCGCAAAAACATTATTCACCATAGAAGGCATGGCATGCAACCACTGCAAGGCAAACGTCGAGAAGGCGTTGCGTGCAATAGAGGGAGCCGAGAGCGTTACCGTGAACATTGTCGATGGCACTGCTCTCGTTGAGGGCAATATAGACAAAGCAAAAGCCATGGAGGCCGTCGAGGCACTTGGCTTTGCCATAAAAGAGGCGTAAGAGTAATTACACCAAATATTATTCACACAAAAAGGGGCGACTACACAAAATTTGCCTATATTCGCAGAGTGCGAGGCATGTACCGCAAAAAGGCACGAACAAAATGGATTTATTAGAACAACTTTTTATTGAACACTCGGCCTTACAGGCTATAATTATTCTGTCGCTTATATCGGCTATCGGTATCATTCTGGGCAAGGTGCGTTTCTTTGGTATTTCGCTCGGAATAACATTTGTGTTCTTTATAGGCATTGTTGCCGGACATTTTGGGTTGAGCATAGATGCAAAGATGTTGCAATATGCACAATCGTTCGGCCTGGTGCTGTTTGTGTATGCACTCGGCTTGCAGGTAGGCCCGGGATTTTTCAGTTCCATGCGTGCCGACGGGGTGCGTCTGCTTGCACCCGCGCTGGGTATTGTTGCAACAGGAACGGTTTTTGCCTTTATAACAGCTGGTATGTTCGGAATAACCATAGCCGATATTTCGGGCATTCTCTGCGGTGCGACAACCAACACCCCTGCGCTTGCCGCCGCACAACAGACACTTGAACAGATGGGAGTAGACAGCAGTACCGCTGCACTGAGCTGTGCGCTCACCTACCCGCTGGGCGTTGTCGGCGTAATACTTGCCATCATATTCCTGCGACGTTTCTTTGTTCGTTCCGGAGACCTTTCGGGCCCCGACAAGGAGCACAAGAAGAGTGTTTTCGTGGCAAGCTACCGTGTCACAAACCCTGCTATATTCGGTAAGAGCGTGAGCGATGTTGCCACCAACGACAAACATAAATTTGTAATCTCGCGTTTGTGGCGAGGAGGCATGGTGATGATTCCGACAGGCGATAAAAAGCTCAAAGAGAACGACATTCTGCTCATAATCACAAAGCCCGAGGACACCGAGGCTTTAACAATTATCTTTGGTGAGCAGGAGAAGAAAGATTGGAACTCCGAGAGCATAGACTGGAACAAAATAGACAGCCAGCTGGTGGCTCAAAAAATCCTTGTCACACGCCCCGAGATTAACGGTAAGAAACTATCGTCGCTCCGTTTGAGAAACAACTACGGCATAAACATAAGCAGGGTTTACCGCTCGGGCGTGGAGTTGCTTGCCACCCCCGACCTCGTGTTACAGATGGGCGACAGGCTCACCGTGGTGGGAGAAGAGGCCAGCATTCACAATGTAGAGAAGATTTTGGGTAACGCTGTAAAGAGCCTTAAAGAGCCCAACCTCATAGCAGTGTTCATAGGTATGGTGCTGGGACTTGCTATCGGAAGCATACCTTTTGCCGTTCCCGGAATATCGTTGCCTGTAAAATTAGGGCTTGCAGGTGGCCCCATTCTCATGGGTATAATAGTGAGCACCTTCGGTCCTCGCCTGCACATGGTGACATACACCACACAGAGCGCAAACATGATGTTACGCGCTTTGGGTATAAACCTCTATCTTGCCTGTTTGGGGCTCGATGCAGGTGCACACTTTTTCGAAACCATAGTGCGCCCCGAAGGTGCTTTGTGGCTCCTGCTCGGCCTTTTGATAACATTTATACCTGTGGTGCTCGTTGGAGTTATATCCCTGCGCATTCAAAAACTCGACTTTGGCAGTACCTGCGGTGTGCTTTGCGGTTCCATGGCCAACCCCATGGCTCTCACATATGCCAACGACACGATAGAGGGCGATAACCCCGCAGTAGCATACGCCACGGTCTACCCCGTGTGCATTCTGCTACGCATAATCATTATTCAGGCGGCTATCACCCTGCTTTTATAATAAGAGAAGGCTTTTAACGACAGAAGCGGAATTTGAGTCGCTTCACGAAATTGGCAAGGCCCACGGCACGCACCACGGTGAGTATCGAATTTGTCAGCATAAACAACAGCACATGACATTTTGCATATAACCACCCCGCACCGTTTTCGCGGAAGAGACGCTCTATCTCACCGGTCTTTTTAAGAAAAGAGCTGTCGGTTACACCACCTAAACGGAACATCGCAAGCTCGGCAGGGATATACTTGAACTTAACGCCCGCCTCGTACATGCGCACAAGCAGGTCCACGTCCATCATAAATTTAAAATGCACCTTGTAACCGCCATGTTTTTCATAGGCCTCTTTGGTTATGAACGTACCCTGATGACACACTATGCGCTTTTTGAATGCGTGCAGGGGGAAAGCCATCGAGGGCTTTGCATGAATCTTTGTGTCGGTGGCACTATCCCAAATATAGGTATTACCGCGGTACACCCCCACGCCCTCTTCGTAGGCGGCAGCCACAGCGCTCAGTGCCCCGGGCAAGAGCACATCGTCGGAATTTATTATGCCCACAACCTCGCCCGTTGCATGCTTTATGCCCTTGTTAAAGGCATCGCTTATACCCTTGTCGGGCTCCGAAACCACGGTTGATATCTTGTCGCGGTAACGCTCTACGATGCTCATGGTGCCATCTTTCGATGCACCATCTATAATTATATATTCAAAGTTGGGATAATCCTGGGAGATAACACTCTTTATTGTCTCTTCGAGGGTGGCCTCGCTGTTGTAGGTTATTGTAATTACCGATATTTTGGGTTGCATGGTTTATCGCATTAAAAGATATTTTACTTTGTGATAGAGGTAGCTGAATAGTGATATTCGGCCTATCTTATTCACCCCTTTGAAGGTATTTATGTTTTTAGTGAACACATCGCCCAAACTCATGAGCCTGTTTTTCACAGCCGAAGCCTTGGAGTACTGCATAGCCCCCACCACGTTGGCCGAATGTTGGCGATAGAGCATAGTCGGCTCCTCGATATACTCGATTATTCCGCCATAATAAGAGACGGTGAGAGCCGATATTACATCGTGTATTATTGTATCCTGCTCAACATATTTTTCGAGAATAAGCTCGCGCGCCACGCTGTTCATGAGTATGGTGCAACCGTTCACGCTGTTGCAGGCGCATAGAAAGGGGAAGGTGCGCAGAATATCGGGGCGCAGGCCCGATGAACGCCAAAAAGAGTCGTGAGTGATTTTAAGATTCTCATCGACCACATACATGTCGGTGTGCACTATGATGGGCTTTCCGGGGTTGGCAAGCTCCACAGCTCTCATTTTGTCCATCGTGAGGCGTAGCTTTTCGGGGAGCCACACATCGTCTTGGTCGCAAAAAGCGTAGTAACCGCCGGCAGGAGCACTCTGCAACAGGTGCATAAAACTTTTCCCGGGGCCGAGGTTCGAAGAGGTGTACCAGCGAAGCAACCCCTTCTCTTGCCACGCCGAGAGAAGGGCAACGGTAGAGTCCTTTGAACCGTCATCGCGCACAAGAATATCTACCTCCACCCCTTTTTGAGCCACCAACGACTCTAATTGCTCGGGAAGGTATTTTTCTCCGTTATATGTCGAAAGAAGAACAGTAACTTTTTCCATAATCAATAAACAAACAGCGCAAAACAGGGCTGTTCAAATTGCAAAGATAACCAAGATGATATACTTTACAAATAATATTCCTTGTTTTACTCTCTTTTTACCATGTTGCATAAAGGCAAAACCATTTATTTTGCTATCTTTGAGCTAAACCTCGAAGATGTTGCGCTCTTGCTGTGAAAAACATCGAAGTAAACTTCATGTTTCTCGCTCGTTGTTGCTATCTTTGCAATAGTGCAGAACATTATTTCAAAAAAAATATTTAAAACACATACTATGAAAAGAAAAATTCTTGTTATCGCAAGCCTTGTGGCTACACTTGCACTGCAAGCGCAGACCGACTACACCCGTGGACTGTCGGTATGGTTCGATAAACCCACATCACTAAACGGACGTAGCGTTTGGTATGGAGGCCGTCCCGACTTGTGGGCTGGCAAGAACAAACCCGAATGGGCCGGAGAGGGAGCGCACAACCCCGACCAAGAGTGGGAGTCGCAGTCGTTGCCCATAGGCAACGGAAGCATCGGTGCAAACATCATGGGCTCGCTCGAGGCCGAACGCATCACGTTCAACGAAAAAACCTTGTGGCGTGGGGGCCCCAACACCGCCGGCGGTGCCGAATATTATTGGAACGTAAACAAACAATCGGCACACCTGCTCGACGATATTCGTCAGGCGTTCCTCGATGGCGACGACGCAAAAGCGGCAAAGCTCACACGCGAGAACTTCAACAGCACCGCGTCTTATGAATATTATGGCGAAAAACCCTTCCGCTTTGGAAACTTCACCACAATGGGAGAGTTTTATATCGAGACAGGGCACAACCTCATAGGGTTGGGCGACTATAAACGTGCACTCTCCATCGACTCGGCACTTGCCGTTGTGCAATATAACCGCAATAACATTAAATTCGAACGTAAATATTTCGTTTCGTACCCCGCCAACGTATTTGTGTGCAAATTCACAGCCGACAAGCCCGGCGAGCAAAACCTGATATTCTCGTACGAGAAAAACCCCGTTTCGGAGGGAACACTCGTAAGCGAGGGGAACGAAGGGCTCACATTCAACGGCGTGCTCGACAACAACAGCATGGAGTTTACCTTACGCATAAAAGCTGTTGCAAAAGGCGGTAAACAAGAGGTAAAGAACGGCAAGATTCACATCACAGGTGCCGACGAGGTTACGTTCTACATCACAGCCGACACCGACTACAAAATTAATTTCGACCCCGACTTTAAAGACCCCAAGGCATATGTAGGCACAGCGCATGCCACCACCACGCAAGAATGGTTGGAGAAGGCTGTTGCAAAGGGCTACGACGAACTTTTCAAAGAGCACTATGCCGACTACTCGGCACTGTTCGGCCGTGTGGAGCTCGATATCAACCCGGGTGCCCCAACCACCCTTGAATACCCCGGGGTGGCAAACCTCCCCACACCCCAACGCCTAAAAAGCTACCGCACAGGAAAGCCTGACTTTGGGCTCGAAGAGCTATATTTCCAGTTTGGACGCTACCTGCTCATAGCAAGCTCGCGCCCCGGCAACCTGCCCGCCAACCTGCAAGGCATGTGGCACAACAACGTCGATGGTCCTTGGCGTGTAGACTACCACAACAACATCAACCTGCAAATGAACTACTGGCCCGCATGCGCCACCAACCTCGACGAGTGCGTACTACCGCTTATCGACTTTATAAAAACATTGCGCAAACCGGGTGAAGTTACCGCACAGTCGTACTTCGGTGCACGCGGTTGGACAGCAAGCATCTCGGGCAACATCTTCGGCTTCACAGCACCCCTCATAAGCCAAGATATGTCATGGAATTTCAACCCCATGGCAGGCCCTTGGCTCGCCACACACGTTTGGGACTACTACGACTACACACGCGACAAGAAATTCCTAAAAGAGACAGGCTACGACATAATAAAGAGCAGTGCCATATTTGCCATGGACTACCTGTGGAAAAGAGAAGATGGCAGTTACACCGCAGCCCCCTCAACCTCGCCCGAGCATGGCCCCATAGACCAAGGTGCCACATTCGTACACGCTGTTGTTCGAGAGATTATGCTCGATGCCATAAAAGCGGCAAAGGTTCTGAACACCGACAAACAACTGCAAAAAGAGTGGCAAAACGTGCTCGACAACCTCGTTCCCTACCAAACAGGACGTTACGGCCAGCTCATGGAGTGGAGCAAGGATATTGACGACCCCAAAGACCAGCACCGCCACGTGAACCACCTCTTCGGCCTGCACCCCGGCCACACAATATCGCCCGTAACAACCCCCGAGCTTGCCGAGGCTTCGAAGGTGGTGCTTGTGCACCGTGGCGACGGCGCAACAGGCTGGAGCATGGGTTGGAAACTAAATCAATGGGCACGTCTCCACGACGGCAACCACGCATACACCCTCTTCGGCAACCTGTTGAAGAACGGTACGCTCGACAACCTTTGGGACACACACGCACCCTTCCAGATAGATGGAAATTTCGGTGGCACAGCCGGCATAACCGAGATGCTCATGCAGAGCCACATGGGATTTATCCACCTGCTACCCGCCCTACCCGACGCATGGAGCGAAGGCGAGGTTAAGGGCTTACGAGCAAAAGGTGGTTTCGAGGTAGATATAAAATGGGCCGAAGGCAAGCCCGTCGAGGTGATTATAGAATCGAAGATGGGTGGCAAGTGCGACCTCAGATACGGCAACAGCACCCTCTCATTCAACACCAAGAAAGGCAAGAGCTACAAAGTTATCCTCTCAAAAGGTAAACTCAAAAGAGCATAATAAACCTTTTTAAGGTCATACAGATAATTTTAAAACAAACAGACATAGCAGGAAAAGATGGCATGCCATCTTTTCCTCTATTATAAGGAGATACCATGGCGAAGAAGATAAAAAAACAGAAGGGACACAGCAGATTCTTTGCAATAATCATAGTGTTGCTCATAGGCGTTGTCGTGAGCCAATATTTGCAACCACAAGCCGACAACGCACAATACAGCGACGACCTCACCGTGCCACGCTTCGCCACAAGCACAAATAACCAGATAATCAAGCACTTAGGCTACACCGTGTCTTACAACAACGACACGCGCAACCCCGACTGGGTGGGATATGAGCTCACCGACGAGGAGGTGCAAGGCACCGTAGAACGTGGCGAAGGCTTTTGTGCCGACCCCATGGTAAGAGGACCACAAGCGTGCGACGACGACTATAAAAATTCGGGTTGGGACCGCGGACACCACGCTCCTGCCGCCGACATGAAGTGGAGCAAGCAGGCCATGGAAGAGAGCTTTTACCTGAGCAACGTCTCGCCACAGAACAAAAACCTCAACCGCGGTGTATGGAAAAAACTCGAAGAGCTCTGTCGCGACAAAGCCGAGCTCTACGGCAGATTGGTTATTATATCGGGGCCCGTATTCACCAGCCAAAAACCAAGAACCATAGGAGATAACAAAGTGAGAATACCCGATGCCTTTTTCAAGGTTATGCTCAGCGACTACAACGGCAAAATGCGTGCAATAGGCTTCTACTTTGAGAACAAAGCCGGCAAGAAAAAGCTGAAAGAGTATGCTAAAACCATCGATGAAATTGAGGAAATTACATCGCTCGACTTTTTCTCGCAACTACCCGACGAGGTTGAGGAGGAGATGGAAAAATCGTTCAGCGCACCATTTTGGGGTATATAAACCATGAAGATTACTATCCTCACAGACAACACACCGGCTTATGCCGACAACACCCTTGTTGCCGAACACGGGCTGTCGCTCTACATAGAGAGGGGCAACACACACATACTGTGCGACACGGGTGCAAGTTCGGTCTTCATGAATAATGCTGAAATATTGGGAATAAACCTTGCAAACACCAACCTCCTTTTTTTATCGCACGGACACAACGACCACTGTGGCGGTGCAAGAGCCTTCCTGCAACGCTTCGCCGACAAAAGAGCCTTCGTGCACCCCGAAGCGGTGTCCTGCCGTTTCTACTCGAGCCGACGTGGCAACAAAAGAGATATAAGTGCCACGTTGGAAGACCTGCACGACAGAATGAACTTCATAACGTCGAACAAACAAATAGCACCGGGAGTAACAGCCGTGATGTGCAACAGCAACAACCACTCCACCCCACAAGGTAACATCTACCTCACAAAAGAGAAGAACGACACAGAGACACCCGATGATTTTGCGCATGAGCTATCGCTTGCCATAGAAACCACAAAAGGGCTTGTTATAGTTTCGCCATGCTCCCACCGTGGAGCGGTAAACATAATTGAGAGCTGTTGTCGGGCAACAGGAGAGGCAAGAGTATACGCCTTTATAGGCGGGTTACATTTTGTCGATAGCGACAACACCACCGGGGAGGTTGCAACCTTTAAAAAAGAGATTGAAACATACTACCCCCACACACGCATAATCACAGGGCACTGCACCTGCGACAAAGCAAAAGAGATACTCTCCGCCACGATGCCACAAGCTGAATTTTTCTCAACAGGTTACGAATTTGAGATTTAAGAGCAACCAGCACAATAAAAAAGTATACACTTTTTTGATACTTTTAATTCTTTAAAGTAAATTAGCCGACGTAACCGACCTTTTAGAAAAAACAAACACAACACATAAATGGAAAGAGAGAAAAACAGTAACCATGTACTACGCTTCTTAAAGAGATACAACCGATACATTAAAGTTACGCTTGTATCGTTGATTGGGCTGATACTTGCCCTTTTGCCCACCGAGTTTTATGGCATCGAAGAGCTCACGGTTGTACAACAGCGCGTGATAGCTCTTTTTGTATGGGCCGCTCTCATGTGGATTTTAGAGGCAGTGCCTGCATGGACCACATCGCTACTCATTATAGTCATCTCGCTACTCACAATATCGAACAGCGCAATAACCCCGTTGATAAACAACCTTGACGAGACAAGCGCGAACCAGCTTGTGAGCTACAAAACAATCATGAGCACCTTTGCCGACCCCACCGTGATGCTCTTTATGGGCGGTTTTGTACTTGCCCTTGTAGCCTCGAAAAGCGGTGTGGACATCTCCCTTGCACGCGCCCTGTTAAAGCCCTTTGGTACAAGGCCATACACAGTGCTGTTTGGTTTCATGTTCGTAACTGCGCTTTTCTCAATGTTTGTGAGCAACACAGCCACAGCCGCCATGATGCTCACCTTCCTGGCACCCGTGCTCAAATCGTTACCAAAGGAGGAGAAAGGTTGCGCCGCCCTTGCCCTCGCAATACCCATAGGAGCAAACATCGGTGGCATCGCAACCCCCATAGGCACACCGCCCAACGGCATAGCCCTCGGCTACCTGAACGATACTTCGGGGCTTAATTTAGGTATAAGCTTCGGCGATTGGGTAGCAGTTATGACACCCCTCATGCTTGCTATACTTATTATCGCATGGGTGCTGTTGCGAATATTCCACCCCTTCACGGCAAAGGAGATTCACCTGCACATCGATGGCGGAGCAAAAAAGGGGTGGCGCACCGTAGTTATATATGTCACACTTGCAGTAACCATACTCTTGTGGATGTTCGAAAAGGTAGTAGGAATAAACTCGTATGTGGTAGCACTCATACCCATAGGAGTTTTCTCTATCACACGAATAATAAAATCGAAAGACCTAAAAGAGCTCGACTGGGCCTGTTTATGGATGGTCGCCGGCGGTTTTGCGCTCGGCACAGCCATGAACAAGACAGGCCTTGCAACAACACTTGTGCACGCAATACCCTTTGACAGCTGGCCCATCTTAATTGTGATGATAGGCGGAGGTCTCATCTGCTGGGTACTCTCGAACTTTATATCAAACTCGGCGGCAACAGCACTCATGGTACCCATCATGGCAGCCGTGGGCAAAGGGCTCGGCCCGGCACTTGGACAATATGGCGGCATAGGCACACTGCTCATAGGCGTAGCCCTGTCGGCCTCGTTTGCGATGTCCCTCCCTATAAGCACACCGCCTAATGCCATAGCCCACTCAACAGGGCTCATAAAATCGTCGCAGATGTTGCGCGTGGGCCTGCTCTTGGGCATCATATCACTCACAATAGGGTACTCATTTATAATACATTTGGGAAAAACGGGTTTTTTCTCTTGAAAACACAGATAAACATTTAAACTACAATATCATGAAAAGAATTTTTCTATTTACAGCACTTTTGGCACTTGCGGTGGCAGGATACGCACAAGAGAAGAGTTTCACCATTAAGCCCTATGGTTTTATTAGAAACTACGCATGCTTCGACACACGTGAGAGCTTCACCTCGAACAGCGAGCAGTTCTACTATATGCCCAAGGACGAAAACCCCGACATATACGGCAACGACCTTAACCAAAAGCCCAACATGATGCTTTTGAGCATCACCACACGCTTGGGCCTCAACATCACAGGACCTGAATTTTTAGAAGCAAAGACATCGGCAAAGATTGAGGCCGACTTTGCCGGCTTCGGCACAAGCAACACCGTGTTGCGCATACGACAGGCCTACGCCAAGATGGCATGGGAAAAGCAAGACCTGCTTGTGGGACAAGCATGGCACCCCATGATGGGCGACATGATGCCCGATGTATTCACGCTGGAGACAGGAGCCCCCTTCACACCCTTCAGCCGTACACCCCAGGTGCGCTACAACTACTACCGTAACAAGTACACCCTCACAGCCACCATACTTTACCAATATCAATACACATCGTACGGCCCTGCCGGCGGTAGTTTCAACTACTCACGCGACGCGGTGGTTCCTGAGATGTACTTCCAAGCCATGTACAAAGGCAAAAAATGGCAAAGCGGTGTAGGCGTAGACCTTCTCACGCTGAAACCTCGCACCGAAGCAAGCGTTGCAGGTGGCAAAGTAAAGGTCGAGGAGAGCATCGTTTCGGTATCGCCCACCATCTTCGCATCATACAAAGACGGCAACTGGGGCATAAAAGGTCGCCTGACATATGCCGAAAACGCTGCACACCTGAGCATGATAAGCGGTTACGGCATAACAAAATTCAAAGATAACGGCGAGCAGGAATACAGCCCCTTGCGCAGTGTTGCAGGCTGGGTTGATATCACCTACAAACAGCAACTTAAAAAGGGCTATCTCACATATTGCCTCTTTGCAGGATACACAAAAAACCTTGGTTGCGAGGACGACATCGTGGGCGACATCTACATGCGTGGCGAAAAAAACGCAGCCTACATATGGCGAGTAGCCCCCAGCATACTCTACACACACAACGCGATGCAGATTGGTGTTGAATATAACCCCACAACAGCAGGTTACGGCACAGCCGACAGCCGTTACAAGATTAACAACACACATGCAGTAACCAACCACCGCATCTGTGCAATGCTGAAATATAATTTCTAAACAAAATACATTTACGACTATGAACAAGAGAATTTTAACACTGGGCTTTTTGCTTGTAGCCGCACTATGCACATTACAAGCCAGCAACTACTGGACCAACCCTACTATTCAACAGATTCTGTGGGCACCCGACACCGGCTGGAAGGAGTTGCCCCAAAAGTGGACCGTTGTTGCAGCCGAAAAATACCTTAACGGCTATATCGGCGATGCCTTCAAACAGCTAAAACCCGAGATTGCACCCAAGCAGACGTGCAAAGTGATAATGGGCGTGAAAGGCGACAAAGAGGTGCGTAAATACAAAAAACTTATCCCCCAAAAGGCAGAGGGCTACTACCTCAAAATATCGGAGAAGGAGATAGTTATTGCAGGTAACGACGAGCGCGGTCTCTTCTACGGCGTTCAAACCCTTTTAAGCATTGCCGGAAACGGCATATACGAAGAGGCAGCCTATGCCGACTGGCCCGATGTCCCCTTCCGCGGAACAGTAGAGGGTTTCTACGGCACACCTTGGAGCCATGAAGCACGTTTGAGCCAGCTCGAATTTTATGGCAAGAACAAGATGAACGTATACATATATGGCCCCAAGGACGACCCTTGGCACCGCGACAAATGGCGTGTACCCTACCCCGAGGCAGAAGCCAAACGCATCGCCGAGCTTGTTGAGGCCGCCAAGAAGAACTATGTAAACTTCTATTGGGCCATACACCCGGGCGTGGATATTAAGTGGAACAACGAGGACCGCGACGCACTCGTGGCAAAGCTCGAAAAGATGTACGACCTCGGTGTACGCGCCTTTGCGGTATTCTTCGACGATATATGGGGCGAGGGCACAAAAGGCGACAAACAGGCCGAGCTCCTCAACTATGTCGATGAGAACTTTATACAGAAAAAAGAGGACGTAGCACCCCTCATCATGTGCCCCACAGAGTATAACCGCGGTTGGGCCAACGAGCAGAAAGGCTACCTGCGCACACTTGGAGCAAACCTCAACCAAGGTATCGAAATTATGTGGACAGGAAACTCGGTTGTAGCCTGCATCGACAAAGAGACCATGGAGTGGATTAACGAGCGCATACAGCGCAAAGCCTACATCTGGCTCAACTTCCCCGTGAACGACTTTGTACGCGACCACATGCTCATGGGCCCCCTCTATGGCAACGGCAAAGACATAGCACCCCTTGTATCGGGCTTTGTCAGCAACCCCATGGAGTATGCCGAGACATCTAAAATAAGCCTCTACGGCGTGGCCGACTACTGCTGGAACATGCAGGCCTACTACGAGGTGAGCAACTGGCAAAAGAGCCTCAAAAGCATATTGCCAAGCAACGACAAAGCACTTGGAATATTTGCCCTTTACAACAAAGACCTCGGCCCCAACGGTCACGGCTTCCGCCGCGAAGAGGGTGACGAGATAAAGGATATTGCACAGAAAGCTCTGGAGGGCGACGACGCATCGCTCGACCTTCTTGCATTTAAATGCTGGGAGCTTAACTCAGCCTGCGACAAACTGCTTGCCGACAACAGCAATCCCCAGCTCATACACGAGTTGCGCCCATGGCTGTTGCAAGGTAAATTGCTTGCCGAATATGGTACAACCATCTGCTACATGAAAAAGGTTGCCGACGGCAAGATTAACCCCACAATAATGCCCCTCGGCGTGGTAGGATATTTCAACGAGCTGTGGAGCCATGCACGCAACATCAGAAAACAGATGTACGACAACGAGAACAACAAAGAGATGTTGCACCCCTACCAAACAGGTACAAAACTTGGAACCAAGGTGTTGTTGCCCACACTCAACAGCCTCTTCACACTCGCAACAGAGAAGTACAACAAAGAGCATGGCTACAAATACGACACAACAGCCGACTACAACCCCTTCAAGGTTAAATCGACCGTGAAACAGCTTGCCCTTCTCCCCGTGAGCGTACGTGGCAGCGATGTTACAGTAGCATCGGCTTTGGAGGTTATCAACTGGCAGGCAGGTGGCGAGTTCATCGTAGAGGGCGACCGCCCCATCACCTTCCAAGGCATGGACTTCAACTTCGGCATCAACGGTGTAGCAAAGAACTTTAAGCTCGAACTCCTTGTCGATGGCAACTGGCGCGAGGTATCGCTCCTCCACTATTCCGACAACGACCCTGTTATACACACAGGCAACGAACTTGGTGGCATGACAGCGAGCGCACTGCGCATCACCAACATCAGCGGACAGGAACAGCAAGTATACTTCAAGAACTTCAAGTTCGTAAAGAGATAAGCTGAACAAACCTACAAAACAGATTAAGCAACCGAGCTTGCATGGCTCGGTTGCTTAATCTGTTTTTATATAAGAAGGTTGTCTACTTAGCGGAACATTTTACACCTCATATAATCACTTTTTGTGATTATGCTCATACAACTGCCTTGTATTCACAATATTATGCCACAGAGAGTAGAAACCGCCGGCAATAGCAGTAACAGGGGTTAAAAAGGTATAAGCAAACCATATGCCGAACACAGTGTTTTTCTGCCCGAGAGCCTGACCACCTGTTATCCTCTCGCCATAACGCACACCCACAGCCCTGCCTATCGCAAATTGCGCAAGACAGCACACAAGCGACACCACGGCTATGCCAAGCATAACCAACAGCGATATGTTGCTATGCGCTATGGCACGGGCAGTCATGGCTATGGCAAGAGAGAGAGCCACCAACCAAAGATAAAAAGGCACGTTGCGCCACTTTTGCTCTATCGCACCATGCCATGCTGGCATGAACTTGCGCAAAAGCTCGGCACACAAAAGGGGCAGAAGCAACAAGGGAAACACCTTGCCCATTATGAGCAGAAAAGAGGAGAGAAACGACACCCCCTCCACAGGGTGCGAAAGGGTTACAAAAAGAGGGGCCAACAGAGCCAAAGAGACATTTATGAGCATGGTGTAGGTTATGAGCGAGGCGGGGTTACCACCCAGCTTGGCTGTAATTACCGCGGCAGCCGTTGCGGTGGGGCATAAAAGGCAAAGCATAGATGCCTCCAAAAGCAGACGAACACTCAACGGTGCACCACCCCAAAAAGCGAGCATGAGCGAGATTAATGCCATGCAACCTACCTGAAAGCCCAACAAAATAAAATGCCACAAACAGGGTTTGAGCTCGGTGTAACGCACCTTGCAAAATGTGACAAAAAGCATAGAGAAGATGAGCGACGGTTGCAACCACCCCACCACCTCGACGGCCAAGGCGTGGGTCGTGCCGAAAAGCGGTATGTTCACATAGAGCAGATACATCGCCGCACCGCCAACCATGGCTATGGGCAACGACCAATCGCGTAACAGCTGTCTCATATTCATCATGTTGTTTTTTAAAGAGCAATTAATATTTCATTCACACCCCTCGATGCCTTTCCACACCTGTGGCAGTGCGTCTATAATATCCCCGGCGACAAGCGCGGTTTTCCCACTCTGCGATGCCACGACATCGCCAGCCATACCATGCACACATACACCCAGACGGGCAACATCAACCGCCGGGAGACCTTGTGCAAGGAGCGCAAGCAGAATACCTGTGAGAACATCGCCGCTACCACCCGTAGCCATGCCCGCGTTGCCCGTGGTATTAAAAAAACAGTTACCACAGGGGGTGACAACAGCCGTATAAGCCCCCTTCAACACCACGGTTATATTGCACTCACGAGCAAGCTCAACAGCCCTCTGCAAACGCTCGTAGGAGCTCGCACACTCACCTGCGAGGCGAGTAAATTCCCCTATGTGCGGGGTTATTATACTACCTTCGGGCAAACGAGAGAGGTACTCTTTGTTACGCGAGAGTATATTCAACGCGTCGGCATCGAGCACCATGGGAACGCGACAACCTTCGATAAGCCCAAGAAGAGCCTTTTCTGTTTCGGGATGCGTGCCAAGGCCCGGCCCCACGGCAACAGCCGTATATCTATCGACAGAGGGTATGTTGTATATATGTTTCTCTCCCGAAGATGGTATTGTCATAGCCTCGGGGACCGTACACTGCAAAATAGCGTTGTTACAACGAGGCACGGCAAGTGTGAGCAGGCCCACACCCGAGCGTAGCGCACCACGTGCCGAGAGCACCGATGCACCCGCCATACCTTCGCTACCAGCCACAAGCAACGCCCTGCCGAAGTTACCCTTGTGAGCATGTTTCCCACGCCTTGGCAACAGACAGGTAACATCTTCGGGGAAGGTAAGCATGTAGGGCGAGGGTTCCTGTTGCATCGCCTCGGGGCTTAATGATATATCGAGCACACGAACATCTCCCACAAAGCAGGCGTTCTCGGCAAAGAGCATGGCGAGCTTGGGAAACTGTAAGGTATATGTAGCCGTTGCCTTTACTATATTCCCGAGGATATTATTACTATTATCCTCACCCATGAGCCCCGACGGAATATCTATTGCCACCACCTCCCCGTCAAAGCTGTTTATGCTGTGTATAACACTCGCAAACACCCCCTCGACAGGCCTTGTGAGCCCACTGCCGAAGAGACCGTCCACAACCACCTCGACAGGCAAAAGTTCAGGAGCTATAAATTCATGCTCCACAATATTAAGTTCTATACCGAAGGAGCCCTTCATCGCCTGCAAAGAGCGTAGGTTAGCCTCACAATCGGCCGACAGACGCAAGCCCGGAGCAACAAGCCACACCCTCACGGCACAACCGGCCACGGCAAGCATACGCGCCACGGCAAGCGCATCGCCCCCGTTGTTACCCGGCCCGGCAAATATCGCAAAAGAGCCCTTGGGATAACGCTCCACAATAGCCTTTGCGAGCACCGATGCGGCACGCTCCATGAGCATAATAGAGGGTATGGGTTCGTGCTCTATGGTGTAGGCATCTATGCGTTTTATGCTTGCTGTGGGGAATATTTTCATGGGAATCTTCTGTTATGGGTTTCGACAAGGCAAATATAGGAGGTTTTGTTGTTTTTAGTGCTATACCGACAAACTTATTAACAACAATAATAGCAAAAGAGTGCCACGGCACTCTTTTGCTATTATTGGACACCGGCTTAAAGCACCGAGGAGAGATATTCGAGCCCCTCCTTATACCCCTCGAATCCCTTACCGCAGATGGTCTTTTGAGCATAGAGAGAGACAAAGGAGAAACGACGAAAATCCTCGCGGGTGGATATATCGGTAAGATGTACCTCGACAGTAGGCAAGGCGACCGCTTTCAGCGCGTCGAGTATTGCCACGCTTGTATGGGTATATGCGGCAGGGTTTATCAATATCGCATCGCACACTCCATAGGCTCCCTGGATAGCATCGACTATCGCACCTTCGTGGTTCGACTGAAAAAGCTCCACGCTCAGCCCCAACGAAGAGGCCGAAGAGCGTATATACTCCTGCAAGGCTGAAAAATCGCGTGCACCATAAAGCGAAGGCTCGCGCAAGCCCAGAAGGTTCAGGTTGGGACCGTTTATTACAAGTATCTTCTTCATAAATTACCTACCGTTATATTATCTCTGCATACGTTCCGAAATATTGAAACTGCTCGCCACAATCGTTCAGCTCGCACATGAGCGAGAGGAACTCCTCGCTATACACCGATGCCTCAATATCGAAGTAAAAACGATACTCAAACTCACGCTCGGGTATCTGACGGCTCTCGAGCTTGAGAAGGTTCACACCTGTTGCGTTGAAACGCGACATTATGCGGAAAAGAGCACCCGGACGGTTGGGGATATTTATCATGATGCTGGTGCGGTCGGCACCCGAATATATTTTAGGCTCTTTTGCTATACAGATGAAACGGGTGTAGTTGTTGTCGCGGTTCTGTACCGACGATTTAAGCACCTGCATCTGGTAGAGCTCGGCACAAAGACGCGACGAGAGAGAGGCCTTTGTGCGGTCGCCTCCCTGTGCCACCATGCGTGCAGCCTCGGCGGTGTTCTCCATGGCAATGACACGCACATCTTTCAGTGTCGAGAGAAACTCGGAACACTGGCTTATAGCCTGTTGATGCGAGTATATCTCCTTGATGTCGGAAAGTTTTGCACCCGGCAGAGCAAGCAGGGCATGGTCGACCTTTAAACGTACACCGCGCACGATACTCACATTATATTGCGACAAGAGGTCGTAAATAGCATTCACAGAGCCGGCAAGAGAGTTCTCTATGGGAAGAACGCCATACTCGCAAAGACCACTCGAAACCGATTTAAAAACACCCTCAAAACCGTTGAGATACATTATTTCGGGGAGGTCGAAAAGGCGTTCCGAAGCAAGGTGAGCATAGGAGCCTTCGCAACCGGCAACAGCCACCGTGGCACGCTTGGGGAAGGGGCAGGGAGGCACAGAGGTTATAGCCTTTATTTTGTCGTAAAACTCCGACCCCTCTGATAGCATGCGTGTTTCGTAGGACTCACTGAGGTCGAATATTGTGCGGTAGAGTGTGCGACCGTAACCCTCATATTCCGGGCCGAGACGCTTTGAAACATTGTGCAACACAGCTCTTGCACGCGAAGGGTGGTACACAGGCATGTTATTCTCTTTTTTGTAACGCCCCACCTCGCTCACCACTTGCATGCGTTTTGCGAAAAGGTCGCACATCTGGGTATCTATCTCATCTATCTGTTCGCGTAATTTTTTCAGGTCCATAATTATATCTGTTTTTATGGTTAAAAGAATCTATTTAAAAAAACAAGAGATTAATAATACTAAACGTATTATTACCACCACAAGCGTGTGTGAGCAATCTCCGAAAAAGTTAATTTATAAGCAACTACAATTTATGCAACTTTATGATATGTCAAAATACTTTACCGCCCAAGGCGGCAAAATCCTCAAAAAACGCGGGATAAGATTTTGCAACACACTCGGCACCAAGAATATTGGTTACACCCTTTGAAACAGTAGAAAGTATCGCCGAGGACATAGCTATACGATGGTCGCCGAAGCTATCGACAGGCTGTAATGCCTCGGGCTCGCCACCATAAACGGTAAAGGTATCCTCGCCCACCAACGACGAAACACCGAAGGAGGCCAGCACCTGTCTCATAGCGGCCAGACGGTCGCTCTCCTTGAAGCGCAAACGCCCCACATTTGTAAAGAGCGTTTCACCATGAGCAACAGCCGCCGCAACCGAAAGAATGGGCACAAGGTCGGGGGTATCCATGCAATCAAGCTCGGCACCAAACAGCTGTGAGGGCATTGCCACTATCTCATCGTCTGTAACATCAATATAGGCACCCATAGAGCGCAAGTGGTCAATTATTTTGCTGTCGCCCTGCAACGATTTGGGGTTCATGCCACGCAGATACACAGGCTTCTTGCCTATGACACCTGCCACCACCCAGAAGGCCGCCGAGGACCAGTCACCCTCGACCGTAAGATTGGTGGCAAGGTTATAATGTTGCCCGCCCTTTACCCGATAGATATCGCCACACCTCTCGACAGAGACACCTGCAAGACGCATGGCATCGATGGTCATATCGATGTACGAAGCACTTGTAAGCCCTCCGACAACCTCCACCTCGCTGTCGGCAGGGAGAGTGGGAAGAGCAAAAAGCAAGCCTGTGAGATATTGCGACGAGAGATTACCGGGGAGAATATAACGCCCTCCCACAAGCCGGCCTTTGCAGGCAAGAGGCAACTCCTGCCCCTCCTTATGATGAACAAACTCAACCCCATGCTCGGCCAAAGCCGTACAGAGAGCCCCCATGGGACGCAGAGGCAACTTACCCTCGCCCACAAAAGTTGCGTCGGCACCAAGCGCGGCAGCGACAGAGAGCAGAAAACGAAGGGTTGAACCACTCTCGCCACAGGCAAGCGTTGCGCCCTTTTTTAACTGCACAGGGTTCACGGTGAACACCCCTGCATCGTATTTTATATCGGCTCCAATCGCATTCAGGCAACGCATGGTAGCCATAATATCGTCGTTCACACCGGCGCACATCAGCTCGCAAGGCGAGGAGCCGAGAGCGCCACAAATGAGCAAACGGTGAGCCTGAGACTTAGAGGGGGGCGGTGTAACCGTCCCGTGCAATACTCCGTTTACCCTTATATCCATAATTATATTAAATTACTTTGTTCAACAAATCATGCAGTTCCTCCACGGGCAGTGTCACAAGAGCACAATCGCCCACAGAACGAGGAAGTATCACTGTTATGTCGGCTCCGCGACGCTTCTTGTCGGTGAGCATGGCATCGTAAAGCTCTGTTGCCGAGTAACCACATGAGAGGTCGAAGCCGTAACGCTCCAACAACTGCGATAGCTCCTTTGTAACATCGCACAAACCGCATAGAGGCGCAATCTTTGAGGCTATAAGCATGCCCTTTGCCACAGCCTCGCCATGGGAAACAGCAAACTTGCTCAACTTCTCTATTGCATGGCCGAACGTATGCCCGAAATTAAGCAGACCGCGAAGCCCGTTGTCGTACTCGTCTTGCTCCACCACATCGCGTTTAATCTCCACACAACGGGCAACCACCTTTTCTCGTTCAAAGGGAGGGTTCTGCAACTCAGCGTATAACTCCTTGTCGAGTATCATGCCATATTTTATAACCTCGGCACAACCGTCACGATAAATATCGGCGGGGAGAGTATCCATCAACCCCGTGTCGCAACAGACCAACGAGGGCTGGTAGAAGCTACCCACAAGGTTCTTCCCGGCCGGTATATCGATAGCGGTTTTGCCACCAACCGAGCTGTCGACGGCGGCAAGCAAGGTTGTCGGAACCTGAATATATTTTATTCCGCGAAGATAAAGCGAAGCCGAAAGACCGCCAAGGTCGCCAACTACACCGCCACCAAAAGCTATGAGGGCATCGCTGCGCGTGAGTTGTTCGCTTGCAAGGAAATTGAGGAAAGATAGCAGATTATCGGCACATTTTGAAGCCTCACCGGCAGGAACAACATACTTGCACACGTCGTAACCCGCACTTTGCAGATACCACACAAGAGAGGCACCGTAAAGAGCATCGACATTACTGTCGGTAAGCACAGCCAGCCGGCACTCCCCAACCAAAGGGCGGATATACTCTCCTATGCAGGAAAGTATACCTCGTCCTATATGTATGTCGTAGTTCCGCGATGCGGACACATGAATAGTCTTATATAGCATTTTAAAAAAACGTTTATTCTATCTTTTCTTTTGCCTCGCGTCCTTCGCGCAGGAGAGCACACAATTTGGCCGAATCGTCGCCGGCGATAGCATCGCGATAATCACTCAACGAAGATATAAGGAAATTGAGCTCTGCAAGCAGGTTCTCTTTGTTTTCAAGGAAAAGCTCGGTCCACATAGCCTCGTTAAGGCGCGACACGCGGGTAAAATCTCGGAAACTGCCGGCGCTGTACCCCTTATGATATTGTGCCGAGGGGCTCTTGATGAAGGCGTTTGACACCACATGGCACATTTGCGATGTATAAGCTATCATGCGGTCGTGAAAGTCGGCTGTGGTGACAACAAATTTCTTGAAGCCGAGAGGCAACAACGACTGCTTAACCCTGTCGAGCATGTTTATATCGTCGTGCACAGGGGGCACCATTATGAACGATGCTCCTGTAAACATGTTGGCACGCGAGTGCTTGTAACCCGAATATTGAACACCGGCCATGGGGTGACCGCCCACAAACGTGAAACCATGCTCTGTGGCAAGTGCAAAACCTTGCTCGCACACAGCGCGTTTGGTACCGCAAAAATCGACTACGAGAGCCGAGGGGGGTATACTCCCTGCATTTGTGGCAAGATAACCTACCGAAGCCTTGGGGGTGGCCGCAAGAATCACAAGGTCGCACATCTTCAACGTGGAGGCTGTGAGTTCACGGTCGATAGTACCGTCGAGTTTAGTGTACCCGAGTACCGTTGCATCGACATCGTAGCCATACACCACATGCCCTGCCGCCTTGTACGCCTTGGCTGCCGAACCGCCTATAAGCCCTAAACCAACAACACCTACCTTCATAACTCAGCTTTTTAGTGCATTATACTGCGTATTTCACGAACACGTGAGGCAACCTCGTCAAACTGTGCAGGGGTGAGCGATTGTGCACCGTCGCAAAGAGCATGTGCAGGGTCGTTGTGCACCTCTATGATAAGACCGTCGGCACCCGACGCGCAAGCAGCACAAGCCATGGGGCGCACAAGGCGCGACACACCTGTCGCATGGCTGGGATCGACAACCACGGGGAGGTGGGTGAGACCGTGAAGCACAGGGACAGCCGCCAGGTCGAGCACGTTGCGTGTGTAGTTGTCGTAACTGCGTATTCCGCGCTCACAAAGCATAACCTGCTCGTTACCCTCCGACATAATATATTCGGCACTCATGAGCAACTCTTTCAATGTGGCCGAAAGACCTCTTTTCAGCAAAATAGGTTTCTTTGAACGACCAAGCTCCTTCAAAAGCTCAAAGTTCTGCATGTTACGGGCACCCACCTGAATAATATCCACGTCTGCAAAGAGGTCGAGATGTGCGGCACTCATAATTTCTGTAACGATGGGCAGACCTGTTGCCTCGCGTGCTTTCAAAAGGAGTTGCAAGCCCTCGGCACGCAAACCTTGAAAATCGTAGGGCGAGGTGCGAGGCTTGAAAGCACCACCACGAAGGATATTTGCTCCCGACGCTTTAACAGCTTGCGCGATGGTAAGTATCTGCTCCTCCGACTCAACCGAACAAGGACCGGCCATTATGGCAAAGTGGCCGCCACCAATCTTTACGGCATTCTCTCCGCAACCCACCTCAACGATGGTATCCTCGGGGTGGAAACGACGGTTCGCGCTTTTGAAAGGCTCGCTTATTCGGGTTACGCTCTCTATTATCTCTAAACCCGAAAGAAGGTCTATATCTATTTTACTTGTATCGCCTATAAGACCCAAAACAGTCTGCATCTCACCTTCCGATACATGAACTCTCACTTTTTGTGATTCTAGCCATACAATAAGGTTTTCACGCTGTGCTTTTGTCACTCCGTTTTTAAGTACTGCTATCATAATTCCATTCTTTTTAATTTGAGGGTGGCAAATTTATACATTTTTTTTCTTAGCAATAAATTTTATCAAAAAAAATGAGCTTTTCTCAAAAAAAGAGCGTTGTGCTTTTTCTTACGCAATTTACACACTCTTTTTCTTTCCAAAACTTTACAAATTTGACACCTTTATGGTTAAAACAAAAGAGGTGCCTCTCTGCGAGACACCTCCTTTTCTTTTTATTTGAAATTAAGATTACTTCTTCAAAGCCTTCTTAACGTCTTTTGCTATCTGCTTGTCGGCTGCTACGCGAGCACGGTCAAGTGCTTTCTGAGCTTTTGCCTTTGCAGCAGGTGTCTCGGCTGTTTTTACTGCATCATACAAGCCCCACAAGTTCTTCTTTGCAACAACAGCTTTCTGAGCTGCGGTATAAGCCTCGGCTGCTGCCTCTGTTGCTTTTTCCACCTCGGGAGCCGCAAAAGCGTGTTTATATCCCTTAACCTCGTTCCAATAACCACGTGTAAAGTCGGGGAACTCTACTGCTGCGCAGTTGTTATCCATTGATATGGTTCCAAGTTCTGCCAAACAGCACCACTCTGCGAGGTCATATACGTCCATATCCAAGGGAAGACCGTTCTGCAAGCAATAGACCATACGTGCGTCCATAAAGAAGTCCATACCTCCGTGGCCACCTACCTTCTGTGCCATCTCGCCGTACTTCTTAATAATGGGGTGACGATACTTCTCGCGAAGAGCCTGCATCTCACCTGCGGGCATAAAGCCGTGTGAGTTCAAGTTGTCTACTTTGGGCTGGTGACCGGCAGCCTTCAACTGTGCGGCATCAACTGCAATACCCTCAACAGGATACTTGTTGGCGAAGCCACGTGTACCTGTAAGCTGATAGAGACGGTTGTAGGGCTGGGGGTTCATCACATTGTGCTGAATCTCAACCACTTTACCCTCTGCTGTACGCATAAGAGTAGTTGTGTGGTCGCCATTACGATACTCCTTGCACTCTTTACCTGTTGCTTTCTCAACATACTCCTTGCCGTGGAACGACTCGGTATCCATGGCTACAAGTGTTGTAAAGCGGTCGCCACGGTGAATATCGAGCACCTGAGCAACGGGGCCAAGGCCGTGAGTAGCGTAAACGTCACCACGGTTCTCCATGTTATACTTCATACGCCAGCCGAGTTTGTCGGGGTCGTTTGCGGGGTTGCTCCAATAGTAGCCCCAGAAGTCGTCGAGGTTGTGAATATATGCACCCTGTGCACGGATAACCTCACCAAATACACCTGCTTGAGCCATGTTAAGAGCGTCGAGCTCGAACCAGTCGTAGCAACAGTTCTCCAAAATCATACAGTGGAGTTGCTTTGCCTCGGCAAGCTCGATGAGGCCCCAGCACTGCTCCAAGTTCATTGCCGAAGGTACCTCGATAGCTGTGTGTTTGCCGTTCTGCAATGCGCACTCTGCCACGGGATAGTGGTGATCCCAGTCGGTTGCAACATAAACGAGGTCGATGTCGGGACGAGCGCAGAGTTCTTTATAACCATTCTCACCGCTGTAAATATCGGCAGGGGCAAGGCCGGCTTTTCTCAAATGAGACTGACAAGCCTCGGCACGTGCTGCCTCATAGTCGCAAAGAGCCACAATCTCCACACCGGGGATATGGCAGAAACGCTCAACGGCACCGGGACCGCGCATTCCAAGACCTACAAAAGCCACGCGCACTGTCTGAATGGGGGCAACTGCAAGATTCAAAACATGTTGCTGTCCTTCGGGACGTGCAGGTGTCTCAACCACGATAGTACCCTTGTTCCAGCTCCATTTTGTTGAAGGAGACAAAGACTGTGCCTGAGCTGTAACACCCGAAAGTGTCATAACCGCAGCAAGGGCATAACCAAAAATTTTCTTAAAGTTCATAGAATATTATTTTTAAAAGTTTATAAATTTAATCTCTTTTTAAAAACCTGTTGCAGTTGCAAATATAACTATAAATAGTTACAAAGCAAAAAAGTTACATTTTTTTGTGAACAAAAATTTATATTGCACAAATATTACTCTTCGACAACACAGAGCGTGTGTAATGTAAATAACCTTTATAAAAGGTATCAAACAGTGCCGAAACAACTATTCTACCCGGCTGTCACCCACCCACTTACCTGAAAAAAGCCTGCGATCGACCTTAAAAAGTGCTCCGTAACCTTGACGATAGCCGTTTTCATATTTTCCGTACCAAAAATCGCCATTAGCCCAGTAATATATTCCGTAGCCGTGACGCAGGCCGTCGCGCAACTCGCCATAGTAGGCATCGCCGTTGGCATATACTATTCTTTTAAATGTATAAAGAGGTACGGGCTCTTCTTTGGTGGGAACATATGGAGCCGAAAGGCGCTGGTTGCCCTCGAGGGTGTGCACACGCATGATGTAACCTGTCGCAAGGTCATACTCCACAAAATGCTCCTCGCTACCGACACGCGCAACCTCCGATGTCAGGGTTATGCCAAACAGATGCTTGCCCTTGCGATATTGCCCTATGGTTTGCGAACCGTTGTTTGCAAGGAAGTAACCCCAACCATATATTTGGTTATTTATAAAATTACCTATAAATTGCCCGTCTTTGCTCGAAATAAATTTCACGGAGCCCTCGTCGGTGGCATAATCGCAAAAGACAGCCTGCAAAGGGTCGCTAAGTTCGGGATAGAGACAAATCTCCTGCCCCGCAACACGAAACCAAGCAGTTAAAAAAAGCAATAACAGAGCTACTCTTCTCATCATTCACTATATAAATTATTTTCTCGAATAAATTGCGCTACCGCAGGGGGCACCATGCCGGTTATATCACCACCCTCTGCAACAGCACTGCGCACCATGGTGGAACTTACATCGTGCAACTCGGCAGCGAGCCACTCAACCCCTTCGGGCAAAGAGGGCATCTCCATCTCGCCACGCGGATAGACAATTATCTTGTAACGCGACAATATTGTTTCCCACTTGTACCATTTATCGAATTTCTCCCAGTTATCGGCACCTATAAGCAGGAGGAACTCCCTTTCGGGAAAGGCCTCCTCAAGGGCCATAAGTGTATTTACCGTGTACGACGGACGAGGGAGGGAGAGCTCAAAATCGGAGGCTTTGAAACGCGCATCACCCTCGACGGCAAGCTGTAACATGTGCAAACGCTTATCCTCGGCCGTAATTTTGCGCCCGACCTTGTGAGGGTTAAGTGGCGAGAGCATAAACCACACCTCCGAAGCAAGGTCACGGTTACAGGCCTCGGTGGCAAGAGCCAGATGCCCCACATGAACAGGGTCGAAACTCCCGCCGAATATTATTGTCGGAACCTTATTCATTAAGAAACTTATTGACAACGGCAAGTATCTCCTCTTTGGCCCTGTCGAGGTTATCGTTCACAATAACCCTGTCGGCATATTTAGAAAAGGTCATCTCATACTCCGCTTTGCCCAAACGCTTCTCTATCTCCTCGGGAGCCGTGTCGCCACGCCCTACAAGACGCTCGCGCAACACCTCTATCGAAGGTGCCTGAACAAAGATAAAGAGAGCTTGTGCACCATAATATTTTTTAAGACTGCAACCCCCTTTGACATCGACATCGAAAAGAATATTCTGGCTTTTCAATTGCTCCTCGACCTGCGACTTTAACGTGCCGTAGAAACGACCGGGGTAAACCTCCTCGTACTCAACAAATTCACCTGCAAAAATCTTTGCGCGGAACTCGTCGGGAGTAAAAAAGAAATAATCGACACCATGTTTCTCCTCGCCACGAGGGGGACGGCTCGTTGCCGACACCGAGAACCCGAACGTGGGGTTCTGCTCCATAAGATAGTGCACTAATGTAGATTTTCCCGAACCCGAGGGTGCCGAAAAAATCACCACTTTACCTTTCTCCATAATCATATTACATTACATTAAGAACCTGCTCTTTTATCTGTTCGAGCTCGTCCTTCATTTTAACAACAATATTCTGCATCTCGGCATGGTTGCTCTTGCTACCAAGAGTGTTAATTTCGCGCCCCATCTCCTGAGCTATAAAACCGAGCTTTTTACCCTGACCGTGCACCCCGTTCATAGTCTCCACAAAGTAGGAAAGATGGTTGGTGAGGCGCTGTTTCTCCTCGTTTATATCGAGCTTTTCGATGTAGAAGATAAGCTCCTGCTCAAAGCGGTTCTTGTCGTAATCGACACCGATGTGGTTCTCCAAAGTATCCTTTATGCGAGCACGAATCTTTTCGACACGCTCCTTTTCGTAGGGCTCCACACCCGACAGCAACGAAGAAATATTACCGATTTTATCGAGGAATTTTGCCTGCAAAGCCTCCCCCTCCTGCTTGCGGAACGACACAATATCGTCGAGTGCCTCATTTATTGCACCAAGAGCCAGAGCCCACTCCTCGTCGCTCACCTCGTACACCTCCTTGCGGGCTATCACGTCGGGCATGCGCAAAAGAATCTCGAACATGTTCTGAGGCAGTTCCAAGCCCGTTGCTTTCGATGCCTCGGCAAACTGCTCCATGTAGGCAAGCATGGCCTCGCTGTTTATCGAAGGGGTATCGGCCTTTTCATTCTGTTCAACCCAAAGAGCAAAATCCACCTTTCCGCGCTCGAGCACACTTGTCACCAAAGAACGTATCTCCATCTCATGCTCCTTAAATTGCTGAGGCAAACGCACCGACAGGTCCATAGCCTTGCCGTTGAGCGAGCGTATCTCTATACAAATTTTTCTGTCACCATAAAGAGCTACGGCCTTGCCATAGCCTGTCATCGAATATATCATTTTGTGTTATATTTATCGAGGGATATTCCCCCGTTTATACCATCGTTACAAAAGCTACTATTTGCAAATGTAACCATTTATTCGAAAAAGTAGCAACACAAGCCCCCGTTTTTTAAATTTGGCACAAATATTATATTAAAAAATATTATTTATTAGCATTGATAATTTTAAATTAGTACTTTTGCATTAACAGCCCTAAAAGGCACAAAAACGAATATAGATGGCAGTAATATTACACATAGAAGCATCGAGCGAGATATGCTCGGTGGCACTCAGCGAAGATGGTCAAGTGTTTTTTGAACGAGTAAACGAGGAGGAACGCTCACACGCAAAGGTTCTCGCACCTTTTGTCGAGGAGGCGATAAACATGGCCGACAGCCGCAGCATGCCACTCACAGCGGTGGCTCTTAGTTGCGGGCCCGGCTCATACACCAGCCTGCGCATAGCCTCATCGACAGCAAAAGGAGTCTGTTACGGGCGCAACATACCGCTTATAGCACTCCCCACCACGGCCATAATGTGTGTTCCCATGTTGCTCAGCGACGAGTTACCCGAAGATGCACTGCTCTGCCCCATGATAGATGCCCGTCGCAACGAGGTATATGCCACGGTATACGACAGAGCGTTAAATATTGTTAAGCCCACCGCGGCCGAGATAATTACCGCAGAGAGCTTTGCCGACATTCTTGCCACCCGCCCCGTCTACTTTCTGGGCAACGGCGCACCAAAGTGCAAAGAGATTATAACCCACCCGAACGCACACTTTGTAGACAAGCACCGCAACCCGCTGGCACGCAACATGATGCCACTTGCCGAGCGAGCCGCGTGGGAAGAGCGTTTCGAGGATATAGCCTACTTCGAACCCTTCTATCTTAAAAATTTTGTAGCCACCAAACCCAAAGATTTACTTTAAAACCGTTAAAAACCCAACCATTATGATGGAATATAATACCCGACAGAAGAGATTGCCCCTGCCCGAATATGGTCGTTCGGTACAAAAGATGGTGGACCACGCGCTCACCATAGAGAACCGCGAAGAGAGGCAACTATGTGCAAGCACCATAATCTCCATTATGGCAAGCATGTTCCCCAACCTGCGCAACCTCCCCGACTTTGAACGCAAGCTATGGGACCACCTTGCAATAATGTCCGACTTCAAGCTCGACATCGACTACCCTGTCGAAGTAATAAAGAAAGAGAAATTTAACGAACCCCCGCAGAGAATCCCTTACCAGACAGGCGAGGTAAAGTTCCGCCACTATGGTCGCATAGTCGAAGAGATGATTGCACACGCATGCACACTCGAAGAGGGTGAAGAACGTAACAAACTCATCGAGATAATAACAATACAGATGAAGAAAAACTACATCGCATGGAACAAAGACGGTGTAGAGGATAAAAAGATTTTCGACGACCTGAGAATATACTCACAGGGAAAAATCGACATAACCGAAGGCGATATAAAAATAAACCAGGGAGGCGGACAACACAACGCACAACGCCAAAGCAAACAACGCCAAATGGGGAAAAAAGTTTTCAAAAGAAAATACTAAACAGACGACACAACTATGGCATCATTCATTATCGAAGGAGGACACAAACTCAAAGGAGATATAACACCGCAAGGAGCAAAGAACGAGGTGTTGCAGGAGATTTGCGCAACGCTTCTCACCCCCGAGAAGGTTACAATAGAGAACATACCCGACATCGCCGATGTAAACAACCTCATCAACCAGCTCATTAACATGGGCGTAAGCGTTACACGCAACGGTGTGGGCTGTTTCACCTTCCAAGCCGACAACATAAACCTCGACTACATAGGCAGCGAGGAGTACATAAACGGCTGTGCACGCTTGCGTGGCTCGGTAATGTTCGTCGGTCCGTTGCTTGCACGCTTCGGCATAGCCACGATGTCGGAACCCGGAGGCGACAAGATAGGCCGTCGCAGGCTCGACACACACATAATAGGCTTGCAACGCCTCGGAGCCACCTTCGACTTCGACCGCGAGAAAAGAATATACACCCTTAAAGCCGACAAGCTCAAAGGGTGCAATATGTTGCTCGACGAGGCCTCGGTGACAGGTACAGCCAATATCGTTATGGCAGCAGTACTTGCCGAAGGAAAAACAACCATATACAACGCCGCTTGCGAGCCCTACATTCAACAGCTGTGCAAGATGCTCAACAAGATGGGCGCAAAAATATCGGGTATCGCCAGCAACCTCATAACCATAGAAGGTGTGAGCGAGCTTGGCGGCTGTACCCACCGCGCACTGCCCGACATGATTGAGGTGGGCAGTTTCATAGGTATGGCAGCCATGACACAGAGCGAAATAACCATAAAAAACGTCTCTTTCGAAAACCTGGGTATAATACCCGAAAGTTTCCGTCGCTTGGGAATTAATTTCGAGCAAAGAGGCGACGATATATTTATCCCCGAGCAAGAGCACTACCAGATAGACTCGTTTATCGACGGCTCCATAATGACAATAAGCGACGCACCATGGCCCGGCCTCACCCCCGACCTTTTGAGCGTGATGCTAGTAACAGCCATTCAAGCAAAAGGCAGTGTGCTCATACACCAGAAGATGTTCGAGAGCCGACTATTCTTCGTGGACAAGCTGATAGACATGGGAGCACAGATAATCCTTTGCGACCCCCACCGCGCCGTGGTAATAGGACACGACCGCCGTTTCACCCTCAAACCACGCTCCATGAGCTCGCCCGATATTCGTGCAGGTATAGCACTGCTCATAGCCGCCATGAGTGCCGACGGTGTGAGCCGTATCGACAACATAGAACAAATAGACCGCGGTTATCAGGACCTCGAAGGTCGTTTAAACAATATTGGTGCAAAAATAACACGTTCATAAAATGCTTAGAAAAGAGGATTTTGTACATTTTGGTAAATTCCTAAAGCCCCACGGAACGAAAGGAGAGATAGGCTTGCAGGGCGACGACTTTGAGCTTGGCGAGGAGTGCGACTTTGTAGCCTGCGACATCGACGGCATATTAGTGCCCTTCTTCTTTGAGTATATACGCACAAAGAACCACGACTCCATGATACTTAAAATAGAGCGCATGGAGAGTGCAGAGCAAGTGCGCTTCCTCACCAACCGCGACGTTTATATACCTCGCGAGTGGGTCGAAGATACCGACAACTACACATGGAGCTACTTCAAAGGGTTCAAAGCAACCGACAAGAGAGCCGGTTCCATAGGCGAGATAACAGATGTCGACGACAGCACCATAAACACTCTTTTTGTCATTGAGCACAAGGGCAAAGAGACACTCGTTCCGGCACAAGAGGAATTTATTGCCAATATAGACCACAACAAGAGAGAAATTATATTCGATCTCCCCGAAGGGCTTGTTTCACTATAAACCCAAAGAGCTATGAAGAAGAACGGATTTCGTGGCAGGCTGTTAAGGAAATACCGCCTCACAATACACAACGAGAACAAGTTGGAAAACGTACTCGGTTTCTACGTATCACCCATCTGGGTTATACTATCGCTCTTTTTCTCACTTCTTTTAGTAGGAGTTGTCATATACCTCATCATGGCATTTACCCCCGTGGGAGAATACCTCCCCGGACGCATAAAGGAAAAGACACGAGAGATGCTGGTGAACTACAACCTTCAAATAGACTCGCTAAAAGAGGAGGTGAACAAGCAAGAGCGATACATATCGAACATCAGAAACATCATGGAGGGCAACACCCCTGTCGACAGCACCATGAACGCACCACAGCTCCCGAGCACCGAAAACATATCGATAGTAACAAGCGAGCTCGAGCAAGAGTTCGCCACCGCATACGAAGAGCGCGAGAGACACAGCCTCACATCGCTTGCCACAAGCGTAGGAGCGTTGCAGGAGCTAAACCTCTACCGCCCGTCACGCGGAACAATCATAAAGCCCTTTAACCCTGCCGAGAAGCACTATGGTGTCGATATAAAAGAGATACCGGGCGAGAGCGTTCTTGCTATACACGACGGCACCGTTGTAATGAGCGACTACACAGCCAACGACGGCTACACAATAGCCATACAACACCGCGAGAACCTTGTATCGGTCTACCGCAACTGCAACAACCTGTATAAGGCTGTGGGCGAAGATGTTACAGCAGGAGAGGTTATAGCCTCGCTCGCAAAGAGCGAAGAGGGAAAAGAGACAGCCAAGCCCTACCTGCATTTTGAGTTGTGGCACCGAGGCAAGCCCCTCGACCCCAACATATACATAGCATTCTGAAAAATACAATATATGGAGACAACAAAAAAGAGACAAATTGCAATATTAGGCTCTACCGGTTCCATAGGAACACAAACATTGCAAGTAGTTGAGGAACACCCCGAATGTTTCGAAGTGTATGCAATAACAGCCAACACAAGAGTGAAAGAGCTCATAGAGCAGGCTCGCAAATTCATGCCCCGCGTGGTTGTGATAGCCGACGACACACGATACAACATGCTCAAAGAGGCTCTGGCCGACCTGCCCATTAAAGTATGTGGCGGCTACGAGGCCATATGCGATGTAGTGAAAGAGGCCGAGGTCGATGTTGTGGTCACAGCCATGGTAGGCTTTTCGGGCCTCCGCCCCACCATCGAGGCCATAAAGGCCGGCAAAGAGATAGCCCTTGCCAACAAAGAGACCATGGTCGTTGCAGGAGAGCTCATAAACGACCTTGCAAAAAAACATAATGTAGCCATTCTGCCTGTCGATTCGGAGCACTCGGCAATATTTCAATGCCTCGCAGGCGAGCAGGGCAACAAAGTGGAGAAACTCATACTCACAGCCTCGGGAGGCCCGTTCCGCACATGGGATATTGCACAGCTCGATAATGTAACCAAGGAGCAGGCACTCAAACACCCTAATTGGAGCATGGGTGCAAAGATAACCATCGATTCAGCCTCCATGATGAACAAAGGTTTCGAGGTTATGGAAGCCAAGTGGCTCTTCGGTGTAGAGGCCGAAGATATCGAGGTTATTGTACACCCGCAGTCGGTAATACACTCCATGGTACAATTTGCCGACGGAGCCGTGAAGGCCCAGCTCGGTACGCCCGACATGCGCCTACCCATAATGTACGCCCTCTCCTACCCCGCAAGGCTCACCTCTTCGTTCCCACGCCTCGACTTTGGCACCTTGGGAGAGCTCACATTTGAAAAACCCGACATGAACAAATTCCCCAACCTGCGCCATGCCTACAACGCCCTCGCACAAGGAGGCAACATACCCTGCGTTGTAAACGCGGCAAACGAGGTGTGTGTGGCAGCCTTCCTCACCGACCGCATACGTTTCAACGACATGCCACGCCTCATAGAACGCGCCATGCAAGAGGCCGACTTTATTAAAAAGCCCACCTTGGACGACTATTTGGCAAGCGACAAGGCAGTACGCGCCATGGTAGAAAGCTGGATTTAAGAAACCCAACAAAAAACTATTTGCACAACAAATAGGAGCAAAACACTTTACATAACCAACAAATAGAGAATGGAAATATTTTTCATAAGAGCTTTACAGTTCATAATGGCACTGAGCATCTTGGTGCTTGTACACGAGTTCGGCCACTTTATCTTTTCGAGAATATTCAAGGTGAGAGTGGAGAAGGTCTACCTGTTCTTCGACTACAAATTCTCGCTCTTCAACTGGAAGCCCAAGAACAGCGACACCGAGTATGGTATCGGCTGGCTGCCCCTGGGCGGATATTGCAAGATTACGGGAATGATAGACGAGTCGATGGACGTGGAGCAGATGAAACTGCCCCCACAGCCCTATGAGTTCCGCGCAAAGCCCGCCTATCAGCGTCTGCTCATAATGATTGGAGGTGTGCTCTTCATCTTCG
>JAZQVO010000023.1:0-28743 GCA_045631905.1 Bacteroidaceae bacterium
ACAGGCTTGTAGCCCTTCTTCAACTCAAACTCGAGCATTGTGCTCTTTACCTTCTCGGCGCACCAGAAACTCTTGTAGTTGTTGATGTTGCGGGCTGTGGCAATTATCTTGCTCTCGGCAGGGTAGTCGGCTGTAATGAAGTAGGGGTCAACGGCAATACAGTGTCCGCCTACACCGCAACCGGGCTGAAGAATGTTTACGCGTGGGTGTTTGTTGGCAAGGTTGATGAGTTCCCATACGTTGATGCCTGCCTTGTCGCAGATGAGCGATAGTTCGTTGGCGAAGGCTATCTGCACGTCGCGGCTGCTGTTCTCGGTGAGCTTGCACATCTCGGCAGTGCGGCTGTTGGTCTTGTGGAGCTCGCCTTTTACGAACTGTGAGTAGAACTCGATGGCTTTGTCGGTACTCTCGGGTGTCAAGCCGCCAATGACGCGGTCGTTGTGTACGAGTTCATAAATTACGTTGCCGGGGAGCACGCGCTCGGGGCAGTAGGCAATGTATATCTTGTCTTTGAGTTCGGGACGTTCGGTGAAGATGATGTTTGCCATCATCTCGGTGGTGCCTATGGGTGAGGTGCTCTCTATTACGTAGAGGTCGCCTTCTTTTAACAAGGGAAGAACGGCGCGTGTGGCTGCTTCAACGTATGAAACGTCGGGCTCGTGGTCGCCTTTGAAGGGGGTGGGTACTACCATGAAGTAGGCGTCGCTCTCCTGGGGTGTTGTGTAGGCCTTGAATTTGCCTGTGGCAATAACTTCTTGCAACATCTCTTCCATACCGGGTTCGATGATGTGGAGCTTACCTTGGTTGGTTAGTTCTACTACTTTGGGGTTGATGTCTACACCTACTACATCTACTCCGTGTTTTGCTGCGATAATTGCTGTGGGGAGGCCTATGTAGCCGAGTCCCATGAAACATGCTTTCATACGTTCTTATTATTTGTTGTTTGTTATTGTATTCTTAATATATATCACCTATTATTATTTTAGGGTTTCTACTATTCTGCCACATGCAAGACCGTCGCCGTAGGGGTTCACTGCTTTGCTCATGGTGTTGTAGTGGTCTTGGTTGTCGAGCAGGAGCGATACCTCTTCGACTATCTTGTTGTAGTTTGTGCCTACAAGTTTCACTGTGCCTGCTTCGAGGGCTTCGGGGCGTTCTGTGGTGTCGCGCATAACAAGCACGGGTTTTCCAAGGCCGGGGGCCTCTTCTTGTATGCCACCGCTGTCGGTGAGTACTATGTTGCTCTTTTCCATGAGGTACACAAACGAGAGGTATTCGAGGGGCTCGATGAAGAACATGTTGTTAAGGCCACTGAGGTCCTCGCCAAATACTTCGTGTATGGGCTTGCGTACATTGGGGTTGAGGTGCATGGGGTATACAAAATCGACATCGGGGTATTTTTGTGTGAGGTCGCGTATTGCGGTACACATGTTGATGAACCCATCGCCGAAGTTCTCGCGACGGTGACCGGTGATGAGCACGAGTTTTTTGCCATCGGCGAGGCGGTTTACGTCGTAGCCTGCTTGTAGCAATAGTGATTGCAACTCTTCGTTAAGTGCTTTGTCTTCTTTTATTTTGTTTACAACCCAGTAGAGTGCATCGATAACGGTGTTGCCTGTAACGCTGATGCTCTCTTCGGTTATGGCTTCGCGCAATAAATTGGATTTGCTTAATGGGGTGGGGGCAAAGTTGTACGTTGCGATGCGACCGGTTATCTGGCGGTTCATCTCTTCGGGCCAGGGGCTGTATATGTTGTGAGTGCGCAGGCCGGCTTCTACGTGTCCTACGGGGATTTGTTGGTAGAAGGCTGCAAGGGCGGCGGCGGTGCTTGTGGTGGTGTCGCCGTGTACGAGTACTACATGGGGCTGTGCTTCTTTGAGTACGTCGCGCATGCCTACAAGCACGCGGGCTGTTACGTCATAGAGGTCCTGCCCCTGTTTCATGATGTTGAGATCGTAATCGGGGGTGATGTCAAATAATTGTAGTACTTGGTCGAGCATTTGGCGGTGCTGGCCTGTTACGCATACTATGGTTTTGAACGTGTCGGGGTGTTTCTGGAACTCTTTTACCAGGGGGGCCATTTTGATGGCTTCGGGGCGTGTTCCGAACACTAGCATTATTTTTTTCATAATGGTTATATTTTTTCTTTGTTTACTTTTTTCTTTTATTATCACGGGTGCAACTTTGCCCTATGTGGTTGTTTATCGTTGCTTTAATGTTTTTTTGTGTTGTTTTATATTTGCCTGTTTAATTATTCTTTTCCTTTTTGGAATTTCTCACATTTGTTTGTAATGACATATTTTTTGTAAAGGAAAGTTTTGTTTTATGTTCAGGCCTTTTTATAAAGTGTTTAATTTTTTTGTTCTATTTATTGTGTGTTGTTTTCTGCAAATATATATATACCTTTTTAATTATTAACAAAATTTTTCGTATTTAATTGTTTTTTTCTTTACATGTGTATAGGTGTTATGCTTTGTTGAAGCGTTTGTTTGTGCGGTAGCCGTATATGGTGATTACGACAAAGCATATGAGTGGCAGTATGAAGGATATGTGTGTGGCGGGCATGTCGAAGATGTTGCCTTTGTCTATCATGGTTGCTTGGAGTGGTGGTAGTACCGAACCGCCGAGGATTGCCATGATGAGGCCGGCTGCACCGAACTTGGCATCTTCGCCCAGGCCTCGCAGGGCTATGCCGTAGATGGTGGGGAACATGAGTGACATGCATGCCGAGATTGCTACAAGGCAGTAGAGGCCGTATATGTTCTCGAACAGGATTACTCCAAGGGTGAGAAGGCAACCGCCTGTTGCAAGTATGGTGAGTAGCAGGCCGGGCTTGATGAAGCGTAGGAGGAAGGTGCAGATGAAGCGACTGCAACAGAAGATTACCATTGCTACTATGTTGTATTGCTGTGACAGAACCTCGGCTGCGCGTTCTTCCATGCCTTGGAGCATGAAGATGTGTGTGCCGTATTGTATGATGAAGGTCCAGCACATGGTTTGTGCGCCTACGTAGAAGAATTGTGCAATTACACCTTCGCGGTAGTTGCTTATGCCGGCGAGGCGTTTGAAGGTGGGTATGAGGTTTATTTTTGTGTCTTTGTCGCCGTTTTTGGGCATGCGGGTGAAGAAGATGAGGAGGAAGATTATTGCTATGACTATGCCTATGGCGAGGTAGGGGGCGGTGAGTATGTCGAGGTCGGCTTGTTTGAGTGCTTCGAATTGGGTGTCATCGAGCATGGCGCGCTCGGCTGTGCTCATGGGGTTGAGCCTGGCTTGTATGAAGTTCATGGCTATGTACATTCCCATGAGTGAGCCTATGGGGTTGAAGGCTTGGGCAAGGTTGAGGCGTTGTGTAGCGGTTTCTTCGCTGCCCATTGAGAGTATGTAGGGGTTGGCGCTTGTTTCGAGGAACGAGAGACCGCAGGTGAGTATGAAGTAGGCCATGAGGAAGGGGAAGTACTCGCCTGTCATCTTTGCCGGGAGAAAGAGTAGGGCGCCTATTGCATATAGGGCGAGGCCTAGCAGTATGCCTGCTTTGTATGAGAATTTTCGTATGAAGATGGCGGCGGGGAGCGCCATTACAAAGTATCCTGCATAGAAAGCTACTTGCACAAGGGTGCCTTGTGTTACGTTCATGCGGAATATTTTGGAGAAGGCTTTTACCATGGGGTGGGTGATGTCGTTGGCAAAGCCCCATAGTGCAAAGCATGATGTGATGAGAATGAATGGCAGTAGGTAGTTTGTTGTGCCTTTTCTTAAAATAGAAGTTTTCATATTGTTGTTGTTTTGTGTTATTTGTCTTTTAGTTGAAATTTGGTTTAATCGCGCCCGAAGATGTCGCGGGTGTATACGCGTTCTTTTACGTCGGCGAGGTTGTCGTCGTATCGGTTGGCCATGATGGCTTGCGACTGCTTTTTGAACTCGGCGAGGTTGTTTACTACTTCGCTGCCGAAGAAGGTGCTACCGTCGGGGAGGGTGGGCTCGTATATTATTACTTTGGCGCCTTTGGCTTTTATGCGTTTCATGATGCCTTGTATAGATGAGTGGCGGAAGTTGTCGCTGTTGGTCTTCATGGTGAGGCGGTAGACGCCTATTATGCAGGTCTTCTCGTGCTCGGCGTTGTAACTGCCACTGTGTGAGTAGTCGTAATAGCCTGCCATGGAGAGTACGCGGTCGGCTATAAAGTCTTTGCGGGTGACATTGCTATCGACTATGGCTTTTATGAGGTTTTGGGGGACATCTTTGTAGTTGGCGAGGAGTTGCTTGGTGTCTTTGGGCAGGCAGTAGCCTCCGTAGCCGAAAGAGGGGTTGTTGTAGTGGGTGCCGATGCGGGGGTCGAGCCCTACGCCTTGGATTATTTGTTTGCTGTCGAGACCACGCATCTCGGCGTATGTGTCGAGCTCGTTGAAGAAGCTTACTCGCAGTGCGAGGTAGGTGTTTGCAAAGAGCTTGACGGCTTCGGCCTCGGTGAGTCCCATGTAGAGTGTGTCGATGTCGGGCTTTAATGCGCCTTGTTGCAACAAACCTGCAAATGTGCGGGCTGCTTGGGCGAGCTGTTCGTCGTCTTGCGGGTGCCCTACTATTATGCGACCGGGGTAGAGGTTGTCGTATAGTGCTTTGCTCTCGCGCAGAAATTCGGGGGAGAAGAGTATGTTGCGGTTGCCGGTCTTTTGTCGCAGGCTCTCGGTGTAGCCTACGGGTATGGTGCTTTTTATTATTATTATTGCCGATGGGTTTATGGTTGTTACTTGCTCGGCCACGGCCTCTACGGCCGAGGTGTCGAAAAAGTTTTTGTTGCTGTCGTAATTTGTTGGGGTGGCTATTATTACATAGTCGGCATCGGTGTATGCCGATGTTGCATCGGTGGTGGCTACCAGGTTGAGCTCTTTTTCGTGGAAGTATTGTTCTATGTATTCGTCTTTTATGGGTGAGATACGATTGTTTATCATATCTACTTTTTCGGGCATGATATCAACTGCCACAACGCTGTTGTGACCGGCAAGGAGGGTGGCGATGCTTAATCCTACATATCCTGTTCCTGCAACTGCTATTTTCATGTTTTGAACTGTTTTGTTTTTACTTATTCCCGTAGTGGTAACTGCTGTGGTAGCCGTAGCGGTAGCTGTATTTGTAGCCGTAGCGACTGCCACTTAGTGATGCTCCGTTAAGTATAATGGATAGGTTTTTGAATTTGTTCTCGATGTAGAGGTTTTCTATCTCGGGTACGAGGCCACGTTCCATTATTCCTACTCTCACGAGGAAGAGTGTGCGGTCGGAAAATTTTTCTATGATGTGCGTGTCGGCTACCATCTCAACCGGGGGGCAGTCGATGAGTATGTATTTGTATTTGTGCTTGAGCTTTTCTATCAGCTGTTCGAAACGGGGACGTTCGAGCAGTTCGGTGGGGTTGGGGGGGATTGTTCCAACCGGTAGTATGTGCAAATTGGAGCATTTTTTGTTGGGAATTATTATTTGCTCAATATTGTCGATTTCACCGGCAAGGTAGTTGCTTAGGCCTTGTGAGGGCGAAGAGACGTATTGCGAGAGTGAGGCGTGGCGCATATCGCCGTCGATTACTATGACATCTTCGCCTTTTATTGCAAGGCTCATGGCGGTGTTTATCATGCAGAAGGTTTTACCGCTACCGGGGTTGAATGATGTGCAGGTTATTACTACTTGCCCTTTCTCTTTTGTCATAAATTCGATGTTGGTGCGCAGTACGCGGAAGGCTTCGTTTATGATGTTGCGGTTGCCCTCTTCTACTACAATGCCTATTTTGTTTGTGGGGCGTTTACCTGTGAGGGGGGTGCGATTGGTTTTGCTTGCTAATTGTGGTATCTCTCCTATGATGGGTATGTCGAGCTCTTCGAGGTCTTTGCGACCGCGAATGCGTGTGTTGCTCACCTCTTTTATAGTGAAGAAGCTGGCCGGTATGAGCAGGCCTATGGCTAATGCCATGAGTATTGTGTTTTTCTTTATCGGGGCGGTGGGGGTGACGCTGCCTGTGGGCGGTGTGATTATTCTGGTCTTATAGGCGGTAAAGGCTCGTGAGAGCTGGTTCTCTTCGCGCTTTTGGAGCAGAAACAGGTATAGTTTCTCTTTTACGCTCTGTTCGCGCTCGGCCGATGCCAGGTATTTTGTCTGTTCGGGGTTTTTTGATATTTCGGCTATTGTTTTTTGTGTCTCTTTTTCGAGTGTGGATATTTCGGTCTCTGTTTTTTTGATTATTGTTTTTGTTGCTGCGATGATGGCTTCGCGGTTTGCTATGAGCTCGCGGTCCATGGTTTTTACCAAGGGGTTGTTCTCTCCGCCTTTTTGTGCATTCTCGTTGCGTTCTAAGAGTCGTTTGTTGTAGTCTACAATTTGGTTGTTGAGTGTTGCGTTGCCGAAGCTGGCGGCGAGCGGGAGCTCTTCGTTCGAGGAGCTTGCTTGCAGGTTGCGTAATATATCCTTGGTGTTGGCCAGGTCGTTTTTGAGTTTTTGCAACTGGTTGATGTTGTCGCGGTTCTTGTTCATGTGCATCGTCGCGGTTGAGGCTACGTCGGGCAGGAGGTTGCGACTTTTGTATGACGATATGTTGTTATCGACCTCGCTGAGTTCGTAGCTGATGCTTTCGAGTCGCCTGTCTATGAAACTGAGTGTGCCTTCGGCGGCAATATTCTTGTCTTTTATCCAGTGTTTGCTGTATACGTCTATGAGGGTATGTAGTATGTCGTCGGCTTGTTCTATTGATTTGTTGTATGCCGATATTGTTATTATTCCGCTTTCTGAGTCTTTTATGTTGAACGACAGACTGCTACTTAAAATTGCTGTTGCGTTTTGCAAGCCTATATGGTTGATGTTTATTGTTATCTCTTTTGTTTTTAGGCTGTTCTTGTTTTTGCGTATGAGGATTTTGCCAAGCGGGGTTTCGGCCAGTGCTATATCGTCGGTCAGCTCGCCTTTAATGGGGGTGGGGTCCGGCTCTCCGCTGTTATTCTTGAAGTTGTAGAGGGTGAATGAACCTTCGGGTGTGATGTCCATGGTTAGAGACGCTATGCTCTCTTCGTCGATGTCGCATAGCTCTACTGTGGCGGGCAAAGTTTCTCCATATAGCACGTGGGGGTGAAAGGTGCCTTGTGTGGTGTATTGTGTTTTTAGGTTCAGCTCTTTGGCAACTTCGGTCATGACCTCTTTTGACCTGAATGTGTATATTTCGTTGTATGCATTTGTGGCGTTACGCATGCCCATGTTTGCCATGTTTGCCATCTGTTCGTCTATGGTGGTGATGTTGTCTTTCGACTTTATGAGTACTTCGCAGTATCGCGTGTACGTGGGTTGGGTTGTGGCTATTTTGTAGAATGCGATGCTTAGCGCGATTATCAATGAAATTAAGAACCAGTACCAGTGGGATAAACAGGCGAATAAAATGTCGTTGATGTTTATTGTTTGGGTGGCTTCTTTGCGATTGGGCTGTTTTTGTTTTGTTGATTGTTGCATGGTATTGTGCTCGGTTTTTCTTTGTCTTTAAAATGTATATTTCTGCAAATATAATATTTTTTTTATATTAAATTAAATTTATAGTATGTTTTTTATCTTTCTCCCCTCTTTTTGGTGGCGTGCCTCCTTGTTTTGTGTGGTGCGTTGCTTTTTGTTGTATTTGTAAATATAAATTACCATAATCGCTTGCGTTTTTTATGTGGGTGGTGGTGGGTGCGTGTGCCTTTTGTTGCTTCGGTGTGTAAAGGGTTGGTTTATATATAATAAGGTGTGTGGTGTGTTATGGCTCTTTTTATTTGCTTATTATGGTGAAAATGATGCAATTCGCTTTCGGGTGGTGTTTTGTTACTTGTAAAACGAAACTTTTTTTGAAAAATGGTGCAAAAAAAAGCGTAAGAATGCTTGGATATAATGTTTTTTGTTATCTTTGTGCATCATTAACCTTAATAATAGAATATTTATGAAAGAACTTATTGAAAAAATTCAGGAGGCTTATGACGCTTTCGTAGTAGATGCTAATGCGCAGGTTGAGAAGGGTAATAAACCTGCCGGTACACGTGCTCGCAAAACATCGGTTGAGATCGAGAAGTTGTTGAAGGCGTTCCGCGTTGCATCTTTGGAAGCTTCTAAGAACTAATTAGTTATCAATATTTGATGCTTGAATAAAGGCCACGGTTGTGGTCTTTATTTTTTTTGTGCAATGCAAAATGTTTAGCATGGGGTTGTTTGCGCCTGTTTGTAAAGAATATTTATTAATTATGGTGCTTCGCGCATGTCCCTGTGGTGCTTGCTTGTCTCTTTGCTTGGGAAGAGCCATGTTGTCAAACTTTGGTCTCTTTTGATTATTTTATTATATTTATTTTTTTTTTCAGCTAAATTTAATGTAATTTAGCAACGTTTTGTGTGGCGAAGGCTGTACAATCATTTTGGAAAACTTTATCATTAACTTCAAAAATTATGAAAAAAAGAATCGTTTCTGCAATTTTTGCCGCTTTTGCGATGTCGGCAATTGCTGTGGGGCAAAATCTCAACGGTTTCAGCTATGGTAACCAGGCTGCACCTGCCGGGAATGAGTGGGAGAGTCCTACTAAGCTTGCCCTGAACAAGGAACAACCCAAGGGGTGGTTCTTTACTTTTGCTGACGAGGAGAGTGCTCGCAAGGTGCTTCCTGAGGCAAGTGCTTATTACATGTCGCTCGATGGCACATGGAGTTTTAATTGGGTGCCTAACCCTTCGGAGCGTCCTATTGATTTTTACAAGACCGATTACGATGTGAGCGGTTGGGACAAGGTTGAGGTTCCTATGAACTGGAATGTGTATGGCTTGCAGGAAGATGGTAGCCAAAAGTATGGTACTCCTATTTATGTGAACCAACCTGTTATCTTTAAGCACTCGGTAGCCGTAGGTGACTGGAAGGGTGGTGTAATGCGTGAGCCTGCTCCTCATCACACAACCTATAAACATCGTAACGAGGTGGGTTCTTACCGTCGTACATTTACCGTTCCCGAAAATTGGGAAGGCCGTGAGGTTTATTTGAACTTCGATGGTGTGGATTCTTTCTTCTACTTGTGGATAAACGGCCGATATGTAGGTTTCTCGAAGAACTCTCGTAACTTGGCCGCATTTAATATTACCGATTATCTTGTTGAGGGTGAGAACGTTGTTGCTGTTGAGGTGTACCGCAGCAGCGATGCATCGTTCTTGGAGTCTCAGGATATGTTCCGCTTGCCCGGTATCTTCCGCACAGTGTCGCTTACATCGACCAACCCTGTGGAGATTCGTGACTTCCGTGTTGTAACCGATCTCGACGAGGAGTACAAAGATGCTGTCGCAAAGATTGCCATCGACGTGCGTAACCTCGGTAAGAAGAAGGTTAAGGGTTATTCGGTAAAGGCTCAGCTCTACAAGAATGAACTCTTTGACGATGCTAACGAGGTGGTTGAGGGTGCAACTGTTACAGGTGCTGTTGAGCAGGTTTTGAGCGGAAAGACCGTTACAACCAATATTGAGCTTCCCGTGGAGAACCCTGCAAAGTGGAGCGCCGAACAGCCTAATCGCTATACTCTTTTGGTACAACTTATCGACAAGAAGGGCAGAGTGGTGGAGACAGCTTCAACTCACATCGGTTTCCGCGAGGTTGAGATTCGCGACACAAAGGCCGAGGACGATGAGTTTGGTTTGGCAGGTCGCTACTACTACCTGAATGGTAAGCCCATCAAGATGAAGGGTGTTAATCGTCACGAAAGCAACCTCGACCGTGGTCATGCTATTACACGCGAGCAGATGTTCGATGAGGTTATGCTTATGCTTAAAGGTAACATCAACCATGTTCGTAACTCGCACTATCCCGATGATCCTTATTGGTATTACCTGTGCGACAAGTATGGTATTTACTTGGAGGACGAGGCTAACATCGAGAGTCACCAATATTATTATGGCGATGCTTCGTTGTCGCACGTTCCCGAGTTTACCGATGCACACATCGCACGTGTTATGGAGATGGCATATGCTACTATGAACCGTCCTTCGGTGGTTATATGGTCGCTTGGTAACGAAGCCGGCCCCGGTGAGAACTTTGTGAAGGCTTACAAGGCTTTGAAGGCTTTCGATGCTTCGCGCCCCGTGCAGTATGAGCGTAACAATAATATTGTGGATATGGGCTCGAACCAGTATCCCTCTATCGGTTGGACACAGTATGCTGTAACAGGTAAGGCTCCTATAAAATATCCTTTCCACATTTCGGAGTATGCTCACTCTATGGGTAATGCTGTTGGTAACCTCAAAGATTACTGGGACGCTATGGAGAGCACCAACTTCTTTATGGGTGGTGCCATCTGGGACTGGGCTGACCAGGCTTTCTGGAATGTTGATCCCAAAACAGGTAACAAATATATGGGTTATGGTGGCGACTTTGGCGACCGTCCCAACGACCATACTTTCTGTATGAACGGTATTGTGTTCCCCAATCACACTCCGAAACCTCAGTATTGGGAGGTGAAGAAGGTGTACCAGAATGTTGGTATCACAATGAACGATAAGGGTGAGATTGAGATGTTCAACAAGCGTTACTTTGAGTCTCTGAGCGACATGGATATTCGTGTATCTTTGTGGGAGAATGGTAAGGAGATTGACGCTCGTTTCGTGCCCGACCAGGCTATTGCTCCTCGTGCAAAGAAGAGCTTTAAGGTTGATTTTAACAAGGAACTTGCTGCCGATAAGGAGTATTTTATAAAGGTACAGCTTCTCTTGAAGAAAGATATGCCCTGGGCTAAGAAGGGTTATGTGCAGATGGACGAACAGTTGCCTTTGAAGGGGGCTGTGAAGAGTGTCTTTATTGCCGATGTTGCTAAGGGCGGAAAGGTTGCTGTTTCTACAAGCAAGGAGAATGCTCTTAGAACTCTTACCGGTGCCGATGGCGCGTTTACAATTGTGTTTGACGATAGCAAAGGTGTGCTTTATAATGTTGTGTATAATGGTACCGAGGTGTTTGCTCCCGGTAACAGCATGAAACTTAACACTTATCGTGCTCCTGTGGATAATGACAACTGGGCTTGGAACAACTGGTATGCAAACGGCTTGTATAACTTGCAGGATAGTGTTATGTCGGTTGTTTCTACTGTGAACAAAGATGGTAGCGTGGTTTTGCAGTATACTGTTCGTTCACAGGCTCCTCATTCGGGTCGTCGTGTGAAACTCGATGATAACAATTTCAAAATTACCGACGATGCACGCGATTTGGGCGAGAATGACTTCCACTTTATCTCTAACAGAATTTATACTGTTTATCCCGATGGTTCTATCGAACTTAACAGCGCAATAACAGGTAGCAAGAATATAGACCTTGCCCGCATAGGTTATCAGATGCAGTTGCCTGCCGAGTTTAAAAACTATACCTATTATGGTCGTGGTCCTTGGAACAACTACAACGACCGTTGCACTGCCGCTTTCGTTGAGTTGTACAAGAGCACTGTTGCCGAGCAGTTTGTACACTTCCCCAAACCTCAGGATATGGCGAACCGCGAGGATATTCGCTGGGCCGCTCTTACAAACGATGCAGGTAATGGTGTGATGTTTGTATCGACCGAGGGCTTGTCGGCTTCGGCTCTTCCCTGGAACGATGTTGAACTTACAGAGGCTGCTCACCCCTATCAGTTGCCTGCATCATCGGGCACATGGCTCTCTCTCGACAAGAAGGTTACAGGTCTTGGTGGTAACAGCTGTGGTCAGGGTGGTCCGCTCGACCCCGACCGTGCAAGAGCAGGCGAGAACTCTGTTGCATTCATAATGCGCCCCGTTGTAGCAGGTGACTGCTTTGCAACAAAGGCTGACGTGCTCTCTTCGGGTGCTGTGCCTGTGATGTTGAAGCGCGACCTTCGCGGTGTGGTTACTATGAGCTGTAACAAAGAGAATGCCGAGATTTATTATAAAATAGGAAAGCGTGGCAAGGCTACAAAATATACCGAGCCTGTGAACATGAACACTGGTGGAGAAATTGTTGTATGGGAGAAGTCGACTCCTAAGCTCAGCGCAACTTACAGCTATGCTCCTGTTACATCTATCCCCGTTACTGTTGCTTTCTGCTCGAGCCAAGAGACAGGCAACGAGGCTGCCAAGATGCTCGACGGCGATCCCTCGACTGTTTGGCACACTATGTACTCGGTAACAGTTGCTATTTATCCTCACTACATCGATTTTGATGCAAACGAGGAGGTTATGATAAAGGGCTTCAAGTATCTGCCTCGTCAGGACGGTGGTAACAACGGTAACATAAAGGATTATTCGATTCAGATAAGCAACGATCGCCAAAAGTGGAGCGAGCCTGTTGTGAAGGGTACTTTTGAGAATAATTCCAAACAGCAGGTTGTTATCTTCGATAAACCTGTAAAGGCGCGTTATGTACGTTTTAATGGTTTGAGCTCACAGAATGGTCAGGACTTTGGTTCGGGTGCCGAGTTTGAACTTATAAAAGAATAGGATTCTTAAAATCCGGGTGGTACAAGGGTGATACCTTGTACCATCACTGTTTGGAGTGGTTGCTCCATCGTGTTAATGCCCTTGCGGGCCAAAGAGTAAAAATTATGAAAGGAATTGTATTGGCAGGTGGTTCGGGAACACGTTTGTATCCCATAACCAAAGGTGTGAGCAAGCAGTTGCTCCCTATCTATGACAAACCGATGATTTATTACCCTATTTCGGTACTTATGCTTGCCGGAATAAGAGAAATACTTATAATATCCACGCCTCAGGATTTGCCGGGCTTTAAACGTTTGCTTGGCGATGGCAGCGACTATGGTGTGCGCTTTGAATATGCCGAGCAACCTTCTCCCGATGGTCTTGCGCAGGCTTTTATTATTGGTGAGGAGTTTATAGGCAACGACTCTGTGTGCTTGGTGCTTGGAGATAATATTTTCCATGGTACCGGTTTTTCGAGCATGTTGAAAGAGGCTTTGCGCTCGGCCGAGCAGGATAACAAAGCCACCGTTTTTGGCTATTGGGTAGACGACCCCGAACGCTATGGTGTTGCAGAGTTTGACAAGGAGGGTAACTGCTTGTCGATAGAGGAGAAACCTGCGTGTCCAAAATCGAACTATGCTGTTGTCGGTCTCTATTTTTATCCCAATAAGGTTGTCGAGGTTGCGAAGAACATCAAGCCTTCGGCACGCGGGGAGTTGGAGATAACAACCGTGAACCAGCGTTTTCTTGCCGACGGGGAGTTGAAGGTGCAGACCTTGCAACGTGGTTTTGCATGGCTCGACACAGGTACACACGACTCGCTTGCCGAAGCATCTATTTTTGTAGAGGTTATCGAAAAGCGTCAGGGCTTGAAGATTGCCTGCCTCGAAGGTATCGCCTTCCGCAAAGGGTGGATAAGTGCCGATAAACTGCGCGAGGTGGCACAGCCCATGATAAAAAACCAGTATGGGCAGTATTTGTTGAAAATAATAAAGGAGGTTGAGCGTTCCGGAGCAAATATTTATTGAGATGGAGGTTATTAAAACAGAGATAGAGGGGGTGGTTATTATTGAACCACGCATCTTTAACGACGAGAGAGGTTATTTCTATGAGTCGTTCTCGCAAAGAGAGTTCGAGGAGAAGGTGTGTAAAACGGTGTTTGTGCAGGACAATCAATCTAAATCGTCCTATGGTGTACTGCGCGGTTTGCACTTTCAAAAGCCACCACATTGCCAGAGCAAGCTTGTACGTTGCATAAAAGGTGCTGTGCTCGATGTGGCCGTGGATATTCGTAAAGGGTCGCCCACCTTTGGCAAATATGTAGCAGTTGAACTAACAGAGCAGAATCATCGTCAGTTCTTTGTGCCCCGTGGTTTCGCGCACGGTTTCGCTGTGTTGAGCGACGAGGCAGTGTTCCAGTATAAATGTGATAACTTCTACAACAAAGAGAGCGAAGGTGCTGTTGCCTGGAACGACGAAACGCTGGGCATAGATTGGAAGATTGATATAGATAAAATTATTCTATCGGAGAAGGATAAACTAAACAAGAGTATTGCTGAGGCTGATTTCCTCTTCGATTATAATACAGATTATTATGCAGAGTAAACGTGTTCTGATAACAGGCGCAAACGGTCAGCTTGGTTGCGAGATGCGCCGTTTGGGCGAGGTGTCGCCTAATACTTATATATATACCGACGTGGCCGAGCTCGACATTACCGATGCGGTAGCTGTCGAGAACTTTGTAAAGGATAACTCGGTGGATATTATTGTAAACTGCGCGGCATATACCAACGTAGATAAGGCTGAGAGTGATGAGGCTGTGGCCGAGCTCATAAATGCCACCGCTGTGGAGAACCTTGCAAAGGCGGTAAAAAATGTTGGCGGTACGCTTTTCCATGTTTCGACCGATTATGTTTTTGGCGATGAGGGTAACACGCCTCGTTCCGAGGATATGCCTTTGAACCCATTGGGGGTTTATGGTCGCACAAAGTTGATGGGCGAGCAGGCTATCGCGGCTGTTGGTTGCAAAGCAATTATAATACGTACGGCATGGCTATACTCGGAATTTGGCAATAATTTCCTTAAAACGATGTTGCGCCTCACTGCCGAACGCAAGGAGTTGAATGTTGTGTTCGACCAGGTGGGAACACCTACCTATGCCGGCGACCTTGCGCTTGCCATATTTTCTATAATTGAGGCAGGTGTATATGCTGGAAACGAAGGTATATATCACTTTTCGAATGAAGGTGTGTGCTCGTGGTACGATTTTGCAACCGAGATTGCTATCGCGGCCGGGCACAACGGGTGCAAAATAAATCCGTGCCATAGTAGCGAGTTTCCCTCACCCGTGAAGCGCCCCTCGTTCTCGGTTCTCGACAAGACTAAGATTAAAACAACCTTCGGCGTGGAGATACCGCACTGGCGCGATTCTATGCTTTATTGTATTAAACGATTAAAACAGAAATAATGATGAAACGTAGTATAATTATAACCGGCGGTGCCGGTTTCATAGGCTCGCACGTGGTGCGACTGTTTGTGAATAAATATCCCGATTATCATATTATTAATGTCGATAAATTGACATACGCAGGCAACCTTGCCAACTTAAAGGATATTGAGGATAGGCCTAATTACACGTTCTTCAAAGGTGATATTTGCGATTTTGATGCGATGTATAAACTTATGGTCGATAATAATGTCGATGGGGTTATTCACCTTGCCGCAGAGAGCCATGTAGACCGCTCGATAAAGGACCCCTTTACCTTTGCACGAACAAATGTGATGGGTACACTATCGCTCTTGCAGGCTGCAAAACTTTATTGGGAATCGCTACCCGAGAAGTATGAGGGCAAGCGTTTCTATCACATCTCTACCGACGAGGTTTATGGAGCGTTGGAGCTTAATCGTCCCGAAGGTGTAGAGCCTCCTTTTACAACAACAGCATCGTCGGGCGAACATCATCTTGCCTATGGTACCGACTTTTTCTACGAGACTACAAAGTATAATCCCCATAGCCCCTACTCGGCATCAAAGGCGAGCAGCGACCATTTTGTGCGTGCTTTCCACGACACTTATGGCTTGCCCACAATCGTGACTAACTGCTCTAACAACTATGGTCCTTATCAGTTTCCTGAAAAACTGATACCGCTTTTCATAAACAACATTCGTCAGCGCAAGCCTCTGCCCGTGTATGGCAAGGGTGAGAATGTGCGCGATTGGTTGTATGTGGTAGACCATGCTCGTGCAATAGATGTAATTTTCCATGAGGGTAAAATTGCCGAAACATATAACATCGGAGGTTTCAACGAGTGGAAGAATATCGATATTATAAAAGTGATAATAAAAACGGTGGACCGCATGCTTGGTAACCCCGAGGGACACTCTTTGGACCTTATTACTTATGTGACTGACCGCGCTGGCCACGACATGCGTTATGCGATAGATTCTACCAAATTGCAGAAGGAGCTTGGGTGGGAACCCTCGTTACAGTTTGAGGAGGGTATTGAAAAGACGGTGCAGTGGTATCTCGATAATCAAGAGTGGATGGATAATATCACAAGCGGTGAGTATGAGAAGTATTACGACGATATGTACAAGAACAGGTAATTATTGTCGCTCACACACAAAAAAAAGCAGGCTCGCGAGCCTGCTTTTTTTTGTGTGGGGTTTTTCTTGTTTTAAAGTATTCTTATTGAATATCCGGCCTTGATACCTATTGTTTGGTTGGCCGAACGGCCGAAGTCGTCTACTTTGGAGTTGTTGAATATGTCGCTAAGTCCATAGTAGTATCGGCCTTCGATAAAGAAATTGCCATGCTTGGTTTTGTATTCTATTCCGGCACCTCCTGTTATTCCGTATTCGAATTTCTTGTCAATCTCTTTGCCGTAGATGGGGCGTATCGATTCGGGACGTGTTGCGGGGTCTATACCGCCACCATACTCTTCGCTGTCGCCTATGAGGTAGCTCACCTGCGGGCCGAGGTTTATGAAAAATTGAAACCCGTGGGGCTCTTTGCCCCATGAGAGGTGGGCCATGAAAGGCATCTCTATGTAGTTGAGCGTGCGGTTGTAGGTGTAGGGGAGGTTGTTGTCGAACTCCTCTTCCCAACCGCGTTGCGAGAAGTTGAGCTCTAATTGTGCGGCGCATATCATGCTGAAATATTTTTCGCTTGTGTAGCGTATGTTAAAGCCTCCGTTTAGGCCTTTAAGCATTGTTTGGCGCACCTGTGGCTGAAGGTCCATCTTGCTCATGTTCATGCCACCCGATACTCCTACCTCTAATATGCGTCGGGGTTGTTCTATCTGTGCATGTACGGCTGTTATGACTAATGCAAGAATTATTGTTGTTATGTATCTCATTTGTCGAAGTCTATTTTTTCTATTTTATACTCGGGTGAATAGTGTATGAAGTATATCTTTTTGTTTACCATGCCTCCCCAGTTGTTTACTCTTTCGAACTTAAAGCCGGTTTGTATGGGGGTGACGTTTGTGCTGTTTATCTTGTTGGGCATCTCTTTTCCGTATCGGCTTATTGCGAGCAGGAAGGTGTAGCCTGTGTCGTAGCCCAACATTCCATAGCTGGGGTAGATGTTTTGCAGGTCTTTGTTGTACCAGTGTACAAAGTTCTTTTGAAACTCTGTGACCTCGGGCTGGGTGTAGTGGCTGAAAAACGATGCGTAGAAGTAGGTGTCGGCTGCGTAAAATTGTGCAAACATCTCTTTGCCGTATATTTGCCATTCGGGGTAGCCGAATAGTTTTACTTGTGGCGTGTGTATGGTGTCGTTGTTCATTATTATTATAGAGGGGAGCATGCGAGAGAGTGTTTTTGCACTCGATGACATGGGTATGAATATGTTCTCGCGCTCGGGGTTTATGTAGTCGGCACCGGTGAAGGTCTCTTCGGTGAGTTGCTCGGCTGTGTTTTTTAACCGCTCCATCTGTATGGTGGTGTAGGGGATTTTCTTTTGGCCAAGCCCCTCTTTCATGGCTGTGATGAACTCTTTTTTGTTGTTCTTTATGGTGTCTTCAACAAAAATTACATTTGCGTTGGGAAATTTCTGTGCAAAGTGGTCGATAACCTCGGAGAAGAAGTACGACTGCATGGTGTTTACTACATAGACCATGGGGTTGCGGAATATCTCGTCCTCCTTTGATGTGAAGGGGAGTACCAAGGGTATGTTTTTCTCTTTGGCATAACGTGCAAGTTGTTTGTTGTGCTCGGGGTATAATGCTCCTATTATGAGGTCCATGTTGTCGAGCTTGCCACTTGATACGAGGCCTTCGAGGCTCTCTTTCTCTCCGCCCGAGTCGTAGGTGTGTATGTCGAATGAGTATCCTTCGTCTTTTAGTTTGTTTACAGCCAAAAGGAAGCCTTCGTAGTACTCTATCATGCGTGTTTGCTCGTCGGGTATGTATTTGTTGAGCTGGAAGGGGAGTATCAAGGCTATTTGGGAACCTGTCTCTTTTTTTGTGGGGAGCAGAGATTTCATCTGTTCCTTTATCTCTTTGAATATGTCTTTGTTGCTGATATCTTCGATAACGGGTTCTTGCCCTTGCTTGGCTACAACTTTTTTTGTGGGGTAGGGTATGTTGAGAATTGTTTTTCTCTTGGGTTTTTTGTTGTTTGCTTCGCCGGGGTTGGCTTTTATGAGTTCTTCGGTTGTTATGCCATATTTATCGGCTATCTCGTCGTACTTTTCGCCACGGCCTACCTTGTGTGTGGTGCGTATTGCGGGTATGGTATCTTTTTTTTCTGCGGGGGTTGCTTTGGCGGTGTCGCTTGCTTTGGCGTTGCCGGTGGGTATGAGTATAACTTCTCCTGTGCGGAAGTTATTTATCGATAGCCCGGGGTTGGCATGGCATATTTCCAACGGGGTTACGTTGTACATTTTTCCTAACCTGTAAAGCGTTTCTCCGGCTTTGATGGTGTGGTAGTGGGGCTTGTTGTCGCCTCTTTCGTTGGTGCCTGCTTGTTGTGCGTTGCCTACCTTTTCTACCGGTTTCTGCGGTATGCGAAGTACTTGGCCTATTGATAATTTTTTGTCGCAACCGGGGTTCAGCTCTACTATTGCTTGTATCTCTTTTTGATACATGCGTGAGATTGAGTATAGGGTTTGTCCTTTACTTACTGTGTGGGTGAAGTAGTTGTTGTTTTGAGAAAAGGCAACGCCGATTGCTTGTATGAAGAACAATATGATAAATAGATATCTGCGTACTTTCATCTTGATAGTTGTGTTGTTAATATTTCCTTGCGAAGATACAACTTATTAATTAAATTATAAAGTTATGAGTGTAAATATTGTGGCTTGTGATACTTTTGTTTCGTATAATTATAGTTAAATGAGGGTGGGGGTTTATGTATCTTAATTTTTTGATGTATATTTGCGATTAATCGCGAATATATGTTGCATGCCGTGTGATACATGTTAAAGTAGCTTTGTGTTACCGCCCGCTTGTTGCATATATTTGTTGTGCGCGATGGTTTATGACAATTTTGCTTGGTTCGAAATTTATAGATATTATGAGACTGAAATATGTGGCAACTGTGTTGGTTGCGCTTTTTATATTAACCATGGGGGCGAAGGCTCAACAGGCGATTGATGCTCCCTCTCCCGTGGCTGTGATAACCGATGCCGAGGGTAATATCACAGAGCTCTCTTTTGGCGATGAGTATTCGGGGGAGGCTCCTTTGAATGTTAAATTTTTTGCAAGGGCCGAAGAGGTTTCGGGTTATTCCATGGTTTGTAGTTGGGATTTTATAAGGGAGGGGGAGCCTTTCCCGTTCCTTACTCGTTATGATGTTGATATTGAATATGATTTTAAGGAGAGCGGTACTGTAATTGTTCAGCCTAAGATTGTGTATACAAGCCTTTCGAACCCCGAGATTGTTTGGGAGTTTGGTTCGGCCGATTTTGAACCTTTCAGAATAATTATTGCTGAATCGAAAATTGAGGTCCCGAATGCTTTTTCTCCAAATGGTGATGGTATAAACGATTATTTCAACGTGTATAATGTAAAGTCGATAGTGGCATTCAGCGCATCTATATATAATCGTTGGGGGCAACAGCTCTATTCGTGGGGCATAGATGAAATTGACTGCGAGACATGTGGCTGGGACGGCACCTATAATGGAAAGCCTGTTAAAGATGGTGTCTATTTTGTTGTTGTCAATGCTCGTGGTGCCGATGGGATAGAATATGAGTTCCGTAAAGATGTGAATGTGTTGAGAGGATTTACCGAGGAGGTGTCAAACCCATAATTAAGTGGCTGTGGAAGAGGAGAAAGGGAAAATAGAGGTTTTTGGTGCGAGAGTTCATAATCTGAAAAATATTGATGTTGAGATTCCGCATAACTCACTGACGGTTATAACCGGCTTGTCGGGTTCGGGCAAGTCTTCGCTTGCTTTCGATACTATTTTTGCCGAGGGACAAAGGCGTTATTTGGAGACTTTTTCAACCTATGCGCGTAATTTCCTTGGAGGCATGGAGCGTCCCGATGTTGATAAGATTACGGGGCTTAGTCCGGTGATATCGATAGAGCAGAAGACTACAAACAAGAATCCGCGTTCTACCGTGGGTACTACAACCGAGATTTATGATTATTTGAGGTTGTTGTTTTCGCGTGCCGCCGATGCTTATTCTTATCTCTCGGGTGAGAAGATGGTGAAATATACCGAGGAGCAGGTTCTCGGCTTGTTGCTCGAAAGGTATGCGGGTAAGCGTATATATATGCTGGCTCCGCTGGTCAAAGGTAGAAAGGGGCATTATAAGGAGCTCTTTGAGCAGATGATGCGTAAGGGGTATCTTAACGTGCGTGTTGATGGTGAGTTGTGCGAGATGTCGCGCGGAATGATGCTCGAGCGTTACAAGAACCATGATATTGAGGTGGTTGTTGATAAATTGCTGGTTGATGTTGCCGATGTGCAAAGGCTCAAAACAAGTCTTTCCACGGCGATGGCTCAGGGCGATGGCCTTGTGATGATAATGGAACTTGAATCGGGCGAAATAAGGCATTATAGTAAAAGGCTTATGTGCCCTGTCACGGGTTTGTCGTATAAAGAGCCCGACCCTCATAATTTCTCGTTTAACTCGCCTCAGGGATTTTGTCCAAAGTGCAAGGGGCTTGGGCAGGTGAGCCTTGTCGATGTCGATAAGGTGGTGCCCGACCGCTCTCTTTCGGTCTACGAAGGGGCACTTGCTCCTCTGGGTAAGTATCGCCGTTCGTCTATCTTTCAACAGATTGAGGCTGTGTTGCAACGTTACGATGCCGACCTCAAAACGCCTGTCTCGGAGTTGCCCGAAGAGGCGATAGATGAGATACTTTATGGTTCGCCTGTGCCTTTAAAGCTTAACAGTTCGTCGGAGATGTTTATGGATAGTATCTCCACTTATGATGGTCTTGTGAAGTATATACAGCAACAAAAGGATTCGAGTACCTCGGCCAAGGAGTTACGTTGGGCCGAGCAGTTTTCTGTTATGCAGACGTGTCCTGAATGTGGGGGTGCGAGGTTAAATGCCGAGGCTTTGCATTATAGGCTTAATGGCAAGAATATTTATGAGCTGGCTTCAATGGACTTGTCGGTGTTGCACGAGTGGTTAAAGGGGCTTGATGGTGCTCTTGCCGACAAACAACGTGCTATCGCCACAGAGATTGTAAAGGAGATTCAGTCGCGCATAGGTTTCTTGCTCGATGTGGGGCTTGGCTATCTCTCGCTCAATCGCTCTTCGGCTACTTTGTCGGGTGGCGAAGGGCAACGCATAAGGCTTGCTACGCAGGTGGGTGCTCAATTGGTTAATGTCTTGTATATTCTCGATGAGCCGAGTATCGGTCTGCATAGTCGTGATAATGACAGGCTGATAAATTCGCTTAAATCGTTGCGTGACAGCGGTAACACGGTTATTGTGGTTGAGCACGACCGCGATATTATGCTTTCGGCCGACTATGTGATTGACCTTGGTCCCAAGGCAGGACGTAAAGGTGGTGAGGTGGTTTTTGCCGGTACTCCGGCCGAGATGTTGAAGGGTGATACTATGACTGCTCGTTTCTTGAACGGCAAGGAGCGTATTGAGGTGCCCGGGAAAAGACGTGAGGGTAATGGCAAAAGCATAAAAATATTTGGTGCGCGTGGTAATAATCTTAAAAATGTGGACGTGGAGATTCCTCTCGGCAAGCTTGTGTGTGTAACGGGTGTGTCGGGTGGTGGCAAGTCCTCGCTTATAAACGATACTTTGCAACCTATTCTTGCAAAACATTTTTACAGGGCTTTGCGCGAGCCGTTGCCTTATGACAGGGTGGAGGGTATCGAGTATATTGATAAGATTGTCGATGTGGACCAGTCGCCTTTGGGGCGTACTCCTCGCTCGAACCCGGCTACATATACGGGTGTGTTCTCCGATATTAGAAATTTGTTTGTGGAGTTGCCCGAGGCTAAAATACGTGGCTATAAGGCAGGGCGTTTCTCGTTCAATGTGTCGGGTGGCCGTTGCGATGCTTGTAGCGGTAATGGTTATAAGACGTTGGAGATGAATTTTTTGCCCGATGTAATGGTACCTTGCGAGGTGTGTCATGGAAAGCGTTATAACAGGGAGACTTTGGAGGTGCGCTACAAGGGAAAATCTATTGCCGATGTGCTTGATATGACAATTAACATGGCGGTTGAGTTTTTTGAGAATGTTCCTGTTATATTAAATAAGATTAAGGTGTTGCAGGAGGTGGGGCTCGGGTATATAAAGCTGGGGCAACCGTCAACTACTTTGTCGGGTGGCGAGAGCCAACGTGTGAAACTTGCTACCGAGCTTGCAAAACGCGACACGGGTAAAACTCTATATTTGCTCGACGAGCCTACAACGGGCTTGCACTTTGAGGATATAAGGGTTTTGATGAATGTTGTTAATCGTTTGGTGGACAAGGGTAATACGGTTGTTATAATAGAGCATAATCTCGATGTTATCAAGATGGCCGACTATATAATTGACATGGGGCCCGAAGGTGGTGCCGAGGGTGGCAGGGTGATGGCATCGGGTACACCCGAAGAGGTTGCCCAAAAAGGTGTTGGCTATACGGCTCCTTATTTGTTGAAAGAGCTTGAATCGTAGGTTTCTGTTTTTTTTCTTGCTTCGGGGCTCTCTCTTTGTGGGTGGTAAATATCTTTTACAATAGGTGGTGCCGGCGTTAGGGGTGTGATGTGCTTGTTGTGCAAAGCAATATTTGATGTTTCAACGCTCGGCCTGTTGTCGAAATATGCTTTCTGCCCCTTTTTGGTTGGCTTTTCTTATCTTTAAAACCGCTCTTGTGCATAAATAACAATGCTTTTGTACTTTTTAGAAACTTTTTCGCCTTTACGCTTGTATTTTATAACAAAAAACTATATATTTGCAAATTGAAATTGTATCAATAGGAAAAATGAGACAATTAAAAATTACAAAAAGTATTACAAACCGCGAAAGTGCTTCACTCGACAAGTATTTGCAGGAAATCGGCCGTGAGGATTTGATTACTGTGGAAGAAGAGGTTGAGTTGGCCCAAAAAATTCGTAAGGGCGACCGTAGAGCACTTGAAAAACTGACCAGAGCCAACTTGCGTTTCGTAGTTTCGGTGGCAAAACAGTATCAGAACCAGGGTTTAAGTCTACCCGACTTAATTAATGAGGGTAACTTGGGTCTTATTAAAGCTGCTGAAAAGTTTGACGAGACACGTGGTTTCAAGTTTATCAGTTACGCCGTTTGGTGGATCAGACAATCGATTCTTCAAGCTCTTGCAGAGCAATCGAGAATTGTGCGCTTGCCGTTGAACCAAGTAGGTTCGTTGAACAAGATCAGCAAGGCCTTCTCAAAGTTTGAACAGGAGAATGAGCGTCGCCCCTCGGCCGAGGAACTTGCCGACCAGTTGGACTTGCCGGTTGATAAGGTGGTCGATTCGTTAAAAGTATCGGGCCGACATATATCTGTCGATGCTCCTTTCGTCGATGGCGAGGACAACAGTTTGCTCGATGTACTTGTGAACGACGATTCTCCTATGGCCGACAATCTTTTGGTTAATGAGTCGTTATCGCGTGAGATTGACCGTGCGCTATCAACACTGGCCGACAGAGAAAAGGAGATTATTCAGATGTTCTTTGGTATCGGCATGCAGGAGATGACTCTCGAAGAGATAGGCGATCGTTTTGGTCTTACACGTGAGCGTGTGCGTCAGATTAAGGAGAAAGCTATTCGCCGTTTGAAGCAAAATCAGCGTAATAAACTGCTGAAATCCTATTTGGGATAACATGTTATTTTATAGTTACGGGCCGCTTAACGCGGCCCGTTGATTTTTATATATGTAGTGTTTTCTTTCCATCTGCCCTGTCGGTTGTTAAAAAACGTGACTTTATTTCCTCGGTGCCGATATTTTTCTTATTTTTGTGCAGTTTGTTTAATTTTATTATAAGCACATGCTTGTTTGTGCTGTGCTTGTTAATGAGGTATGAAAAAGATTAGTCTGATATTTTTGTTTTTTACCCTTTTTACTATCAATGCGTTACATGCCAAAGGTGATAAAGAGGTTGTGTATATAATGGGTGTTTCGCACGCCTTCAACGATTCGGTGGTGTATTTTACCGAAATAATCCCTATGGAAGGTATTAAGCTGGAAAGTCATTCGCGCATTCTTCCCAATCGTCAGCATTATGCCTATGAGTTGAAGGATTATATGAATTTCAAGGAGGGAAAACCGGGGCGTATGTCCGTTATATATTTTTCGAAAAAGCGTAAAAGCCTCGAAAAAACAGAGAATAAGATAAAGAGAAAGGTTTTGTATAGAGGTAAAACGGTGCGTTACCTTGGCGATAAGTTTAAATTTACACTTCCCTGATATGTTGAAGTTTCTATATGCCCTTCTGATGATTCTGTCGGTGGGGCTTGTTTCTTGTTCGGGTGATGATGCTCCGTATGTAGCTCCTCCCATCGAGGCCGGTACCACTGCCGAGCAGATGCTTTTTGTCTATATTGCCGGTGATAATAATTTGAACAAGAATGTGCAAAGCGACTTGCAGGAGCTGTTGAGTGTTGCCTCGCTGGTCCCTGCCGACTGTTACATGCTGGCTTTTGTCGATGATTATAACATGCCTCGTATCTTGCGTTTTTTCAATAATAATGGCAAGGGCGATTATGATACGGTAAAGAATTTTGAGAGCGAGGTTGCGACGAGCGACTACGAGGATATGAAGATGGTTTTCGATTGGGTTACGATGAATTATCCGACAAAGAGGCTCGATTTGGTTCTGTGGTCGCATGGCACAGGCTGGGTTAATGATGATAACCGTTCTGTGGTGCAACGCTCTTTTGGTGCCGATGATAATGTTGCTGGCAGTAATAAAAGGCGTATGTATGTCGATGAACTTGCCCGTGTGTTGGGTGGGCTTGCGGTGAAACCCGACAGGCTTTTGTTCGATGCTTGTCTTATGCAGTGTGTCGAGGTTGCTTATGCTTTGCGTAATTGTGCTAATTGGATAATTGCTTCGCCTGCTGAGATTCCGGCCGATGGTGCGCCGTATGATCGCTTGATGCCACTCTTTTTCGACTCTTCGGCCGGTGTGGGTGATATTATAGATGCTTATGTGAGTGCGTATGATAATACGAATATGGGTGTGGTGCTCTCGGCTGTGCGTTGCGATGCGCTCGATGGGCTTGCCCTTGCTACATCGTCGGTGGTTGATAGATATTTTTCAAAGGGTGGTGTAGATAATTATTATGGGTTGTTTGCCTATCTGCCGGGTGGTGTTTTTTCTTCGGCGAAGATGCCTTTCTTTTACGATGCCGGCTATCTTGTGTGGAATTATTTGCCTAACGATGAGTATCTTGTGTGGAAGAGTGCTTTGGATAGGGCGGTTCCTTATAAATCGGCAACAGAAAAGTATTATAGTGATATAAAGAAAACTTATGTTTATATGGCCTCTCCGTGGTGTGGTATCTCTATGTTCCTGCCTAAGCAGGGGGTAAATTACAACTCTTTGAACAGGGATTTTTCTATGCTTGAATGGTATGAGGACGCAGGTTGGAAGAGTGCCGGCTGGTAGGTGGTTTATACATTTAAACAAGAAGGAGGGTTGCTTTCAGCAACCCTCCTTCTTGTTTAAAATTGTATGTGGAACTGTATCCTGAACCCGTCTTTGTCTATGCCTGGGAGGTCGCGGTAGGTGAGACGACGTACGTAATCGACGCGCAGTACTCTGAATATGTTTTCTATGCCTATACCTATCTCTACATATGGTTTGTCTCCTAAATAGTGATATTGGTCGTTCTCGTATGGAAATTTGTATAGGTCACCTGTGTCGAGGGGGTTGGGGCGGTTCTTTTCGCTCAGTCGCCCGTACATGCCTCGGCATGTTATTACTTCGCGCCAGTTTAGTTTCCTTATAAGCGGTATTCGGTTGAATATTAGTCCGTTCATGAAGTATGTCAGGTCCCAGGATATGTACTCGTCGTTGAAAAATTCCATGGCGTTCATCAGGTCGTACGACTCCTTTTGTATTGTGTACGAGAGGTTGGCGTTGGGCATGATGAGCAAAGGGAAGGGTACTTTGTCCCATACTTTGCCGGCTTTTATGATGCAGTTGGTGTAGCCGAATGCCGAGAACCAGAATCGTTTTTCGAAGCTGAATTCTGTGTGTTGGTAGCTGTAATCACTGCCTAATACTCCTTTGGCACCTGCTGTGTGTGTGAGCGTGAATACCGGGTGTTCGGGTTGCACGCGGTAGCGGTTCCATTTGGTCTGGGTGAATTTCTCCTTGGGGGCCCAACGTAGTTTTAGCTCAATCTCGCTTTGGGTGAGCTCTTTTACAAAGTGGCTCTCGGTTGTTCCGTTTATGGTTCGTGTCTGCTCAAATGGTACAAGGTGTGAGGATATGTCTTTGCGGTTGCGCAGTGTTAAATGGTATGAGAAGTGGTTGTAAAATTCGTGTGTGTATGTGAACTCTGCTTTTTTTACATAACCTATCTTGTTGTCGCTTTTTCTCTTTATACTAAGGAAGATGTTGTCTTTGTTGGTGTGCAGGTAGTTTTGTCCGTACTGGAATATGTCGTTCTCGTAGCGGAGCTTTAATGAGCGTATGGGGAACTCGTTGGGGTGCTCTTTCTTTTTTGCAAATGAGTATTCTAACTCGCCCATGTATTTGAGTTTCTTGTCCTCGATGCCGTATGCTGCGTAAAATTGTCCAAAGAGGTGTGGGTTCAGGTAGGCCGATGTCATGGCTCCTGTGCGCAGGCGGTAGCCTTCGAGCGCGTTGTGGCTTACGGTTGTGTTTACCGGGCCGTAAAAAACGGGCGGTTCGTGCTCGCGCAAGGGTATCCAGCCGGTAAACAAGAATGTAACTCCTTTTTCGAGCCAATAGTATACGGGGTTTTTGCGTAGTTCTTTCATCATTTGGTCTACGCTTTGTTCTTTACCAGTGACCTCGGCTATGCGGTTTTCGGTCCAATATTCTTGTGTGCGTCGTGTGGATAGGTCGCTCTCCATCACTGTTCCCGGGTGGTTCAATACTTTTTCGGCAAGGCTGTCTTTTTCGAAGTTGTAATCGCGGTATTCTACTTGTCGGTGGGCGTAAAAACCGTTTACGGCATCTACTATCTTGAATTCGGCAACCAGTGATTCGTTGTTAAGTATACGTGTGCCGTCGGGCAGGCGGTCGAACTGCTGTTTGATATTCATGTACTCGATGAAGTTCATGTTTATATCGTGGGGTACGTTCATTTGTACCAATTTGGTGAAGTAGGTGGAGTCGGCTGTTACGTATAGGTGTCCGGTGAAGCCGAAAGACTCGGAGTTGAATGGGGTGAAAGCAAGGTCGTAGCACTTTTCGCCATCGACATCTATTGTGTCGAGTATGTAGTAGCGGTAGAATGTCGGGCCTAATTTTGAGAGTGGGCTCACGAACTTGCTACTGAATAGTGATACGTTGTCCTGAAAAATGTCGATATCGCGGAATGTCTCCTCATATACGGCTTCAAGCGATTCGGCCGAGGCGATGTCGTCGATACCGTTGCGCTTGCGCGCCTGAACATACTGACGCTTGCGGTTGGGCTCCTTGCTGTGGTAGTCGTTTCCTATAAGTTCGCGCGACGATATGTATAATATGGGTTTGCCCGACACTAATGATGTGTCGATGTATTGGTCGAGGAAGGAGAAACCCTTTCCAAAGTGGCTCTCTTTTGCCGAGTTGAAGTTATTTAGGGCTATGTTAAGTCTTTCGTGTCGCTTACGGCTGTAAAATGGCTTGTTTTCGGGTGCATTATCGTCTCGGCGTTTAATGATGTTACGTGCCAATATCACAGCCGGGTTGTCTTTTTTGCGATATTTTTCGCGTTTGGGCTTAATTGTTACTTCGACAAGCTCGTAGCTGTCGGCTTTCATTTTTATGTTTAATGGGAAGCGTGTCTTTGAATTAAGTGCAATGCGCTCCTCTTTGTAGCCAAGTGACGATACTATTAGTGTGTCGCGCAGTGCGTTTGTGTAAAACGAAAAGTAACCGTTATTGTCGCTAGTTGTGCCGTTTGAGCTGTTCCTTATTCTTACAGAGGTGTAGGGTAGTGCTTCGCCTGTTGCTTTATCGGTAATTTTTCCATGTATTCTCTTTCTGCTCTCCTGTGCTTGCGATAATGTTGGAGCAAGTGCAAGTAGTATAATTAAAAATATGTATGATATTATTTTTTGCATTATATGTTGTTTTTCTGTTGATAAAATAAAATCAGATGTTTTTCTTGTTGTATACCTTTATATATATAGGTTGAAATAATAGATATTTTACCTCTCCTTATTATATATAATATATATGTTGCAAAATTACTCAAAAAAATGGTATGGAATGTGTGTACAACTCCTTTTTCTCTCTGTTTTCCCTGTAAATGAAACTTTTTTCATTAAAAAAGGTTTTTTTTCTTCAAATTTTTATTGCAGTCTCAAAATTTTTGTCTTAATTTGCCATTCCGCGAGTCAATCAAAAAGGCGTTTTTGGTTCTCTTCGGTTTTATGCAGAAAAAGTTTGAAATTTTTTTATACGTAAAATATTGAGAATAAGCGACCTTTGCGAAAGAGGCAAAAAATAATGAAAAAAACTTTCTCAAAAAGTTTGGTAGTTTAAAAATTTGCTGTACCTTTGCACTCGCAATCGACAAGGAACACCCCGGTGCTCTGAGTTGAAAAGCAGATGATCCTTGAAAACATTCCATACAGACAAGCAGTACAACTAACATTTATTTAATGAATGGTGTATAAGTAAGGAACTAAAAAAACGAACCGTCAAAATAATTTGATGTACTTTTAATTCCGGCCAGTATCAACA
>JAZQVO010000024.1:0-53491 GCA_045631905.1 Bacteroidaceae bacterium
AACGGCGATACATATTACAAGATACAGTATCCCGAGCACAACCTTGTACGTTCAAAAGCTCAGTTCAAACTATTGCAGAGCGTAGAGGCCGCTCAGCCCGAGATGCAGGCATTTATTGCTGAGATAGTAAAGTAAAATAACTAAAAGCAAAAATGTTGCATTGTTAAACAATGCAACATTTTTGCTTTTTTTCGTATTATGTACTATTATATAATAATCGAAAAAATACATAACAACAAAACAAGAAAATAAATAATATATAAAATATAGAGCTTTTGGCTCTTGTTCTCAAATCTCGAATACCGCCAATATTCACTACCGAGAGCAAGTGTACGAGAGTTCGCGCTTATGGCGTGAACTGTTCTGTGCTTGTTGGTAGTGAGGTCACTTGGCGGTAACCTGAGATTTAACAAACACTCGAATGGTACACGCCTTTTTTTATATATAATAACAATTAAATTAATTTACATTATGAAAAAGTTATTATTTTTAATTATTGCAATTGGGGTTTCGACGCTTGTATCTTCACAAGATCTTGTTATAGAAGATGATTTTTCAAGCTCCATTATGTCCTCTTCTCTTACAATTGATTGCAAACCGAGAATATATTCTTGTAATAACGATGATAAGAATAATATTTATTATGATATTTACAATTGCAATTTAGAGAAAGAGAAGAGAATTAAAATAAATAGCGACGTATTTAATATCGGATATATTACATACTCCCGTGCTCCTGAATTACATATTCTTTATGTTCGACGAGAAGTAATATTCAATGAACCCGGCTTATCGGAATATATTGAATCATCAGGTGAACTTGAAATTGGCAGTGACAAAAGTGTTGATGCGGAAGGTAATACAATATATGTGTATGAATGGTACAGCGGGGAGGAACACGGAAAAAAGTATCCTCTTTCTTATAGTTATCATAGAAATGATACTCTGTATAGTGTGTACAATGAATATGGTATGTTATATACCGGTGAATGGGAATCTGAAGATAGACGCAGTGATACTTATATTGAACCAATGAGGACCAGATATTACAATTTCGATGCTAACAAAGATGAAGCAATATCCTCAACTTTCTCTCAAAATATTTTTAATAATGATGATAAATATGAGTATATTATGCCAGAATATGAGATTGTTGTAGATGAGAGACATCATAATGAACTTGACACAGATGGTGATGGAATAATAGATAAGTATTCTATAATAACAAGTCTTAAAAACACGGGTTATAATATTGTGTCCGAAGATGGAACAATAATATCTGAAATACCATTAGTTGTCGATGCGGAATTATATTATATATATAAATTCGGGAACATGCTATATTTTGTATACTTTAATTATGAGAAGTACGGGTGTATAATATACAAGTACAACCCTGTAACATCTTCGGTGAATAAGGTGTCAGCATTTCCCTTCTTTAAAATATCACCGAATGTAGCCAAGAAGAATACATTTGTAGATGTGAGCATAGATGATGAGAAGGCGCAAAATGGTGGTGAAATAATAGTTGTTGATATTGCCGGTAAGATAGTATACACATCTAAGCTAGATCCCGGTATTTCTACCGTGCAAATTCCTACACATAATATGTCCTCGGGTATGTATGTTGTAACTTTAATCAGTGATGGTAAGAGTAGTGAGGCTGCTAAATTGATTATTAGATAATAGTCTGACATAAGGTGTTGTAAGGGGCTCCTCTTTAAAAAACATGAACAACTACAAGCTTAAACACATTCTTGTAGTTGTTCATGTTTTCTTGATTTTATTTATTTGTTGTTACATCTGCTTTCAGAACAATTTATCAGGTTGTTACTTCTGCATACGCAGGAATATTGTCCAGAAAAGAGTAGCTGTTATTCTCATAATCCATCTTGCAACAAAAGTGTTGCAGGCCGTTGCTCACAACGAGGTAATCGACACGCAGAACAAGGTTGTAACGTGCAATCTGTGCAAAAACCTTTGCATCAATCTTCACCGAAGGGGCTTTGTACTCAATAATAACCCTCGGCTTTAATTGCTTGTCATACACCACAGTGTCGCAACGTCGGCTCATGCCGTTAAGCGAGATTGCTACCTCATTGGCCATAAGGGTTTTGGGGTAACCTTTTAGGGACAGTAACATGTGCACAAAATGTTGCCTTACCCACTCTTCGGGGGTAAGAGCCACAAAACAACGGCGCAGGTCGTCGAAAATCTGCTTTTTACCGTTGCTTTCAGTTATTTTCGCATCGTATAAAGGTAAATTTAACGATAACATTTTATATCTTTGTCTTTCGTAAAAAAATATCTGCCCACAAAAGCAAAGATACTTCAAAAGTACATTATGGCAAAACATACATACGAAACAATTCTCTCGGAACTTAAAAGCGGAAAATTTCGCCCGGTCTATTACCTCATGGGCGAGGAGGCTTATTTTACCGACAGAATAACCGACTACATTGCCGAACATGCCCTTACAGAGGACGAGCGATGTTTTAACCAAACAGTGTATTACGGTATCGATACAACTATTGATGCTGTGATAACAGCCGCCAAGCGTTTCCCCATGATGGCAGAGCGACAGGTGATAATTGTGAAGGAGGCACAGATGATGAAAAATATCGACAACCTCTCGTTCTATCTTCAATCGCCACAACCCTCAACCATATTGGTATTTGCCCACAAGAACGGTTCGCTCGACAAGAGAAAGAAGATAACAACAGAGATCGACCGCATGGCCGTTCTTCTCGACAGTAAAAAGGTGCGCGAAGATTCTTTGCCAGCCTTCATCTCATCGTACCTAAAAGAGAAGGGGCTCACAGCCGACCGCAAGTCGATACTTATGATAAGCGAATCGATAGGTACCGACCTTTGTCGCATAGCAAGCGAGATAGACAAACTCTCCATCGCTCTGCCCGAAGGCACCACAACGGTTACTCCCGAACTTGTGGAGGAGCATGTGGGAATAAGCAAAGAGTACAATAACTTTGAGTTGCAAAACGCGATAGTAAACAAGGATATTTACAAAGCCAACAAAATAGTACATTACTTTGCGCAGAACCCAAAGAAAAATCCCATTCAAATGACGCTTGCTCTCCTTTTTGGTTTCTTTTCAAATGTGATGATGGCCTATTATGCCCCCGAAAAGAGCGAGCGCGGAGTTGCCGAGTTTTTAGGGTTGAAGAGTACTTGGGGTGTGGCCGACTACATAAAGGCTATGAAAAATTATAAGGCGGTGCACGTGATGGAGATTTTACACTTGATTCGTCTTGCCGACGCACAGTCCAAGGGTGCCGAGGGGGCAACTATCCCCGATGGCGAAATAATGCGTGAACTTCTATATAAGATACTTCATTAAGATAAAAAAAGCGGTTTTTAACCGCTTTTTTTATCTCACATACATATTATACTTTTTCTCATATCCGATGGTTGAACTCTCGCTGTGCCCCGGGAACACTCTTGTATCATCGGGTAGAGTGAACAACTTCTCCTTTATACAACCGATAAGTGTTTCGTAGTCGCTGTCGGCAAAATCTGTTCTGCCTATGCTCTGCCTGAATAGTGCATCACCGGTGAATAGAGCTTTTGCCTCTGCAACATAAAAGGCAAGGCTGCCGGGGGAGTGCCCCGGTACGGCTATCACCTTTATGGTGCTGTTGCCGAAGAGAACCTCGTCGCCGTCTCTTAAAATTTTCGTAGGTGCAGGAATCTTATCGTCGTAGCGCAAGCCGAACCTTGCAACCCTCTCGCCTATGGTCTCGGCCCATGGTATGTCGGCATCGTTGGCTTCGTAACCAAGGCCAAAATGTTCTTGTATAAAAGGTGTACCGAAGATGTGGTCGAAGTGCAGGTGTGTGTTCAGATAGTGTTTTATGGTGAGCCCGTTGCTCTCCACAAACTCGACGAGCTCGTCGTGCTCTCTTGGGAAGAGTGCACCGCAATCTATGAGCACTGCCTCCTTTGTCTCGTCCCACAGAAGGTAACAATTTACCTGTATGGGGTTAAATATAAATGTTTTAATCTCCATGACGTTATCCTATGGGTACATAAACAACTTTTTTGTCTTTGAAAAACTCCTCATCGAAGAATGTGCAAAGGTCGGTTGTCTCAACACAATTTTTGAATGGTTGTATCTCGCCTTCGATGTTGCCACCTTTCAAGCAAATAACACCGTTGGGCAAGGCATTGAGTTGCTCCTTTGCAAAGTTTTTGCGACAAATTTTTATCAGCTCGGGCAGTTGCATAACAGCTCGGCTCACAACATAGTTGTATTTTTCTTTAATATCCTGTACACGGCTGTGTGTTGCTCTCACGTTTGTGAGCCCGATAGCCGTGGCAATCTCCGTAGCCACCCTTATCTTCTTTCCTATGCTGTCGACCAGGTGAAAATCGCATTCGGGGAACATGATGGCAAGCGGAATACCGGGGAAACCTCCTCCGCAACCAAAATCCATAATCTTTGTCCCACTGCGAAAACGTATTATTTTTGCGATGGCAAGTGAGTGCAACACGTGGTGAAGGTATAGGTTCTCTATATCTTTTCTCGATATGACATTTATCTTGTTGTTCCAGTCGAGGTAAAGGTCATACAAAGCACCAAATTGTTCCTTCTGCTTTTCTGTGAGCTCGGGAAAATATTTAAGTATCTCTTCCATTTATTTAAGTAGGTCTTTGAGTTCTTTATAGCTGAACCCTATCAGGCTTTGTCCCAAAGCATAGGGCGCAATTTCATATTGGTTATATAGAAAGACGATGCTGTCTTTTTTCAAGTAGAAATTATTTGTTATAAACATGTCGGCAATGGAGAGATAGCCCATCTCTTGTAGCTCCTCGATGCTTGTGGCACCATTTATCTCCATGAGACGCCTCACAAGCATGCTTGTAAGTTCGTTCTCGTAGTTTTCGGTAAATAAATCATCTAATGTAATCTCTTCTCCTGTCCTTTGGTCGAAGTTGCTTATGTTGGTGTGGCAGTAGGGGTGTGCACCACCGCTGAATATATCACATGTCGATTTATAGCAAACAGTATTTTTTTTGCCTTCCAAGACCTCGCTTTCAACATGGTAATATTGATTCAACCAATGAGAGGGGTAGTCGGCCGCCTTTTCGTTTATATAGTCGTTGCGCAGTGCCATGTACTCCTTTTTTATTATATCCTGTGTTGCAACCGTGGCCTCTTGCGGTGTCATTCCTTCGTGTCCCAAAGCCAAATATGCAATACTCCTGTTCATCTTTTCTGCAACCTGTGGGTTGGCATTCTTTGCCAACATTAAAGAGATGCTTATATCCAGCGCAGGGGAATTTTTGTCGCGAGGGTCAATGGGTACAACCTCTTTAACTATGTATGGCTCAAACTCCATGTTATAACTCTCCTCTTGCTTGCTCTCTTCTTGTCGGCACTCCTCTGTTGATGTATTCTTGGGTGTGTTATTGCATGCAAAAAACATTGTTGCAACAATCATGGCCGAAATTAAATGTAGCTTTTTCATCTGTTTACATAGTTAGGGTTACACAAAAGTTGAGCGAAGATACTAAATTTGTCATGAAACACCTAATAAAGCATTTTCCTTTTTTATATGTAGTGGAAAAATAGCTTTAAAAGTTGAATTTTGATAAAACATCTCTTATCTTCGCGCAACCCAACAAGGGGGGCTATAAACTAAATTTTCGAACAAAATAAATCTCGTATATGGAAATAGTTGCAGTAATTCAGGTTCTTGCAATAATATGTCTGGTCATGCTTTATATTCGTCTCGTGGGGCGTTGTGCCTCTTTTGAAAAGGAGAACAGCATGCTCCTTACGCAAACAAGTATGTTGAAAGAGGAGAACGAAAAGGCGTTGCGACACATCGAGGAGATGCGTTTGCAGCGCGAGGAACTATACATGCAGGTTGCCGGCTTGGAGAGCGAGAACCGAACAATGGGTGAGCGTCTCGAATCGCAAAAGGAACAGTTTAAGGTGGCGTTGGAGCAGATGCGCTTGGAGTTTAAAACCCTTGCAACAGAGGCACTCGAAAAGAATAACGAACAATTTGGCAAGGTGTCGCAGGAGCGTTTGGAGTCGCTGTTGCAACCCTTTAACATCGACCTTAAATCGTTCCGCGAGAAGGTGGAAAATCTTTATGGCGAGGAGAGCAGGCAACGCTTCTCGCTCGAACAGAGCATAAAAACTCTGGTCGAGGCAAACAACCGCATAAGTCGCGAAGCTGTGAACCTTACAAATGCAATAACAGGTACCGGTAATAATAAATTTCAAGGAGATTGGGGCGAGACTATTCTCGAACAAATTCTCGAAAATTCTGGCTTGGTCGAGGGCGAGCAGTGGGAGCGTCAGGCAACTTTGCGCGACGACGACGGCAACATACTCTACAACAGCGAAACCAAGCAGAGCATGAAGCCCGATATAATAGTGCACTTTCCCGGTAAACGCGACATAATAATAGATTCCAAAGTGTCGCTTAAAGCCTATATGGGCTACCTTTCGGCCGAGAGCGATGAGGTGCGTCGTCAATACCTCAAAGAGCACCTTGCGAGTGTGCGCAACCACGTTGATATGCTTGCATCAAAATCGTATGCCAAGTATAACACTCAGGCACTCGACTATGTAATGCTTTTCATACCCAATGAACCATCGTATTTTCTTGCCATGGAGGCCGATAACACTCTATGGAACTATGCCTACAAACGCGGTATAGTACTTATCTCGGCCTCGAATCTCATCTCCACACTCTTTGTCGTAAATTCACTGTGGACACGCGAACGTCAGCAACGCGATGTGCAGAAAATTGTGGACACCGCCAACGCTGTTTATGAAAAGGTTGTGCTCTTTACCGAGAATTTCTCAAAGATTGAAGGTGCGCTCGAAAAGGCCTCCGATGCCTATCGCGAGGCATACAAGCAACTTGCAACAGGCAAAGGCAACATCACACGTCGCTTGAACGAGATAAAGGAGCAGGGGCTCATAGTTACCACAAAACAAATTTCCGACCGCTATCTGCCCGAAGACTAAATTATTTTATTGAATTTAAACCCGTACCATCTTCAAACAATAAAGGAGCAAGCAGGCTTGCTCCTTATTGTTTGAAGATATGTTTATAAAATCCTTTTTACCAGCTCCCACATTTTGTAGGGCATGTAGCGGAAGGGAAGGTCGAGAAGCGTTGTGGTGGTAACAACCGACCTCAGGTGCGAGAAAGCGTCGAAACTATACTTGCCGTGGTAGTGTCCCATACCCGAGTTTCCTACACCTCCAAAGGGGATATTCTCGTTGGCAATATGCATAATCACGTCGTTGATGCAGGCACCGCCCGACGAGGTGCGTCGCAAAACCTCTTTACCATCTTTCACCCTTCCAAAGTAGTAGAGTGCAAGCGGTTTTTCTCGTCGGTTTACAAAATCTATAGCCTCGTTTCTTTCGGAAAATTCCACCATGGGCAGTACCGGGCCGAATATCTCCTCCTGCATAACTTTTGCATTGGTTTTTATGTCGGCAAGCAGGGTGGGAGCTATGTATCGCTCTTGCGCATCGGTGTTGCCACCAAAAAGAATACGCCCCTCCTTCAGGTAGCTCGACACGCGCTCAAAAGCTCGGTCGTTTACCAAACGAACATAGTGAGGGCTCTTTTGTACATCGTGCCCGTGAAGTTTTTCAACCTCCCTTGCAAAGGCCTCTATAAATTTTTCTTTTTGCGATGAGTGTATTAGCAGGTAGTCGGGGGCAATACATGTTTGTCCGGCATTGAGTGTCTTTCCCCAAGCGATGCGTCGGGCCGCCACGTTAATATCGGCCTCTTTATCCACGATGCAGGGGCTTTTGCCACCAAGCTCAAGAATAACGGGTGTAAGGCTCTTTGCCGCCTCGCTCATGACAATTTTTCCAAGCGCAGGGCTTCCCGTGAAAAAAATAAGGTCGAATCGCTCCTGCAAAAGAATGCTGTTTGCATCGCGGTTACCCTGTACAACAGCAATATATTGCTCCTCGAAAGTATCTTTTATCATATCGGCTAGCACAGCCGAAACATTTGGAACATATGGCGAGGGTTTCAGCACCGCAGTGCACCCTGCCGAAATTGCACCCACCAACGGGTTGAGCAGTAGTTGCACCGGGTAGTTCCATGGAGCCATAATAAGAGTGTTGCCCAAAGGTTCGCTTATTGTGCGACAACGCGAGGGGAACATTTTTAGCGGGGTAGAGGCGCTTTTGCTCTTTGCCCACTCTTTTAGGTGAGAGAGGTGGTTTTTTACCTCTCCGCTCACTATGCTTATCTCGGTGAGCACAGCCTCCTGTGCCGACTTGTGCAGGTCGCTCCATAGAGCATCGCACAGAGGGGCTTCCCATTTTTTTAGTGCCTGTTGCAACTTTTTCAGTTGCTCCTTTCTGAATTTAACCGAGAGTGTAGCTCCTGTTGCAAAAAACGCCCGTTGCATGGCAACAATACTCTGTATCCTCTCTTTGCTTTTGTTTGTCTCCATCTCTTCTCTTATTTTCGTCCTTTGAAGTTATCCATGCAGTGATATATGCCGACAACCTCTCCAAATATATAATCGAAAATCGAAGTAGGCAAAAATGCTTGGCAGAATCGTATAAAATGAAACCCGAAGGGTATCCCTTTGAAGTTTTTGTTCTTCTCTATTGCGTTCAAAATCTTTTTTACCGTGGGCTCGGGCTCAAGAATGGGGAATATTCTCGATTTAACCCCGTTGAACATGCCTGTATTAATAAAATAAGGAGCAACGGTTGTTATGCGCACATCGCTTTTCGACATTTTAAGCTCGATGCGCACCGAGTCACTCCAACCAATCATAGCCCATTTACTTGCCGAGTATACCGACATACCGGGGTTCGACAACATGCCTGCCGCCGAAGCTATGTTGCAAATGTGCCCTTTATTACGTCTCAGCATCGCAGGCATGAACTCCTGAGCCACTATCATGGGGGCAAGGGCATTTATCTTCATGGTGAGCTCAATCTCCTGCGTGGTTAAATTTTCAAATGTTCTGTTACTTGTTACTATGCCGGCACAGTTTATGAGAATATCCACCTCGCCACACTCCTTTTTAACAACCTCGGCACCTCTTTTCACAGCCTCGTTGTCGGACACATCTACTCTGTAACCTTTTACCTTCCCGTTATTCTCAAGCTCCTTTACGGTATCGGCAATACTCTTTTCGTTAATATCCCAAATTACAACACACTTTGCACCGCGTTCAAGTGCCATGCGTCCCATAATTTTCCCGATACCCGATGCTCCGCCGGTAACAAGTACACAGCAATCTTTTATTTTTGTCATCTCAAATATTTTTTTTGTTCTTTTTGGCTGGCAAAAGTAGTACTATTTGAACAAAAAGCGTTTTCATTTTAATGCACATTTTGTTCTGTTTTGTGCAAAAAAAGTTAAATGCGCTTATTGTTACCTGTTTTTATAAAAAATAAACAAGCCGGGAACCCTTTTTTGCCAAATAATAAAAACATATTTTTTGTAATTTGGTTTAATATTGTTTTTCTATTTGAAAATAAATTGTAGCTTTGCGCCCAATCAAAAAAAACAAAAACTAACACTACTCAAACGGGGTAAAAGACGAAAATTATGGCAAAGTATTGGAATGAGAAGGTCGAGTGCATGAGCCGAGAGGAGATGCGCCGCCTGCAAAGCGAGAGACTTGTGAAGATGGTGAAGCATGTGTATGAAGACTCCACCTATTACCGCAAGCGCATGGACGAGTATGGTGTTAAACCCGAAGATATTCGCAGTATCGACGATATAACAAAACTGCCTTTTACAACAAAGCAGGATTTGCGCGACAACTATCCTTTTAATCTCTTTTGTGTACCTATGGAGAAGATTGTGCGTCTGCACGCATCATCGGGAACAACAGGCAAGCCCATCGTGGCAGGTTACACTCGCGAGGACCTTGAGATGTGGAGCGAGGTAACAGCTCGTTCGCTTGTTGCAGCAGGTGTGTCGCACAAAGATATCATGCAGGTATCCTATGGTTACGGTCTCTTTACAGGAGGCTTGGGCGCACACGATGGCGGTACCCTCATAGGTGCATCTATCGTTCCCACAAGTAGCGGAAACACCGAGAAACAGATAACCCTCATGCACGACTTTGGTAGTACAGTGCTTGCATGTACCCCCTCATATGCACTCTTCCTTGCCGAAACAATAGCAAAGAACGGTTTCGATATAAACGACTTTAAATTGCGCGTGGGTGTCTTTGGTGCCGAGCCTTGGACCAACAGCATGCGTGCCGAAATAGAGGAGAAGCTCCATTTGAAAGCCTACGATATTTACGGTCTCACCGAGATGTGTGGCCCCGGTGTAGGTTGCGAGTGTGAGTGCCAGAACGGTACACACCTTTGGGAGGACCACTTCTACCCCGAAATTATAGACCCCGTGACATTACAACCCGTAGCTCCCGGCGAGAAGGGCGAGCTTGTCTTTACCAACCTCACCAAGTGGGGTATGCCCATGATACGTTATCGCACACGCGACCTCACCTCGCTCATATACGAAAAATGTGAGTGTGGCCGAACAGCAGTGCGCATGAACAAGATACTCGGCCGTAGCGACGACATGCTTATTATTCGTGGTGTCAATGTGTTCCCCTCGACCGTGGAGTCTATTATCTTGGAGTTCCCCGAGTGTGAGCCCTACTATCTTATAGAGGTAGACCGCGTGAACAATGTCGATACCTTCGATATACTCGTGGAGGTAAAACCCGACTTCTACACCGACCGCGTGAACGAACTTGTCGAATTAAAGAAGCGCATCACCGCCCGTTGTCAGAGCGTGATAGGTATAAAACCCAACATCAAGATTGTTGAGCCCAACACCATAGAGCGCAGTATGGGCAAGGCCAAGCACGCCATCGACCATCGTAAATTTGAGTAATAACCCCAAAAACAGAGCAATATGTATATAGATCAGCTATCAGTATTTTTGGAGAACCGTCTGGGTCGTTTCACACAAATAGCCAAATTGTTTGGTCGAAACGATATAAACATGAAGGCCTTTACCGTGTCGGAGAATGCAGAGTTTGGTGTGTTGCACATCATAGTTTCCGACCCCAAGAAAGCATGTGAGGTGTTGCGCGCCAACAGTTTTGCCGCATCAATAAACAAAGTAATCTGCTTGCAGACACCCGATGTTCCCGGCGAGCTTGGCAAAGCCTTGGAGATAATAAGCGATGCCGGTGTTTCGGTTGAATACATGTATGCCTATGCGCAGGACACCGTCGCAAACGTCTTTATACGCCCCAACGACCTCGACCGTTGTGCAGCCGCGCTTAAAGAGGCCGGTTACCCCGATGTCACCCTCGACGACTTAAACAGCAAGTGATAACCTTTATATAAAAAGTTGAACGGAGAGCACACTCTCCGTTCAACTTTTTTTCTCCTTTATTTTGTTACACGGTAGGGTAGGTCCTCTATGCGCTCTACGGGGAAATTTCCCTCCAAGAACCCGCTTATTATCGTGTCGCGTGAGCCCGATGTTTGAAAGGGGTATAACCCGAATAGTGGCATCACCGACGCAAAATGCTCCATAATCTCCGACTGTATACTCTCGTATGCACCCCAATCGGTAACCGTTGTAAAGCAGTAAAACTGCACGGGTAGTCCTGTGTCGGTGGGGGCAAGTGTGCGCACCATAATAAGCATGTCGTTGCGCACAAGAGGGTGGCTGTGCAGGTAGATGTCGGCGTAGGCACGGAAAAGCCCCATGTTGGTATCCACGGTGCCGTTTGCAAGCCCCTCGGGGTTCAGCGTGTTCGTTACTTTGCCGTTGCTTTTCTGCTCACATTTGCGTGTTATGTATTCGTCGAGCAGGTTGTTAATCCCTTTTACCTTGTTTAGTAGCTCCTTGTCACATGGCTTTATATTGTCGAGCTTTACCGTGTAACCCCTTGCAATGCGTCGTCCTCCGCTTTCGAGCATGCCTCGCCAGTTAATGAAACTATTGTTAATGAGCGAGTAGGGTGGTATGGTAACTATTGTGTTGTCGAAGTTCTGTACCTTTACTATTGTGAGCGATATATCGATAACCGTACCATTTATGCTTGTACCATTCATCTCAATCCAGTCGCCAAGCCTCACCATGTCATTCTCGAGAAGCAGGAAACCGCCCACAAACCCCATGATGCTATCCTTGGCTATGAGCATGAGTACTGCAGCGAAAGCTCCCAAGCCACCTATGAGGTATAGGGGCGACTTGTTTGTGAGTATAGATACAACTACGATTATTGCAATTATGTATATTATTGCTTTTGTAATCTGTATAAACCCTTTTATGGGCCTGTCGTGATATTTGCTGTTTGTAAATGCCGAGTCGGCCACAGCGTTGAGCACCGAATTTATCGAAGCTACGAACATAGTAATAAAGTACAGCCACACAATATTCTCGACATAACGCAACGCGAGCTCCTTCCCGTTGAACAGAATGGGCAACACACTGCTGATGATAACAGGAGGCATGAGATACCCCAGCTTGCGCAAAACACCATATTTTACCATTTTAGATAGAAAAATATAGCTCTTTCGGCGCAAAATTCTTGTAACCAAAGTGTTTGCGATGCGGTAGGCCGTTTCGGCAACTATAAAAGCTATAATAGTGATTATAATGAGCGATATCAGCACGTCGAACCTGTCGAGCGTGGAAACAGAGATGCCTATGTGCGAAAGCAACTCCTTTGTCCATTTAACCGGTATTCCTATGATGTCCATCGGGGTAGATATTTTTTTCTAAAACAATTATCCACCCTTTTTTGATTATTATATATCGCCTCATGCTCTCTTGTCGTGGTAAAGTTTTACCATTAACATACATTAACTAAAAGAGCAAAACCTTTTTCATGCAAGAGATGTTCTATTATTGCAAGTCACCTGATGCGGAGACCGATATGTGAATATTTCCCCTCTGCGTTTATGTCTTCAAAACATAACAGGCAATGAATTGCATAGTAGTTTTGTCGTGTTTTATTTTGTGTTTGTGTTATTGTTGCCCTCTGATGTGAATCACGGGGCAACTGCTTTTTTCGCGCGTTACAAGCACACCTGTTTACTATATGTTGCATCAAAAACGATTTATTTAAACGAGGAGCCCTCAAAATTTTGAGGGCTCCTCGTTTAAATAAACCTATATATAAAAGGATAGTTTCTATGGTCTGTTTTTCAGAGTTATAAAGTTCACCTCTTGCAGTCTCACTTATTCACATCTGTTACACCAGCAGAACATGCCGGGGAACAGCTTTTTAATATTTTCAATATCCTGCTCCTCTTTAAAAATACCGAAAAACGAAGAACCAGAGCCCGACATAGAGGCATAAACGGCCCCCATCTCATAAAGTCTCTCTTTAATGTTCTCGCACGAAGGGTGCTTGGCAAAAACACTCTTTTCAAAATCGTTTTTCATGAGCCCCTTCCACTCCTCGGCAGGGAGCGAGGCTATGGTGGTGAGTGCTGTTTCGGCCTTTGCAGGAACCACAAGCGAGTAGGCCTCCTTGGTCGATATATGAATATCGGGTTTTACAAGTACCAGATGGTAACCCGTCAGAGTGCAAGGGGTAGGGGTGAGAATATTTCCTATCCCTGTTGCATAAGCCGGGGTGTTTTTAATAAAAAAGGCACAGTCGGCACCCAAGCGTGCGGCATACTCTTCGAGAGTCTCGTCGCTCAGGTTAAGCCCGGCAATTTCGTTGAGCATTTTAAGCGCAAAGGCTGCATCGGCCGAACCGCCTCCGAGGCCGGCACCTGTGGGAATGTGCTTGTAGAGCGAAATATTTACATTGGGCAGTTTGTGGTCGTTTGCAAGAATTTTGTACGCTTTAACCACGAGATTGTCGTCGTCGGTTCCATCGAATCGTGCATTAAACATCTTGAAAGTATAGGCGGGAGCATTCTCCTCCTCGTTGGGGGTTATCTCCAAAATATCCTGCAAAGGGATAGGGTAGAACACTGTTTCGAGGTTGTGATAACCATCGGGGCGTTTCTCCACAACATCGAGCCCAAGGTTTATTTTTGCATTAGGGAAAGTAATCATATGTTTCGTTTATTAATTATGCGAAATTACTTAATTATTTTTTAAAGAACAAATATCGTTTCACTCTTATAATTTTATGTATGATGATTTTTTACAAAGAAAATGTAACATTTAGTAAACTTTTGCGTCTATCTTAAAAAGAGTGTCCGCAAATGGTATTTGTTTGTCCGCAAACGGACAGCTGTTGAATATGTAACCTGTTTACTATTAATAAGTAAACGTGCCGGCATGGTTTTTGAATATGTAACGATGTAAATTTTAAGTTTTTATTATGAAAAATATAATTCTATCATTTTTTACCTTTTTTGTTGCAGTTTGTGCCGGTGCACAACTGAATATTTATCAATATCATAGTGGTACGGTGCATTTAACAGGTAGGTTTATAAATTATTCACAAGGAGAGTTGCCCGCGAATATTCTGTTTGTGCTCGAAAATAATTTTACCAGAACCGAAGAGAACGTGCTTGTTCCCATAAACAGCGACGGCTCGTTTGAGGGCGACGTGCGTGTGCCACATAGTGTAGAGGCTTATTTACGTACCGCCGACTTTGAAAATATTTCTCCTATTGATATATACCTCTTTGTTGGCGATACAATAGACCTTACAATTGACGTTCGTAAAAATGAGAAAACCATCGCACCCGGTAGTATTGCCTATTGGGTTGATACCTGCACCTCGCTTGTGATGGAACCCTATAAATACAGCCCATACGGCGACCTGACAGAGTGGTATCCTATTGCACGTGGAAGCAAAAAAGAGGTAGAAACATATTGTCGTAACACAGCAAGGGTTGTGGAGCAACAGATAAAAGCCATCGAGAAAAATAAATTCCCTTTGCCCGAGGGTATAAACCCCATAGCTGCCGAGATAATTAAAACCGATGCTGTAACCACAGGTTTCGACTTTATACTAAATATTCGTAGCGATTACGACAATAATGCTACTGTTGTGGAATTTGATTCTGTTAAAGGTATAAATGTCGCTCGACGTAAACCCGGCTTTGAACCTCTCGACGATAAGTGGTTTCATAAATTTTTGAAACGTAACGAAAAAATATTGCTCGACAACCCCCTTATATCTCTCTGCTCTTGGGCTGGCAGCTTGGTAAATAGGGTGGAGTTCGGTGTATATTCACCTATATTATTTTATAGTAACGCAATATCTATCCCTGTTAAAGGTGGAACCTCCGAAGATGTGCAAAATTATGTTTTCGATTATTTGTTGCCTGTCGATTACTCTTCTCGCTTTCTCAAAGAGGCGCTTACATACCGTGGTGACTCGCTCTTTACCTTAACCACCTATTATGCTCATGCCGCACGTGAGATTGAAAATAAAACGGGGCTGTCTTCCAAAAATTTTATGATGCAGTGGGTTATCATGCGCGATGTTTTTATCAGCATGAACCGTGGTGAATACCAAAGCAACCCCGACGTCGCCTCCTGCTATTTTGCAGGTGCCCTGCCATATATAACAAACCCCGTATTGAGCTATTACTACACACAGGCCTACCGCGAGCATGTGAAAAAGACAGAATCAACAACCATAGTTGAGAACCTTGCAAGCGACCCCGTAGTGCAGAAAATAATAGCTTCGTACAAAGGTAATGTCCTCTTCCTCGATTTTTGGAACATGGGCTGTGCACCTTGTCGGGCGGGCATAATGGAGCAACGCAATTTTGTGAAAGATGTAGCAGGGCTTCCCGTTAAATTTCTCTATATAACCGAGGAAAAGTATCGCGATGTTTCGGAAAAGTGGCTCAGCGACACACTTGTAGAAGGGGAGCACATATACATAAGCTCCGAAGACTGGCTCTACTTACAGTCGCATTTACGTTTCATAGGTATCCCCTTTACATGCATCGTAGATAAAGACGGCGTGTTGCATCGTAATTTAAATTACAGCATGGTTCTGGATTTTCTTGACAAATAAAACCGATATACGATATGAGAAAAATATTTTGTTTCTTTTGATTCTTATGTTGCCTTGTGTGCGGAGCGCAGGAGATTAAACCTCGTGAGGCAACATTCGGCGATTATCTCTCGTTGCTAAACGAAGTCGGGTACAACACCTATTCATACGAAATATCATCGCTAAGAGAAGTTGCAGGCGATAGCGAGCTGTCGCCAAACATGACAAGTGACCTGCTAAATACTCTTCACATTATTTTATAATAGGGGTGGAGTTTGAATAGATATTCTAATTGTTTAATATAACAAAACTATTACTATGAAAAGAATTTTCGCATTTGCTTTACTATCAGCTATATTTGCTGTGTCGTATGCTCTCCCTAATAGTGCTTACAGCACTTTGGTAAAAGAGATTATTCGCCCTGCATTTTCTTTTACAAGTTCAAGAAGTTTAGTACTTGAAAAAATAAAGATAGATGATAATGTTACAGAACTCTGTTTTTCTGTTGCGGTTCCCGGTAAATTGCCCGACTTAACTACGGATATTTATATATTAACCGATTGTGGCAGTAGAGTCCCTTTTGAAAATACTGTTATATCGGATAAGATGGATAGTGTTAAACTTGTTTTCAGAACCTTACCGCGTTCTGTTACGACGTTTAATCTTATGGGCTGTGATAAAGGGTGGTATGGTATACGTACCGACGGAAAATCATACCCTTGTCATGAACAAGACCAATCTATTTATGCAAAAGATGCCTCTTTGCCCGAATATAACATAACAGGTGATACAGCTTATGTGAGTGGCAATATAATTGGTTTTATACCAAATATTACCTCATCGCGCTTCTTTGCTACGCAGGACCTTATAACCGCTCTCAACGATGTGAGTATTTCCACCGATAGTGTAAACGGCAATTTTTCTTTAAAGAAACAAGGGCATCACAACCATGCGGTGTATTGTGTTTTCCCGGGTAATACTACCGGCGACTTTTGGTTTTTTCCGGGGTATCATACAACAGTTACCGTTGATTTACCTTCCATCATGGCTCGAAAATATACTCTTTCAGGGTGCAAAAAAGCCGGAAAAGGTGTAACATTTGGTGGCCCTGTTGGCGATCTTTCGCAAGTTCTTTGGGACCTCACCCACATGGACTGGCGGGTGGTTATAGAGAGCAACCGTGCAAAGGATATAACTTTTGACGAATACAAAACAATACATTGGGATACCTTGCAACTGAGACAAAAAGATATAAGGCAAAGCAAAATATATAATAACAGACAGAAACAACTTGCACTCCTTTTTGTTGAGAAGGAGTATGTGAGGAATATTGTCACCTATCCTAGTTGGCTTAAAAACGTATTAAAAAAAACCGCCGGGATAAATGTCGATTCTTTATATTCCGAAAAGATAAAAGGTTATACACTGAAAGATGAACATGCTACAGAGATTAAGCTCTTCGACGATACAACAAACTCGGCTCTATGGCTCATAAGAGATGCTTCTGTTTTGCCGTATGCAGAAGCAAATGAGATAATAAGCAACCCTGCCGCACAATGGATGCTGGGCTTTAGGTATGCGCAAAAGATGAGTAGTGCTATTAATAAAGAACCATTTGAAAGCAATGCGCCGGAGTGGGATAGGGTGGCATCGCCGTTTGTTAATAAATTACGTGAATTTAACGATTTTATGAGCGACGAGATAACCCGTTTAAGAGATAAATTAGATAGTGATGTAAAAGTGTATAATATACCAGAAGGGTATAAGGGGTCTGTTCTCGATTATATTGTATCACAAAACAAAGGTAAAATAATTCTTGTCGATTGCTGGGCAACATGGTGCGGGCCATGTAAAAGAGGTATAGAGCAGATGAAAGAGTATAAGGCGGAATTAAAAGACGCTCCCATAGTATTTGTTTATCTCACTGATGGAAGCAGTCCCTTTTTTAATTGGAGCAACGCAATAACCTCAATAACAGGCAATCATTATCGCTTGTCGAGTGAAGAGTGGAATACGCTACCCCAAATAAAAGGTATACCGCGTTATTTTCTCATAGACGAAAAAGGTAGTATCGTTATGGACGTTGCAGGGTGGGGAAACGACAGTCTCGAGCGTTTTAAGAGCAAAATAAATGAATTATTAGGCAAAATAAAGGAGTAGTAGTTTAATATAATTACCTATTCAAAACCCCTTCGGCAATTAACATATTGCGGTAAAAAACGGCCTTTTTATCAAGGGCAAGAGGGTAGGCGCGTGACGACGAGGGCATGCGCCAAAAGTGCAGTACTCTGCCTGCATAATGAACCTCTTTCATGCCACCCACAGAGGGTGCCTCGCAACCAAACAAGCGCGAAAGAACCTCGGTGGCCTTTTCCCCTGTTGTCACAACAGCGTTGCATTGTGGCATAGAGGCGAGCATGGAAAGAATATCGGCAGGTGCTATAATTTCGAGAAACTTGTCCGATGCGTTATCTTTCAGTCGTCGCACCTCGCAGGCTGTGTCGTAGAGTGCAATCCCTTTTTCGGTGCAAAACTCCACAACCGCCTCTTTGTCGAAACGCTTTTCGCCGTTTACCTCGAAAAAGTGTTTGTTGCCATGGAAAATATAACCCATGATGCGCCACATGTCGTTAATCCAATTAGGGTAGAAAAAATCCATGCTCCACCTTGCCTTGGGCGGCGGGAAACTGCCAAGCATCAACAAGCGTGCTCCTTGTGGCATAAACGGGGTGAGTGGGTGCTTTTCGGTTGTCATCTTCGGCTATTCTTTGAACGCAAAGGTAGTGAAGCTTTGCCTTTTTGCCTACAATTAATCAATTAATATTTTGTATTAAAGTTGATAATTAATTGATGTTTGTTGAAAAGCGGTTACCATAAATTTTGCGCGAGTGGGTAAAAGAGAGTATCTTCGCAATCGATTTTGCAAAAAAGATATGGAAGATACAAATACAACGAAAAGAAACACACGCACACGTCGCGAAAATACTCCCATCATGAGCGAGTATGGTCATGTGCAACCGCAAGCCTTGGAGCTCGAGGAGGCTGTGCTTGGTGCGTTAATGATAGATAGTGATGCCATAGGCCGTTTGGGCGATATTCTAAAACCCGAATCGTTCTACGACAAGCGCAATCAAATATTGTTCAAGGCTATTCAGGAGATGGACCTCAACGACCGCCCCATAGATATTCTCACCGTAACCGAATATCTGCGCAGTAAGGGTGAGCTCGAAAATGTGGGAGGTCCCATATATATAGCACAACTCACAAGCCGTGTGGTTTCTTCGGTAAACATAGAGTATCATGCCAATATCATTGCACAGAAAAAACTTGCTCGCGACCTTATAAAATTTACGAGCAAGACACAGGTGCAGGCTTTCGACGAGACACAAGATGTTGAAGAACTCATGCAACAGGCCGAAGCCGAGCTGTTCGAGATTTCGCGCCACAACATGAAACACGACTTTACACCTGTGAGCGCGGTTATAAAAGATGCTTATGCGGCAATAGAGAAGGCTGCAAAGAATACCAGCGGTCTCAGCGGTCTCAGCACCGGTTTCACCGACCTCGACAAGATGACCTCGGGCTGGCAGAATACCGACCTCATAATCCTTGCGGCACGTCCTGCCATGGGTAAGACAGCGTTTGCCCTCTCGCTCATTCGTAACATGGCGGTCGATTTGGGTATCCCCGTGGGCATGTTCTCGTTGGAGATGGGTAACGTGCAGTTGGTGAACCGTCTCATCTGTAACGTATGTCAAATCCCGGGTGACAAAATCAAGAGCGGAAAGCTCGAAAAGTATGAGTGGGGACAGCTTGACAGCAAAATCGTTGCTTTGCAGAATGCACCGATATATGTCGATGATACCCCACAGCTGTCGGTCTTCGAGCTACGTACAAAGGCGCGACGCATGGTACGCGAGCACGGGGTGAAGATGCTTTTTATCGACTACTTACAGCTCATGACAGCCAACGTGGGCAAGGGTAGCCGTCAGGAGGAGATTAGTACAATCTCACGTTCACTCAAAGGTCTTGCCAAGGAGTTGAATATCCCCATCATGGCACTCAGTCAGCTTAACCGTAACCTCGAAGGTCGCGAAGGCGTCGAAGGTAAACGCCCTCAGCTGAGCGACCTTCGCGAGTCGGGAGCCATCGAGCAAGATGCCGACATCGTATTGTTCGTGAACCGTCCCGAATATTTCCACATATACAAGGACGGCGACTTCGACTGGCGTAACAAGGCCGAGATTATCATCGCCAAGCACCGTAACGGTGGCACGGGTGATGTGCGCCTGACCTTCCGTAAAGAGTATGCCCGTTTCATGAACATGGACGATGAATCGCTCGGTACACTTGTTCCCTCCGATATACCCGTGGTGCGTGGCTCAAAGATGAACGCAGGTTTTGTGCCCGAAACAACCCCCGAAATCCCCGACTACATGCAACAACCTCCCGGAGCCCCTGTCGATTTTATAGGCGGTGCCCCGTTGCCCAACAACGATGTACCTTTTTAAAGGAATATAAAAAGCATAATCGAAAGTGAACCGAAAAATTCACTCAATAGAATATTTTTACTATCTTCGCGCAAATTAATTTTAGATAAGAAAACATGAGCAAAATAATATTGACAGGTGACCGTCCTACGGGCCGTTTGCATTTGGGACACTATGTGGGCTCATTGCGCCGTCGCGTCGAGTTGCAAAACTCAGGTATATACGATAAAATATTTATAATGATTGCCGACGCACAGGCACTCACCGATAACGCCGACAACCCCGAAAAGGTGCGTCAAAATATCATAGAGGTTGCACTCGACTACCTTTCGGTAGGTATCGACCCCTCAAAGAGTACCATATTCATTCAGTCGCAGGTGGCAGAACTTTGTGAGCTCGCCTTCTACTACATGAACCTTGTTACCGTGTCGCGTCTGCAACGCAACCCCACGGTAAAGACCGAGATACAGATGCGTAACTTCGAAACAAGTATCCCTGTCGGCTTCTTCACCTATCCCATCAGCCAGGCATCGGACATCACTGCCTTCCGCGCAACAACCGTTCCTGCCGGCGAGGACCAGCAACCCATGATAGAGCAGGCGCGTGAGATAGCACGTCGTTTCAACGGCATATATGGCGATACACTTGTTGAGCCCGAGATACTTTTGCCCGACAACGCCGCATGCCTGCGTCTGCCCGGTACCGACGGCAAAGCAAAGATGAGTAAGTCGCTTGGTAACTGCATCTACCTCTCCGACACAGCCGAAGAACTTCGTCAGCATGTGATGGGCATGTACACCGACCCCGACCACTTGCGCGTTCAAGACCCGGGTAAGGTCGAAGGCAACACCGTGTTTACCTACCTCGACGCATTCTGCAAGCCCGAACATTTTGAAAAGTACCTTCCCGACTATCCTTCGCTCGACGAGCTCAAAGCACATTATCGTCGTGGAGGCTTGGGCGATGTAAAGGTTAAAAAGTTCCTCATCGCCATACTCGAAGAAGAGCTTGCGCCCATACGTGCCCGTCGTAAAGAGTGGGAGCAGAAAATACACGAGGTATATGCGTTGCTCGAGGAGGGTTGCAAGGTTGCACGTGCCGTAGCCGCCGACACACTTGCCGATGTTCGTCGTGCAATGAAGATTAACTACTTCGAGGATAAAGAGCTTATCGACGAGCAGGCTCGTCGCTTCCGCGGAGAATAATTATTTAACGATAAAAAAAAGAGATTAGTTGCCAACTAATCTCTTTTTTTGTGTTCTCCTTCCCATAATTGTTGAAGACTTTTTGCTGTCTCTTTTCGATGTAGCGTAAGCATCTAAAAAGGCACATCTCGTTTATTGCTGTCATGTCGAACGTATGCGAGACATCTCCGTACAGGCTTAAAAACAAGCCACGACGATAGAAATTTCTATCGTCGTGGTTTGTTATGTATGGTATACGTGGATTACTCCTCGAAACCGTTGGGGTTGTTCTTCTGCCAGTTCCAACTGTCGCGGCACATCTCCTCGATACCGAACTCAGCCTTCCAACCAAGCTCTGCCTCTGCTTTTGCGGGGTTGCAATAGCATGTGGCGATGTCACCCGGGCGGCGGGGCTTGATAGAGTAGGGAACGGGAACACCGTTGGCCTTCTCAAATGCCTTAACAACGTCTAATACAGAATATCCGTGGCCTGTACCGATGTTGTAGATGGCAATACCTTTCTTCTCAACGATAGCCTTCAAAGCTGCAACGTGAGCACGGGCAAGGTCTACTACGTGAATGTAGTCGCGAACGCCTGTACCATCGTGTGTGTCGTAGTCATCGCCAAACACACCGAGCTCGGCACGCTTGCCTACTGCTGTCTGTGTGATGTAGGGCATGAGGTTGTTGGGGATACCGTTGGGGTTCTCGCCTATGGTACCGCTCTTGTGAGCTCCGATGGGGTTAAAGTAGCGGAGAAGAACGATGTTCCACTCGTTGTCGGCCTTCTGAATATCCATGAGCACCTCTTCGAGCATAGATTTTGTCTGTCCGTAGGGGTTTGTACAGTGACCTTTGGGGCACTCCTCGGTGATGGGGATAATAGCGGGGTCGCCATAAACGGTAGCACTTGAAGAGAAAATCATGTTCTTGCAACCGTTCTTACGCATAACGTCGGCAAGAACAAATGTTCCGTTCATGTTGTTCTCGTAATATTCGAGAGGTTTTGCACAGCTCTCACCCACAGCCTTCAAACCGGCAAAGTGGATACAAGCATCGAACTTGTGCTCGTCGAAAACCTTTTGCAAGCCTTCGCGGTCGCGAATATCTACCTTGTAAAAAGGAACCTCCTTACCAATAATTTTGGCAACACGTTTAAGTGAGATGGGAGATGAGTTGTCAAGGTTGTCTACTACTACGGCCTCGTGACCGGCTTCGGTGAGTTCAATCAAGGTGTGGCTTCCTATGAAGCCTGCACCACCAGTTAGCAGGATTTTCATTTTGTTTAAATTTTGTTGTTATGAACACGGCAAGGCCGGGTTCATGTTGGTTATAATGTTTTTGTTTTTTTGTTTCAAGTACTATCGGCACGCAAGAAACCTTTTTAGTACTTAAAAAATAAATTCCTTGCATCGCAAAGTTAAATATTCTTTTTAAGAATACAAATTCTTTCTATTTTTTTTATAATGAATGTGAATGTTTTTGATAACTTGCTGTGCGACATTTAAACAGCCTCTTATTTGAATTATTTTCTTGCAAGCTTTTGCGATAATGTATAAAAATATTACTTTTGCGCTCATGAAAATAAAAAACATTAATTGAATATAAACTATTTATCATGAAAAAGATTGTTTTTGCCCTGCTTGCAGTGGTAGTTCTGCTCTCTTGCGGTGGCGCGAGCTCGCAGGAGAAAAACGAGGTTCGCGAGTTGCTTACCAATACCTTTAAGGAGGTAGACGAGGAGCTGAGCGGTGAGGTTATCGACGAGGCAACCATTTGTGACAGTGTTCGTTTTAAAAAGGATAGAATCTATTACTATTACTCAACGAAAGAGGCTTTAATACCTGTATCTCAAATAAAAGAGGAGAAGGCAACGAGAAAGGCAAACATAAAAAAAATGTTGGAGTCTACTCCCGATATGGCTTTCTTGATTAATATGTTAATAAAAATTGACGGCGGTATCAATTATGTGTATGTGGGTGACACTACCGGCGATGTTTGTGAGATAAAAGTAGACTTTTAATACAACGCAAAACCTATGAAGGGGTTGCAAATAACCACCAAACATTAAAGTTTGGTGGTTATTTGCTTATCAGTGCGTAAACATTCGTTTAATAATCGCTATAATGTTTCTCAAATTCATAAAAAAAGTGTAACTTCGCAGTCGCTTGCGCGACTGCAAAAGTCGGGGCATAAAACAGAGTGATAATAAACAATTTTATATATGAATATTTCTTATAATTGGCTAAAAGAGTATGTTGCTTGTGACTTCACTCCCGAAGAGGTTTCAGCGGCTCTTACCTCCATAGGATTGGAAACCGATGGTGTCGAGGAGGTTCAAACAATAAAAGGCGGGCTCGAAGGGTTGGTTATTGGTGAGGTTCTTACCTGTGTTGATCACCCCGACAGCGACCACCTTCACATAACAACAGTGAACTTGGGCGATGGTAACCCCGTGCAGATAGTGTGCGGTGCCCCTAACGTGGCCGCCGGTCAGAAGGTGGTTGTTGCCACAATAGGTACAAAACTTTATAGCGGCGACGAGTGCTTTACCATTAAAAAAGGCAAGATTCGTGGTGCAGAGTCTTTTGGTATGATATGTGCCGAGGACGAGATAGGCGTGGGCACAAGCCACGACGGCATCATAGTCCTCCCTGCCGACGCTGTTCCCGGAACACCTGCAAAAGAGTACTATAACATAAAGAGCGACTATCTTATAGGTGTCGATATCACACCCAACCGTGCCGACGCATGCTCGCACTATGGTGTTGCACGCGACCTATATGCATACCTCGTTCAAAACAAAGGTGGCAGCTCAATCACACGCCCCTCGTGCGAAGGCTTCGAGGTAGACGACAACTCAATGCCCATAGATATAGTAGTTGAGAACACCGAGGCATGTATGCGTTATGCAGGTGTGAGCATAAAGGGCGTTACCGTTAAGGAGAGCCCCGAGTGGTTAAAAAATAAATTGCAGATAATAGGCTTGCGTCCCATAAACAACATCGTGGATATAACAAACTATATCCTCCATGCTTATGGTCAGCCCATGCACTGTTTCGATGCCGACAAAATAAAAGGAGGCAAAGTGGTGGTGCGCACATTCCCCGAAGGTACCCCCTTCGTAACTCTCGACGGAGTAGAGCGCAAGCTATCGGAGCGCGACCTCATGATTTGCAACGCCGAAGAGCCCATGTGCATAGCAGGTGTGTTCGGCGGTCTCGAATCGGGAACAACCGAAGAGACAAAGAACGTCTTCCTGGAGAGCGCATACTTCCACCCCACATGGGTGCGCAAGACCTCTCGCCGTCACGCTTTGCAGACTGACTCCTCTTTCCGCTTTGAGCGCGGTACCGACCCCAACAACGTAATCTACGCCCTTAAACAGGCGGCGATGCTCATTAAAGAACTTGCCGGCGGTACAATATCAATGGATATAAAAGATGTATATCCTGCACCCGTTGAAGATTTTAACGTAGAACTTGAATACAACTATGTAAACAACCTTATTGGTGCCGATATCCCTGCCGAAACAGTGAAGAGCATAGTATCATCGCTCGAGATGAAGATTGTGGGCGAAACAGAAAAAGGCCTCTCCTTGCAGGTGCCCCCTTATCGTGTCGATGTACAACGTCCCTGCGATGTAGTCGAGGATATCTTGCGCATATATGGTTACAATAACGTAGCAATAGACACAACACTGCATTCGTCTATCGTAACCAAAGGTGCCGACGACAAGTCGCACAAGTTGCAGAATCTTGTATCGGAGCAGTTGGTAGGTTGCGGTTTTAACGAAATTATGAACAACTCGCTCACCGCGTCAGCCTACTACGATGGCTTGGAGACATATAAGAGCGAGAATCTTGTTCGTCTCATGAACCCCCTCAGCAACGACCTCAACGTTCTTCGTCAGACACTGCTCTTTGGTGGTTTGGAGAGCTTGCAACGCAATATAAGCCGTAAGTTTACCGACCTCAGCTTCTTTGAGTTTGGAAACAGCTACCGTTTCGATGCCGACAAACGCACCGAAGATAAAATTTTGAGCCCTTACAGCGAGAGCTACCACTTGTGCTTGTGGCAAACAGGTCGCAATGTGGCCGCATCGTGGATAGAGCAGGGTCGTGCACTCACCATCTACGACCTCAAAGCACATGTTGAGCACATCTTCGACCGCCTTGGTCTTAAACCCTCAATGCGCCTTCTTAGCACCTTCAGCGACGATATCTTCTCGGCAGGTTTGCAAGTGCAGGCAGCCAACAACAAAAAAGTTGTTGCCCGGTTAGGTATATTGCGCAAGAAGATAACAAAGAAATTTGATATAGATAGCGAGGTTCTCTTCGCCGATATCAACTGGACCGAGCTCATGAAGGCTGTTAAGAGCGTGAAGGTAGGATATGCCGAGATAAGCAAATACCCTGCCGTTAAGCGCGACCTTGCGTTGCTCATCGACAAATCGGTGACATTTGCCCAAATAGAGCAGGTAGCACGCGAAACCGAGAAGAAACTTTTGAAGGCGGTTACACTGTTCGATGTATACGAGGGCAAGAACCTCGAAGAGGGCAAGAAGAGCTACGCAGTAAGCTTTGTTTTGCAGGACGATAACCAGACACTAAACGACAAAGTGATAGACAAGACCATGGCACGTCTTATGGAGAATTTCCAGAAACGTCTTGGCGCAATACAACGATAAATAATTTAAACTTAATAAAATACTATGGGAAGAGCTTTTGAATATCGTAAAGCCGCGAAACTAAAAAGATGGGGTAATATGGCTCGTACATTTACCCGTGTAGGAAAACAAATTGCAATTGCTGTTAAAGCCGGAGGTCCCGACCCCGATACAAACCCACACCTCAGAGCCATCATCGCGAACGCAAAGCGCGAAAACATGCCTAAGGACAACATCGAGCGTGCCATAAAGAATGCGCTCGGTAAGGACCAAAAAGATTACAAGGAGGTTACATACGAGGGATACGGCCCCTTTGGTATCGCAATCTTTGTAGATGCCGCAACCGACAATACAACACGTACCGTTGCCAACGTGCGTGCCGTGTTCAATAAGTTCGGCGGTACACTCGGAACTTCGGGCAGCCTCGACTTTATGTTTACACACAAGTGCGTGTTTACATTCCCCAAGAAGGACGGTCTCGACATGGACGAGTTGATATTCGACCTTATCGACTACGGAGTAGAGGAGGAGTTCGACGAGGAGGAGAACGAGATAACAATATATGGCGATCCCAAATCATACGGAGCCATTCAGAAATATCTCGAAGAGAACGGTTTCGAGATTACAGGTAGTGAGTTTACACGTATCCCCAACGACCAAAAAGATGTTACCGACGAGCAACGTGCAACAATCGACAAGATTGTAGAGCGTTTGGAGGAGGACGATGATGTTCAGAACGTGTATACAAACATGCTTCCTCAGGAATAATATATTATATATATAAATAAGGTATATACCTTTAACGACCGAGCCTTTTTAGGCCGCTCACCAAAAACAGCCTGCATAAATATTTATGCAGGCTGTTTTTGGTTTATATAAAAAGGCATTTTCTCATTTGTGAACCTACGGCACAAAGCCCGGAGGCCCCTGTGAACCACCACCCGGTGGGCGCATGCCACCCGGTAGCGGTGGCCGTGTTCCAAAGGGAGGCCGTGGAGCAGGCGGTCGTGGCATAGGTGGCCTGACAGCAAAAGGCGGTCGTGGCATAACCGATGTGTACGGCGGTGGGGTGAACCCTGGGTGTGGCTCCCAAATCCACGGGTTTTTACTATCCAGTCAGTAGCCGGGCGTGCCTTCGAACACACCGGCCGTGCTATAAGGGTAGATGCTTCCCTGCATGTTAATAATCCTGCTACTGAAATTCGGGCTTACCCTTGCCGTGGCATTATTGCTGTTGGCAGTGAGCGTAACATACACCGTTGCCGAAATTTCGGGTCCCTGTATCCCGTATGAATAGTAAATGTTACCGTTGTTGTCACGGCTTATCTCCTCGCCTGTGATGTTTCCCTCCAAAGTAACACCCCCAAGGCCGTTTGGCGAGTAGATGTTGCTGTTGTCAAACGCAGTTTGAACAACCCCCGTTCCGTTGTTTATGGAGACGAAATTTGTGCTGGGTGTCACATACTCGGTGTATCCGTTGTTGAAGGTCACCGACGATGCTTCCAAGGCCCATGAACCGTTGCGAATAGCCTCCAACGCCTGTACAAACTCGGTGGAGTCACGCTTGGCTTCTCTTGCCTCGGCTTCGGCTCTCTTTTCCAATCTTTTTGCACGCCACGCGGCCTCACGTTCTTTTCTTGTCATCTTTTTTGTCTCTTGGGCTATGCCTGTTGCATTATGCACGAACGATGCAATTAATAGCAAAATAAAAAACTTTTTCATATTAAAGATGTTTAAAATTACTCTTATAAAAACAAACAGCCTGCATAATTTGCTTTTGAAAATTGTGTAATAAAATCTAAAACCCCATGCGCATAAAATCCCTATCAGGCCCGTTTTATAAATATTTTGAACTAAAAAACGAGTTTGTCGCTTTTTTTTTTGTGAATGATGTTTTGTTTATATAAATTTGGCTATCTTTACCAATAAAACCTTTGTATGAGAGTGAGAAAGGCTGTTTATCTGTTTTTTGCGATATCTCTGTTGCTTGTTGCATGTGCTCCGGGCAACGATGCGAGGCGTAAGGGCGCAGAATCGTCTTTTTCAAGCAAAGGTGGTGTTGTAAAAGTTGTAACCGATTCGTTGAATATCGCAAACCCTTTTGTGGTATATGACGAAGAGCGCGATAAATATTACATTGTTGGTGATGGGGGGAATTTGTGGCGTAGCGACGACCTTAATAACTGGGAAGGCCCTTTTGAGGTATCGCTTTCGAGCGAGCAGGCTTGGTTAGGTGCTCCTGCAAGAGCAACCTCACCCGAGATACATAAGCATGACGGCCGTTTTTACTACATTGCGACATTTACGTTGCAGTCGCCCGAAGGCGAGGAGTATAATTCGTGCGAGCTCTTTGTGAGCGACAGCATAGCTGGGCCTTATACACATCTCACACGAGGCGCTCCGTTGCTTTTGAATAATAAAGAGGCTGTGCACCCGGCATTTTATGTTGATGATTACAATGTAGCTTACGTTGTGTATAGTGGAGACACTAAAAACAAAAGAGCAGGCGTTGTTCAGGTGATGCGCTTGGGCGACGATTACGATGTTCAAGTGGGTGAGCCATATAATATGTATGGAACGAAAAAAACTACCGCGACAGATACAATGCCTGCAATATATGACAACAGCGAGATGTACGAACCTTTCCTTTTTGAAACCGACCAAGGTCGTTTTGGAATGCTGTTTACAGCTCGCTCCGGTGGAGAAAAAGTGTTGGGCGTAGCCTACACCCCGAAGGGGCTTTGGATAGAAGGTCCTTGGGAGATTGAGCCTCAGCCACTGTTACGGGGCAACGCAGGCGGTGCCATGATTTTTAAAGATTACGACGGCACATCGGTTCTTGTTTTTCACAAAGACACAGTTGTGAACGGAGCAAAGAGATGTATACCGCAATTTATAAAAACCGACAAACAATTTGAGAAACTGAAACTTAAAGGACACTATAAATTTTAAGAACTATGCGTTTAATTATTGAACCTAACTATCAGCAGTTGTCTTGCTGGGCTGCATCTTATGTAGCAAAGAAAATCAACGAGTTTAATCCCACAGAGGAGAAACCTTTTGTACTCGGTTTGCCCACAGGTGGTACACCCCTTGGCACTTACAGAGAGCTCATCAACCTCTACAACAAAGGTCTTGTAAGCTTCAAGAATGTTGTTACATTCAACATGGACGAGTATGTAGGTCTTCCCGAGGAGCACCCCGAGAGCTACCACTCATTTATGTGGAACAACTTCTTCAGCCATGTAGATGTTAAGAAAGAGAATGTGAACATTCTTAACGGTAATGCTGAAAACCTTGTTGCAGAGTGCGCTCGTTACGAGGAGAAAATCAAGTCATACGGTGGTATCGACCTCTTCTTGGGTGGTATCGGTCCCGACGGCCACATCGCGTTCAACGAGCCCGGTTCTTCTTTGGCATCTCGCACACGTATCAAGACACTTACAACCGACACAATCATTGCGAACTCTCGTTTCTTCGATAACGACATCAACAAAGTTCCCAAGACAGCCGTAACAGTAGGTGTAGGTACAGTTATGGACGCAAAAGAGGTTCTTATCCTCGTAAACGGTCACAACAAGGCTCAGGCACTCTATCATGCAGTTGAGGGTAACATCACACAGATGTGGACTATCAGCGTATTGCAGATGCACCCCCGCGGAATCATCGTTTGCGACGATGCCGCAACAGCCGAGTTGAAGGTTGGCACAGTTAATTATTTCAAAGATATCGAGCGCGACAACCTCGACCCCGCATCTAACCTCAAATAATTAATTGCAACTATTTTAACAGGCCGGCTGATGTATCAGCCGGCCTGTCTGTTTTTTAACATATAAAGCCTGCTCGCAAACCCACTTTATTCAATATCATAAAAGTCGAGCATAAGATAACCGCTCTTGCACTCCTCCTTGTAGCTTTTGTTAAAACGTCGCGCATGTCGCTTGGGTAGAGGAAGACGGTCGAGAAGGTTTTTTGCAAAATTTTTTGCCCATGTAAGCGACCAATAATTTTCGCACAAATCAATCCTCTTACGGCTCTTGTAAGGAAACTCGTTACTACCCTCAATCCATGCCGACAGCATAATAAAATGTTGAGCACAGTAGTAGTTTCTTATATCTTTTACAAGTTTCCTGAACCTCTCTTTATCCTGTCCGCAAAAGAAATTCTTGTCGAGATAAAGTTGAAAATATACAGGCTTACGCTTGGTAGCCTTCGCACGCATGAGCGCAAGTTGCTCTATTAATTTATCCTCGTATATACATAACCCATGGCTCATGTGCCACTCGTTGTTGTAAAAAGTTACTTGCAGGTTAAACACCCTCACGCCATCGTTCAGTTGTTCTTCGATGCTTTTTCTTTGGCAACGGCTTGTGAGGTTCAGTAAAGTGCTGAATGGTCTCAGCCACCAAACAAGCTTACTGCTCGTTCCGCTATTGTGTGTTCCTAATATCATCTTAATCTTTTTAACATTGCGGTTGTAAAATCAATCCATTCTTCGCAGTACGGAGCTATCATCTCTTTTGTTGGGTTAAGCTCCTTTATCTTCGCAACAAGCGAAGCATAGCTGAGCCCCAGAGGTATTGTTTTCAGGTACTCTTTGTTGTGCTTTTCAAAAAAAGTTGTGAGCTCCTCGACGCATAATGCCCTGAACAACACGTATTTAAAAGGTGAAGCCTTGTGAGTGAGGCTTTCGTTTTGCATTCGGTAGTTGTATCCTATGTTGTCGGTGTAGGCAACCTTGTTTGCAAAATAGAGCTGTTTGATTATTGTGGGTGTGTCCTCTATGAAACGTCGTGAGCAGTAGGGTACAAGTTCGTGCAACCTACGGCTTATCAGTTTGTTGTTCATAAAAACAATCTTCTCGCCCCAAAATTTATTTACTTTGTCTATGCCTGTGGTAACACAATTACCATACGACGTAGCCTCCCAACTGCCATCTTCGTGTATCACCTTTATGCCACCGCTTGCAATCTCTGCATCGTTTTTTACAGCAGTGTTATAAAGTGCTTCCACAAAATCCTCCTCAATCCAGTCGTCGCCATCGAGTAACAAAATATAATCTCCGCACGAGGCCTCAATACCTCTGCGTCGCGATGCACCCGCTCCTATATTTTTTTCGTTTTTCAATATTTTTATTCGCTTGTCGCTTTTTGCCTTCTCTTCGATAAAAGCAAGAGTGTTGTCATGCGAACAATCTTCGACAACTACACATTCAAGCTCTTTAAAGCTCTGGCCTATAACCGAATCTATGGCCTTGCCTATAAATTTCTCTACATTATAGGCTGTTATTATAACGCTCACCATAAACTATTTGAAAGCAACCCCTAACGAGCTTAGAAAATCTTTAAAATCGTTTCTGTTTATGGTAAATTCACCATCGGAGATTGCAATACCGCAGTTTATGCTTGTGTCGCCACTTATAACTGCGGTTCCAAGGTTCAGCCTCAATTTTTTATCGTCGTTATAGGTAAATTCCGAACCAACATTAAGAAAAATTTTGCCATTATCGTCGTGCGAAATTCCACTGCCGAGGTTTACGCTTACATCGCCCTCGATATCACATAGCCCGGTGCCGAGCGAAGGTACAATATTATAAATATTGTCACCCACCATAATTTTGTTAATACTTGCCATACTCTTTTTTTCGCCAAAGGTATAGCGCCTACTACGCGACAAGGTTGTTATTTTGCCATAAGAGGTGAAGATATAGGTAAAATAGCAAAGTAATACCACCCCCCCCTTTTGAAACGTTATATAACATTAACATAAAATAGAAAGACGAAAGTTTGTTTTAAAATTTTATTTATCTATATTTGAGCTAAATCTCAAATTTGAGGTAAACCTCGAATATATGTACCTATGATATACGTGTCATTACCAAAAGAGGAACAACACTCTCTCCCGTTCTATTTGGCGATGGAGGAGTATGTTGCACGCGCCCTTCCGGCTCGCGATTATTTCTTTATGTGGCAGGTGAATCCTACGGTAATCTTTGGGCGCAACCAGTTGATAGACAGCGAAGTTGATGTAGAATATTGCAAGGCACAAGGTATAGCAATGTTCCGTCGCAAGAGTGGTGGCGGTTGCGTATACGCCGACATGAGCAATATCATGTTCTCCTATATAACCCCCGACAGCAACGTGAATTTTACCTTCAACCATTACATGACCATGGTTGAACACGTTTTAAGAAAGCTTGGTATAGATGCTCGCACCACGGGGCGTAACGACATACTCATCGACGGTCGAAAAGTATCGGGTAACGCCTTCTATCATCTTCCCTCGCGCAGTATAGTCCATGGTACTATGCTCTTTGATACCGATATAGAGAAGATGATGCGCTCCACAACCCCCTCTTTGTCGAAATTAAGAAGCAAAGGTGTCGAGTCTGTTCGTCAGCACATAACCACCCTTAACAAATATCTTTCCATAACCATAGACGAGTTTAAGAGCTTCGTGCACGAGAATTTATGCAACGAAGAATACATACTCTCCTCTGCCGATATTATTGAGATTGAAAAAATAGCAAGCACATATATGAACGACGAATTTATATATGGTTGCAACCCGGCATATAGCATGGTTATAAAAAAACGTATAGAAGGGGTGGGGGAGTTCGAAGCACGTCTCGAAGTAAAAGATGGCACAATAAAAAAAGCAAACCTCATGGGCGACTTTTTTGTAACAGGCGATATCGACACCGAGATACTTTCCAAATTAAAAGGTGTCGCATACAGCCCCACAGCAGTTACAACAGCCCTTGCCCGTGCCGATGTCGAGAATACAATATTGAATTTAAAGAAAGAACAACTTATAACAATCTTATTTAACTGACCATGGAAAATAAAAGAACATGTCTTTATGACAAACACGTTGCTTTGGGAGCATTAATCAGCCCTTTTGGAGGCTTTGACATGCCCATACAATATAGTAACATCGTTGAGGAGCATAATTCTGTGCGTCAAGCATGCGGAATATTCGATGTCTCTCACATGGGCGAGGTGCTTGTTACCGGTGCCGAGAGCGAGAAATTTGTAAATTACATCTTTACAAACGATATATCCGGTGCACCCGACGGGAAAATTTACTACGGCATGATGTGTCACCCCACAGGAGGTGTTGTGGACGACCTGCTTGTTTACAAGATGGGCAACCAACGCTACTTTCTTGTGATAAACGCATCGAATATCGACAAGGACGTTGCATGGATAATGCAACACGCGCAGAATTTCGATGTAACCGTAGAACATCAAAGTGATATATATGGCGAGGTGGCCGTTCAAGGCCCTAAAACCGAAGCCATAATAGAAAAAGTGCTCGGCATACAATGTTCCGATATGGTGTTTTACACCTGCAAAGAGGTTCAATACAACGGGGAAACAATTATCATAAGCCGTACCGGATACACAGGCGAAGATGGTTTCGAGCTATATGGCTCGCACGCCTTCACCAACGAAGTTTGGGATAAATTGCTGGCAAGTGGCGAGGTGACACCATGTGGCTTAGGCTGTCGCGACACCTTACGCTTCGAGGTCGGCCTTCCCCTTTATGGCGATGAGCTATCCGACGAGATAACCCCTCTCGAGGCCGGTCTCGGAATCTTTGTAAAGCTCGAAAAAGATAACTTCATAGGAAAAGAGGCTCTCGCTACTCAAAAAACCGAAGGCCTAAAACGCAAAATAGTAGGTATCGAGTTATATGACAAAGCCATACCCCGTCACGGCTACGATGTTGAGGTCGACGGCAAGGTTATAGGCACGGTGACAACAGGTTACAACTCCATATCCACCGGTAAAAGCGTCTGCATGGCACTTATAGATACCGAATACTCCAAGATGGACACAGAGGTTTCGGTGCGCATACGCAAAAAGGTATTTGCCGGTAAAGTCACCAAGAAACGTTTTTACGACAAAAATTACAAGAAATAAAATATACCATAAACTTATAACAACCAAAAAATTACAATTATGAGCAAAATTTTAGAAGGACTCTTCTATGCAGAGTCACACGAGTATGTAAAAGTAGAGGGCGAGTTTGGATATGTAGGCATCACCGACTATGCACAGCACGAGCTTGGCAACGTAGTATATGTAGACATGCCCGATGAGGGCGACGAAGTAACAGCAGGCGAAGACTTCGGCGCAGTTGAGAGCGTGAAGGCTGCCAGCGACCTCATATCACCCGTAAGTGGCGAAGTTGTCGAAGTTAATGAGGCGTTGGGCGACAGCCCCGAACTCGTGAACAGCGACCCCTATGCCAACTGGATAATAAAAGTTAAGCTATCCGACCCATCAGAGGTTGAATCTCTCATGGACGCAAACGCATACAAGTCATTCATTAACGAATAATACAATGAAATATTTCCCACATACCAAGGAAGATATTGAACAGATGCTCGCGGTGGCAGGCTTAAAGTCGATGGACGACCTCTTTGCCGAGATACCCGAACAACTGCTCTTTAACCGAGAATTTGCGCTACCCGAAGCTATGTCCGAGGTAGAAATTCGCAGGTTCTTCACCGAACTTGGCAATAAAAACCAAAATCTCGTCTGCTTTGCAGGTGCAGGTGTCGAGGACCACTATTCCCCCTCGGTAATTAATGCGATATTGCAACGAGGAGAATTTCTCACCGCCTACACCCCATATCAGCCCGAAATTTCACAAGGTACCTTGCAGTATATCTTCGAGTATCAATCGATGATAACCGAGCTCACAGGGTTGGACGTAACCAACGCCTCCATGTACGACGGTACAACAGCAACAGCCGAAGCGATGATGATGACCATCGCCGCCGCCAAGAAACGCAACAAAGTGTTAATTTCGGCAACCCTCAACCCCAAGGTAAAACGAGTGGTCGAGACATACGCCAAGTATCAAGGTGTAACAGTTGAAACCATAGCCGAAAAAGAGGGAGTCACCGACCTTGCCGACATGCAGGCCAAGCTATCGGGCGACGATGTAGCAGGAGTAATAGTTGCACAACCCAACTTCTATGGCATAATAGAGGACTACACAGGTGTAGCCGACATGTGTCATGCCAAAAAAACTCTGCTTGTGATGAACGCCAACCCCTCGTCACTTGCCGTGTTAAAGACACCGGCAGAGTGGGGTGCCGACATCGCATGTGGCGACGCGCAGAGCCTGGGTATTCCCATGACCTACGGAGGCCCATACGTAGGCTACCTTGCTACAACAAACGCCCTCGTGCGCAAACTGCCCGGTCGCATAGTGGGAGCAACCACCGATGTCGATGGCAAACGTGCCTTTGTGCTCACTCTGCAAGCACGCGAGCAACACATACGTCGCGAAAAGGCCAACAGTAACATCTGTTCCAACCAATCGCTCATGGCACTCTATGTAACCCTTTATCTCTCCCTCATGGGATACAAAGGGCTTAAAGAGGTAAACGGCGCATCGTATGGTGGAGCCCACTACCTTGCCGAGCAACTTGTTGCAACAGGCAAGTGCAGTATGGCATTCGACAAACCCTTTATGAATGAGTTTGCTGTGAAAACAACTATTCCGGCAAAGGATATTCAAGAGGCTCTGCTCGCATGCGGAATATTGGGTGGTGTGCGCATAGCCGATAATATGTTGCTCTTCTGCGTTACCGAGCAACGTACAAAAGCCGAGATAGATAAACTTGTAGAAGTAGTTAAAAACTTATAAAAGGGAGGAATATCTATGATACGCAATTATGATAAACTAATATTTGAGCTCTCCAAAGAGGGACGCAAAGGATACTCACTTCCCCAAAACGAGTTTAAGGAGCAATATTGCCCCTGCGCTCTGCCTGCAAGCCTTAAACGCTCATCAGAGCCTCTGTTGCCACAAGTGACCGAGTTCGATGTGGTGCGCCACTACACAAACCTCTCGAACAAGAATTTTGGTGTCGATACAGGTTTTTATCCTCTTGGCAGTTGCACCATGAAGTACAACCCGCGCATAAACGAAGAGATTGCAAGCCTTCCCGCTTTTGCCACTCTTCACCCCGAAGCCCCCGTTACGGCAACACAGGGCGCGTTGGAGGTCTACTACAACCTTGCCGCTTCGCTTGCCGAAATAAGCGGTCTTTCGGCATTCACGCTCAACCCCTATGCCGGTGCACACGGCGAGCTTACCGGCCTCATGATTATGCGTGCATATCACGAGCAACGTGGCGACCTTAAACGCACCAAGGTTATTGTGCCCGACAGTGCTCATGGTACCAACCCCGCAAGTGCCGCGGTGTGTGGCTTGCAGATAGTAGAGGTTAAATCAACAGCCAACGGAACAGTCGATGTCGAGGACCTCAAACCCCTTCTCGATGACACCGTTGCAGGCATTATGATGACCAACCCCAACACACTTGGAATATTTGAGACCGAGATACCCGAGATAGCACGTCTGGTGCACGAGGCAGGAGGTCTGCTCTATTACGATGGAGCCAACCTGAATGCTGTTCTCGGCAAATGCCGTCCCGGAGATATGGGTTTCGACATAATGCACATCAACCTGCATAAAACCTTCTCTACACCCCATGGTGGCGGAGGCCCCGGCGATGGTCCTGTGGGCGTGCGTGCCGGCTTGGAGCACTTATTGCCCAACCCACAAGTCAAGAGAGACGATAGCGGTAATTTTTATCTCGATTGTGACGAACTATCGGCCGGCTATGTGTCGAACTTCCTTGGAAACTTCGGCGTGCTTCTACGTGCCTACACATATATCCTCACCCTCGGTCGCGAGAATGTGAAGATGGTTGGTCCCCATGCAGTGCTCAACGCAAATTATGTAAAGGAGTCACTTAAAAAAGAATTTTACCTTCCCATCGAAGGTGTGTGCAAGCATGAATTTGTGTTCGACGGCCTTGCCGACAAATCGACAGGCGTTACCACGCTCGACATAGCCAAGCGTCTGCTCGACTACGGCTATCATGCTCCCACAATCTATTTCCCCTTGCTCTTCCATCAAAGCATAATGATAGAACCCACCGAAACAGAAAGCAAAGAGACACTCGACGAGTTTATAGCTGTTATGAAGAAGGTGGCACAAGAGGCGATAGAAAACCCCGATGTGGTGAAGAACGCGCCCTATTCAACCCCTGTGCGCAGGCTCGACGAAACAACGGCGGCACGTTCGCCAAAGACCACATACAAACAACTCACAGCAGAGTAGTTGCTTGTATATACTAAATTATGGCGATCGAAATTTCGGTCGCCATAATTATTGTTATCGGTGTATTTATCACTTTTTTAATGGCAGTGACATATATCGTACAAACCACAACTACATTTTCCGCCTATTGCATCGCGCAAAGTGTCGCGGAACATAGCCCACAACTCTCTTTTGCATGTTGCTTTACTCTCGTCATCATTAGGTGCTTGGCATCTGAAATTGTACTTTGCCTTATGAGGTGGCGCAGGGGCGTCTCCTATCGTTATTACACAAGAAAAATTTTTCTCCTTGCCTGTGGCAGTCGTAGGTGTCTCTATGCCGATGTGCATACCCCTCCCGAATGTCTCCAAAATATCTTTGCACCACAAACACTCAGCCTCGTTGTTGCCATATATTAGTATTTTCATGGTATCAATCTTTAATGAAGTTTATCTTTTCGGCACACTCATAGCCCTCTTGGTAAAGTGCAAGCAGTTTGTTTGTGTTACGCTCCATGCGACCAACCTCTATGGGGCGTTGTGGACGCAAAACAATGAGCTCACCACGCTCTTCGAGCTCTTCCACAAGCGCAATTTGCTTGTTATACATTATATTGCGGTTACGAATAGCCTCGCGGACAGCGGGGTACTTACGATAACAAAAGAAGGGAACCACCGAACGCTTGTCGGGTTTGCGATAACCCTTGTTGCGTGTAAGTACCACAATATTATCGGTGTATCCTTGCGAACGTGCACGCAGTAGAGGTATCGAGTCGCTTATACCACCATCGAGCATAGGTTTGCCGTCGATATATGCAATAGGGCAGACATATGGCAGGCTGCTCGATGCTTTAACAATATCAATTATACGTTTGGGCTCTTTTTTCTCTTCGTAGAAACAAGCCTCTCCCGTCAGGCAATCGGTAACCCCAATCTCAAAATGTTCCCGCGTGGTGGCATATGCGGTGTAATCGTATGGCATAATCTCCTCGGGAAAGGTGTGGAAGAGCAGTTTAAAATCCATAATACACCCTTGAGTAACAAGGTGCTTGAAACCTATGTAGTCGTACTTAGCAAGCAGGTCGATGTTGCTGAATTTTGCTCTGCCTCGTTGTCCCGACATATATGAGAGGCCGTTGCATGCACCGGCACTCACCCCCACAGTGTAAGGGAAACGTATATTGCGGTCCATGAAATTGTCGAGTACTCCGCTTGTGAATACCCCTCGCATACCTCCCCCTTCGAGTATGAGGCCGGCCTTTTCTGTTATGTGGAAATTTTGTATCATCATCTTTTGCAAAGGTAATAAAAAACTATCGGATATTCCGATAATTAAAGCTATTTGCTATATTCGCACCATGAACAAAGTTAAAAGAAAAATAGTTCTTGCCTTCGACTCCTTTAAAGGGTCGCTCTCCTCGCGCGAGGTTGCCGATGCCTTCGCGGCAGGTTTGGAGGGTAAAGTTCCACCTGAGGATATTATCAAACTATCGATAGCCGATGGTGGCGAAGGAACCGTAGATGCACTTGTAAGTAATCTTGGTGGCACGTTGGTGAAGGCGAGTGTGCACGGCCCGTCGGGTGCCCCTGTTGAGGCGATATATTCTATAACAGAGCAAGGCACAGCTATCATGGAGATGGCAGCTGCAAGCGGGATAACCTTAATACCCCCGCGCGAACGTAACCCTATGCTCACCTCCTCTTATGGAACGGGCGAGATGGTTGGCGATGCTCTTGAACGTGGGTGCCGACGTTTCATCATGGGGATAGGTGGCAGTGCTACAAACGATGCAGGAACAGGTATGTTGCGTGCGTTGGGCTATCGTTTCCTCGACAAGAACGGCAGGCCTTTGGAGGGTGGTGGAGCCATGCTCACAGAAATTGTTACCATCGATGATACTCATGCACACAAGGCTTTGCGCGATGCCGAATTTCTTGTGGCATGCGACGTAGATACCCCGCTATATGGCACAAACGGTGCAGCCTATCTGTTTGCTCCCCAAAAAGGAGCCGATGCAACCATGGTCGAACAACTCGACAAAGGATTGCGAAATTTCGCCTCAGCCGTCAAGGCTTACAATGGTTGTGATGTATCAACCATAAAAGGAGGTGGAGCGGCCGGAGGTATGGGCGCAGGTTTTGTGTCGTTCCTCAATGCGCGGTTAAAAAGTGGGGTGGAGGTTATTCTCGATGCGGTGGGCTTCGCCGACATACTCGACAACAGTGCCTGTGTCTTTACAGGCGAAGGTTGCCTCGATAATCAAACCCTTCTGGGGAAAGCCCCTTGCGGTGTGTTACAAGTTGCAAGAGCAAAAGGGGTGCCGGTGTATGCCGTGGGTGGTTCTGTAGCTCCCTCGTTCCCGCTGTGTAATAATGGTTTCGAAGAGGTATACACCATTACTCCCGAGGGCATGCCCTTGGAACTTGCAATGAGGCACGATGTGGCCTGGGAGAATGTACGCGCTCTCGCTCATCGCCTTTCCGACGAAGAATTTTTTAATATTTTGAAATAAAAAAACATTACATCATGTGTTAATACAGCGATAATATATATCTTTACAAAAATATTAAAATACAAAAACCGAATAATATGAATAAAGAATTAGAGATGAATGCCAATAAAGTGGTGGCATACCTTGGAAAGCCTTCTAATGAATTTACAAAGGCCGACATTGTACGATATATAAAGGAGAATGGAGTGCGCATGGTAAATTTCATGTATCCGGCTGGTGATGGCAGGCTCAAGACATTGAACTTTGTGATAAACAACGCTGCCTACCTCGACGCTATACTTACATGTGGCGAGCGTGTCGATGGTTCAAGCCTCTTCCCATTCATTGAGGCAGGTAGCAGCGACCTCTATGTTCTTCCCCGTTTCAGCACAGCTTTCCTCGACCCCTTTGCCGAGATACCTACACTTTCTATGCTATGCTCATACTTCAACAAAGATGGCGAGTTGCTCGAAAGTTCTCCCGAAAACACTTTGCGCAAGGCTTGTCGCGCCTTCAACAATGTTACAGGCATGGAGTTTCAAGCGATGGGCGAGCTCGAATACTATGTTATTGCTCCCGACGAAGGTGTCTTCCCCGCAACCGACCAAAAGGGTTATCACGAGTCGGCACCCTATGCCAAGTTCAATGAGTTCCGCACACAGTGCATGTCTTATATAGCACAAGCCGGTGGACAAATAAAATATGGTCACTCCGAGGTGGGTAACTTTACCATCGATGGTCTCATTTACGAGCAGAACGAGATAGAGTTCCTCCCCGTGAATGCATGTGATGCCGCCGACCAGCTCATGATTGCAAAATGGATAATTCGCAACCTTGCCTACCGCATGGGATACGATATAACATTTGCCCCCAAAATTACAGCAGGAAAGGCCGGCTCGGGTTTACATGTACACATGCGCATAGTGAAAGATGGTGTAAACCAGATGCTCGACGGCGGTGTATTGTCGGCCACAGCACGCAGAGCTATTGCAGGTATGATGCAACTAGCCCCCTCAATCACAGCCTTCGGAAACACCAACCCCACATCATATTTCCGCCTTGTACCTCACCAAGAGGCACCCACAAACATCTGTTGGGGCGACCGTAACCGCTCGGTACTAGTGCGCGTACCCCTCGGTTGGGCGGCAAAGAGCGACATGTGTCGCATAGCCAACCCCTTGGAGGCCGACAGCAACTACGACACTACACAAAAACAGACTGTGGAGATGCGTTCTCCCGACGGCTCAGCCGATATTTACCAACTTATAGCAGGTCTTGCCGTGGCTTGTCGTTACGGTTTCGAGCTCGATAACGCTTTGGAAATTGCCGACAGAACATATGTGAATGTAAATATCCACCAGAAAGAGAACGAGGATAAATTGAAGATGCTTGCACAGTTGCCCGATAGTTGCGAGGCATCGGCCGATTGCCTGCAACAACAGCGCGAAGCATTTGAGAAGTATAATGTTTTCAGCCCTGCGATGATCGATGGCATCATAAAGCGTTTGCGTTCATACAACGACAGAACTCTGCGTGCCGAAATTGAGGGTAAGCAGGACGAGATGCTTAAATTGGTTAATCGTTATTTTCATTGCGGATAATAAATAAGCTAAAAAAGTTAATGACAACCAAAAGGTTGTCATTAACTTTTTTATAAGCCTTTCAATAATGAATAACTTTTTGTTGTATTATTTTTTCTCTGTAAATCTGTTGGCTTTTATACTTTTCGGTATAGACAAATACAAGGCAAGGAAAAGCCGATGGAGAATATCAGAAAACACTCTGCTTGCGGTTGCGGTAGCCGGAGGTAGTATAGGTGCACTCATGGGAATAAAGTTATGGCACCACAAAACACGACATGCGAAATTTTATATAGGTGTTCCTGTTATACTATTGTTGCAACTATTGTTGTTTTTCTATCTCTATTAACCCCTGTCTTCTCTATTGCTGTTTTTTATATTAATGATGGCAATATCCCCTCTTGTGCCTATGCGCACAGGTGGCCCCCATAACGACAAACCGCTCGAAACCCACACATGCGAGTGCTCCCACTTGCGGTAGCCCTGTGCCTGTTCATAGAGGTTGTCCACAATGAGGTTACCCGGCCACACCTGCCCATTATGTGTGTGCCCCGATATTTGCATGTCAATCTTCATAGAGTTTTTTTTGTCAATCTTCAATGGTTGGTGCTCTATCAATATTGTAAACTTGCTACTATCTGCTTTTGAGCATAGCTTTTTGAGGCGCATGCGATGTTTGTTGCACAGGTCGTCGCGCATTATCAACTCCACACCACAAGGTAAAGATAGCACGCTGTCGCGCAACATTCTTATAGGTGTCTGCTCTATAAAATCGTAACAATTTTCTATCCCGCTTATATATTCGTGGTTACCGGGTACCATGAAAATACCCTGCTTGGCATGCAAGCGTGAGAGAATCTCATGCATATGCGCATCTTTTACCGGCTTCACGCTGTTGTCTATAAGGTCGCCGGCAATAATTATAATATCGGGCGACAAAGCATTAATCTTTTCGGTGAAACGTTGTAGCATATAACGTCCGGTACCATAACCCAGATGCAGGTCGCTGATAACAACCATCTTTAAATCCTCGTTCAGCGGTTTCTCGCTCTCAATATCTATTGTAACCACCCTTGGGTTTATGTGGTTTATAAAACCATAAGCAGTAAGTAGCAAGGCAATCGCCATAGCGTATAAGCAGATGTTCTTAGGCATTCTGACAAAAACGCTTACAATATCCGAAAAGAGACACCCGACAGCAGTGAATATTACGAAAATTATCCATAATCCCCCGTAGGTGTGCAAGCCCGAAAGCAGAGCCGGCGACAGGTTGCTGTCGCTCAGAAACATGGTGGCTATAAACGCAAAGGCCGAGCACCAAAAAAGAGTACAGCCCGCAGCTTTAACAACGGCAGGCATGTTCGATAAAGTACTCCATGCTTTGCAGAATACATATATGTTGCTTGTGATAAAAAGCAGAGGCAATAATATAAAGAAAATTTTCATAAATGGTTGTCGCGATGTTCTGTGGTGCGAAATTAATATAATTTTCCTTTTCCGGCTGTTATAATAGGTTAATTTGTCTATTATCACCGGGTGTAAAAGCTATTTTAATACAACAATTTACACTCCTGAATTTTGTGCCCCGTTAAGAAAAAACAACCGTCTCTCCTTCGACACAGCAATCGGTGGCAGAGATTCTTAATATACCATCATCAACCTCGCCCTTGTTTATGTTTAGGCTATCGTTTCTTATGTATGCAATCAAAAGCAGAGTAGTAAAACATATACCTTTCTTGTCGGCCCTTTTGTGCAGAGCCTCCCACTCGGCCTTTGTTCCACCTATATTCACCGGTGATTCTAGGCGGGTAATGTAGTATTTGTAAGTATCGGGGTGAATGGTTATGGTTATTTTGCCCGTAGCATTATCGACCATGTATTTTAGTGATTTATAGCTCATGTTTGCAGAATATGAAAGGTCGATGTCGTGTTTCAAACCAAACAAACGTAACTCATTCAGCGCACTACAATTTTTAAAAGTATCACTGCTTATGGTGGAGCAGTCGGTAATATTGATAGGGTAGACAATGTGCAACGCTTGGCAACCGCAGAATGTACCTCTCAGGCAGTTTGCTTTTATCATCTCATCGGTGTCGATGCCGTCGAGAGTTTGCGTGTTGCCACATTTTAAAATTTCGAGAGGCGTTTCGGCAAAGCTCCTTTCTCCATGCAAGGGTAGTGTAGCCAAACGCACACCGGCCTTTCCGTTGCAGGGGAATATAGTCCTTATTGCGCAACCCTCGAGTGCACGAGTCTCTGTCAAGCGGTAAACAGCCTCTTTGTGGTTATATATGCTTGCCATCTCCTCATTGTTTATACCCGTCACGCCGTTTAGGGTATACCTATTCTCTTTTTGGGAAAAATCGGCTCCTGCCACAGTAAATAAAATCCTTAATGCACTATTGCTCTTTTCTCTTTCGAGGCGTTTCAAATAACTCGATGCCGAATTACTAAGTGTGATGTTTCTTTTCATTTTTTTTCGGCAAATGTAATGTCGCTTTTATTTTGCAAGGTTGTTATATTAATTTTTTCCCTCAAACTTTTACAGGTAACCTTTTTGTGTTTGTACGCGTTTCGTGGCGAAGGTTGGACGTGAAGGTCCGGTAATACCACAACTTTATACTGAACCGAGAAAAAAGAACGTAAATTGATAAACTGCTTGTCGTATAAAAAACACATTATGGTAAGAGTTCGACCGCGCTTCGCTGTTCTCTTTTGACATAATATTATTTATTAGAGCCCATTACAGGCAGTGGAATACATATTTTATAGAATCTTGCCAATTTACGTATAGGTGTAGTACATAAATCACGAAGTTTCTTCTTCATAAACGGGTTCCTTACTACATTCCCTTCTTTTGGATAAATGATTATGCAAGCAACGTTTGGTATGGGGGATTCTTCATTTATATCTTCATATCCGAGACGTTGTAGGATAGGAATATCTCTACTATAACCACTTAGTTGGCGTATGACATATTTGTCAAGCGATGAACTCTCATATTTTGGAATATATTTCGTGTCAAGTATCGCCTTAAACCCGGTTGCGCAATAAAGGAAGTCTGGGAATCCAGTCTCTCCTTTGAACTGATACGAGATTTTGTTTCCGTATGCTTCATTTAGCAATCCATATACATAGTGTTCATAGAGCAAGGACATATCCAAAGTAAACGGAAGAACATACTCATTCAAAGAACTTGTTTTACTGATACTGTAATCGTATCTCCGAAGAATTAGCTTTGCCAAACGTACAGCCTCATTGTATTCACTAAAAAGTTTATGCCCTTTTATCAAAGAAACCTCCTTTACCTCTACTTCATCACTTACATTTTCAAACAGAGCTAATGATTTTGACAGCATCAGTTTTGCTTTGTTACCTATGGAATGATTCTCTGTTATTGTTCTGAGTACATGGGAACTGAACAATAAGGCTTTCTTAATAAGTCTGTTTTCAGGAATGTCAACCGTATATTCGTCAAAGTCACAAAATACTCTATCGAATCTTTTTGAAGCAATGTTCTTTCTTTCGTTCTTCATCACTTGTATGTGTCCTTTGACTTTTTTTAGGTTCTCGCTATAATGTACATAGCCTTTTTTCAAAGACTTGATTCTACTTACAACTCCAAGAAAATGCAGAACTATAAGAGGACTTAAAACACCTTTTAGTGATGGTGCATGTATGACCGGAGCCTCACTATCAATGTTATAAATCTCAGCGAAAGACTCCACCGACAAATCTGATGAGAAACATGTCATGAACATGGAGAGAAAATCTATTTTTTCTATTCCTCGCTTTGTGGTTACAACTAATGCTTCCTCATCGTCTATCCACTCTGCTCCAATAACATACGACGCATAATACCCCCATGGATCGTGTTCCATAGGTTTATCCCATCGAACAAGACTCAGATTATCATATCTTTCGTTTTGTTCAATGCACAGACGTTCGTGTTCTTGAATAAGAATGGATTTCATGCAGGTTATCTATTATTCATCTTCATATTCTTCTTTGTCTTCATCATCTATCTCTTGGACAGGGCTCAGAGAAAGCCAAGAATCAAAAGCTGTTTTCTTTTCTTCGTTCTTAACATTTAGGATTCCGTCACAGATGTATTCATTGATAAGCGGAATGATTTCATATTCCACCTTGTCGCGCAGTTCATCTTCACTTTCTGCCATGAAGTAGCTATGGCCTATCATCAAATCATCTATGCTCATATCTCCACACAGATGTTTGGGATTCTCAATAAACTTCTTAATATCTTCGAATAATGCTAAAGCAATATTTCTAAGATTTTCATTGTTGGCATCAGAATAGTATTTCTTGATAACATAGTCCTGAGATTTGAGTGTGATGAAAGCAAATCTTCTACGTAAAGCATAGTCAAGGGTTCCTGTACTTCTATCAGTGGTATTCATTGTACCGATAATGTATAGATTTGATGGTACACCAAACACTTCGTTCTTAGAATACGGCAGCATCACTTTAATAGGATGATTTCCATTTAGACGTTTGTCTGACTCCAGCAAGGTAATGAGTTCGCCAAATATCTTTGACACATTTCCTCGGTTTATTTCGTCAATAATCAGTACAACAGGCTTATTTGCATTGCAGGCACGTTTGAAGATACCATCTTCGGGTTCGTAAGTTACACCAATAGAATTTCCGTCAGCATCAGTTTGTACATGGGGTTTTAGTCCTTCGACAAAATCCTCATAGTCAAGTGACTGATGGAAAGTGGTGAAGAATATCTGATCTCCAAGCAAATGATCATAACGTTCCATAACCTCTTTATGGTCAGTAAAATCAATATCTTCAACACCTAATGTTTTTAGAGCAATAGCCGCAGAATTATATGTTTTGCCTGTTCCAGGAGCACCTTGAAGAATTATGTTTTTCTTTTCTTTAAGCAAATTTGAATATTTATTTACCATATCTTCGATACGCCCCCTATTATCTTGTACTTTATTCTTCATTTCAAATACTTGTTTATATATGCCAAACATAACACCTTTAAGGTCATTTAATAAATTACTATATTCAATATCGGCTATTTCATTATTTTTAACTTCTATTGTTTTCCCATAAAGTGCATATTTCCCATTTTGAGGTTTTTTCAACAATTCGAGCCCCTCATCATCTAACCATTTAAAATTCCAAGAATCCCTATTAATGTCATACAATTTAAGAAAGGCATCACAGAACGGTTTTATCCAATCAATTGGAGACATGTCATTTGCGAAAGGAACATATTGCATATTAAAACCTAAGCCATATCCAATCTCATTATCACGCATGTATATATGATATTGTATCTCAGTACCACCACCTTCATTTATAGCCCAATCTCTCTCTTCGTCATCATATTTGAAGAGAATATCTCTTTTAGGACTTCTACCCAATCCGGCTAATACCTTTCTTGTTTGGGCAAAATCGTTACAGAAATTTCCTAAATCCTTATTTATTTGATTAATTAATTCTTTAAACGATTTTATTTTCATATCTCACATTCTATCTAAATAATTCGACAATTAATAGTTTAGGAAGCTACACTTTTGTATCAGTTGGTCCGTATTTTCAAATATTAAACTTTACAAAAATAACAGATTTTCTGATTCCCCTTGACACCGCTTGATAAAAAGTAATAAAAAAACACTGACTACTTGTACAAGTAGTCAGCGTTTTTTTTGAAGTACGCCGTCAGGGACTCGAACCCTGGACCCATTGATTAAGAGTCAATTGCTCTACCAACTGAGCTAACAGCGCATCTCTGTGCCTTAAAGCGTTGCAAAGGTACAAATTATTTTTTACCCTGCAAACATTTTCAAAGAAAAAATAAGCCTGTTTTTTAATATTTTTATGAGCTGTGAAGAGTATGTTTTGCTTTTTGCAAACGAATCTTTTGATTATTAACAAACAACGGTGCTTTTTAAAAAGCACCGTTGTAAAGAAAGTGAAAAGCACTTTCGGTTGTCGAGTTGTTATTTAATAATAAATATTGGAAGTGTATAACAACTCCTTGAGAAGAAAACTTTTTAAGTCGGCAAACTCCTTGCTCATTTCAATGGTATCTTTTGTACCCTTCATGAACTCTTGCAAGGGTTGTGGTATCTCAATATCCTCGCCGAGGATATTGTCTATTGTATCTTTAAATTTCGCAGGGTGTGCAGTCTCGAGGAACACACCTGTTTCGCCCGGTTGAATTTGCTCGGTGAGAGCAAGATAACCGCATGCTCCATGGGGGTCGAGCAGGTATTTGCACTCTTTCCATGTCTTTTTTACTCCTTCGGCAATCTCCTCGTCGTTATATGTAGCTCCGCTTATGTGCTCGCACACAGTCTCGTGCTTGTGGCCATAGAGGTCGAGTATGCGGGCAAAGTTGCTGGGGTTACCAACGTCCATGGCGTTGGCTATGGTGCACACCGATGCTTTCGGTTCGAAGTTTCCTGTACGCAGGTAGTTGAAGAAAATATCGTTGCGGTTGTTGGCTGCAATGAATCGTTTTACGGGTAGGCCCATCTCTTGTGCAAAGAGGCCTGCTGTTATATTACCGAAGTTTCCGCTTGGAACCGAAATCACCACATTATCGGCCTTACCCATCTTTTTAAGTTGTGCATAGGCGTAGAAGTAGTAGAACGACTGTGGGAGGAAACGTGCGAGGTTTATCGAGTTTGCGCTTGTGAGGAAGAGCTTTTCGTTCAGCTCCTCATCGAGGAAGGCCTGTTTTACAAGTGCCTGACAATCGTCGAAACAACCGTTTATTTCGAGCGCAGTGATATTTTTGCCAAGTGTGGTAAACTGCTTTTCCTGTATTTCGCTAACTTTCCCTTTGGGGTAGAGTACATATACATGTACACCGTCTACACCCAAGAAACCGTTGGCTACCGCGCTACCGGTGTCGCCCGATGTGGCAACAAGTACGTTCACCCTTCTGTCTACGCTGTTCTTTACAAAATAACCCAGGAGGCGTGCCATGAAACGACCACCGACATCTTTAAATGCAAGGGTGGGGCCATGGAAGAGCTCTAGCGAGTATATGTTCTCTTTTACCTCTACGATAGGGGTATCGAAACTCAATGTGTCGTACACGATGGCTTTCAGGTCATCGGCAGGGATATCCTCGCCAAAGAACGCATCGGCAACGCGGTAAGAAATTTCTTGGAAACTCAATTTGTCGATGTTCTCGAAGAACTCGGCAGGTAGTTTTTTTATTTTGTTGGGCATGTACAAACCCTTGTCGGGGGCAAGTCCTTTTATTACTGCCTCTTCAAGGGCTACATCGCTTACTATTTTGTTTGTGCTATAATATCTCATTGTTTTCTTCTTTTTATGTTATACACTTCCTTCTTCTCAATTTTCCATAAATGCTTTTATGAACTCATCTTCTTTTAAAAGACCATAACTTCCTTCGTGAACCGCAATCTCGTCGAATGTCTGCACCGTGTCGGGTGTTATTCCGGGGTACCATATGAGGAACGGTACAGGTTCGGCAGTGTGTGTGCGGTATTCGCAAGGTGTAGGGTGGTCGGGGAGCACGGCTATTGCCACGGGCTCGTCCCACTCTTTCACAGCCTCGTATATTGGGCCTATGGCACGACGGTCGAGGTCCTCTATGGTCTGTGTTTTGAGGGCGACATCTCCTTCATGTCCGGCCTCGTCGCTCGCTTCAACATGCAGGTAAACAAAGTCATCGGTTTTTAGTGCCTCCAAAAGGGCTTTGGCCTTGTTCTCGTAATTGGTGTTATAGAGACCGGTTGCACCTTCTACCTCTATTATGCGCAAGCCTGCATAGTGTCCTATTCCGCGAATGAGATCTACTGCCGAAATTACAGAACCGCTTTTTACTTGTGGAAATTTCTCGCTCAGCAGTTCCATCTTTGGGCGGTATCCGCCTCCCCAAGGCCATATGCTGTTTGCCGGGTCTTTTCCCTCGCTCATGCGTTTTATGTTCAGCGGGTGTTCCTTTAATAACTCCTGCGACTTGAATATCAACTCGTTTATGAGGCGTGCTGTCTCTTCGGCTTCGGGAACATCGGCCTTCACCAAGTATGGGCGGAACTCTTTACCGGGTATGTCGTGGGGTGGTGTACAGCTTATTCTCTTGTCACCCCCTTTTATAACCAACAGATGGCGATATTGTACTCCGGTGTGGAAACGTATCTGCTCGTTACCGAGTTTATCTTGCAGGTACTTAACAAGTATATCAGCCTCTTCGGTTGTAATGTGCCCCGAAGAGTGGTTTTTTAATATATCTCCATTAATGCACACAATGTTGCAACGTAACGCAAATTCTCCGGGCTCGAGCTCTACGCCTATGCTTGCAGCCTCTAAAGGACCACGTCCCTCGTAAACCTTGGGTAGGTCGTATCCCAGCACCGACATATTTGCAACTTCGCTTCCGGGGTGGAAACCTTCGGCTACTGTAACCAACCTTCCGCAACGTCCCATTTTGGCGAGTTTGTCCATGTATGGTGTGTGTGCGGCTTGCAACAGTGTCTTGTTACCCAACTCTTTTACGGGCCAGTCGGCCATTCCGTCTCCCAATATTATTATATGTTTCATAAAAGTACGTTCGTTTAGTAAAAAACTTAGTTGTTTTTTAATGTTGGAAATGCTTCGGCTGTTTTCGAAACTTTCCGTGGCATATATTTATATGCCCTAAATCATTTTTTGCAAAATGAATTAAATTTAATTGTACAAGTACCGGTGAGGCAACTTGTCAATAATTGAAAAAAAAGATAAATGCTGAAAAATATGTTTCACGCAGAAACAAAAAAACTATCCCTACCCTAACGGGTAGTACCGGTTGTTGTACAACAACAAGTGCCGCCGGTAGTGATTCCTATGGCGGTACCTCGGGAGGCTGTTGTGTATAGATAGTAATTATTCATTTTTTTGTCTGCTCTCTTTTCGATTGCTCGTTGGCAAAAGTATTAATAAAAACAGATAAAACAATATTTTGTGTCATGTTTTTTTAGAAAAAAACAGCAAAAGTGCATTTTTTTTGAAAAAACCTCTGCATATACAGTGTGCGTGGCAGTCTCATACAATAAAAAGCGACGCAAGGTCGCTTTTTATTGTATTACCAAAAAATAAATCTTTTCTTTTTCTTCTTGGGTACTTCGGTCTCTTTTTTCGAGCGTTTGTACATCTCGTCCCATGTTTTGTTTTCTGTAACCATTTGGTAAATCTTGCCCCAGTCGGGTAGACCGCCAAGGTTACGGTCGTCAATAAAAAGTTCTGCATTTATTTTGCAGTATCCCTCCTCGTTGTTCACCTTTTCCTCTGGGTAATTTTTGTTTACGGCATAAAATTCAACCCCACGCTCTTTGCACCAGTCTACCGCCTCTTGCAATAATCTGCCTTTGCGCACGGTCCACAAAATGAGTGTGTGACGCTCCTTTATAAGCATTTTAAGTGTGGTTGTTGCAAAAGGAATTTCTCTACCTATTTCGGGGTATTGATGCTCAACTATTGTTCCGTCAAAGTCTACTGCTATTATCATGTGTCTGTAATTTTTTTGCCAAAGTACACATATTCTGTAACTTATGCAAGCATTTTTCTTGTTTCGTTTGTGTGAAAGTGAAAGATTTATGTTTGCAGCCCGGAATATTGCCTAAATGAAACCTTCGAAGAATATGGCAACTCCCACCGTTATGCACCCCGCAACCGCAACCGAGAGACTACTCATAGCCCCCTCAATTTCTCCCATCTCCATGGCTTTTGCGGTGCCCATCACATGAGTGGCTGTACCAATCGAGATACCTTTTGCAATAGGGTGTTTTATACCGAGCAAGCGACAGAGTGTGTCAGAGGCAATATTCCCGAACAACCCTGTAATTATAATTGCCGACACCGTGATAGAGATATATCCGCCAAGTTCTTGTGACAGGCCTATACCTATTGCCGTTGTGATGGATTTTGGTAGCAGAGTTACATATTCGGTGTGGTTGAGGGCAAACAACAGGCTCATGGCGAGTATCGAAACAAAGCTCGCGAGCACCCCCGATGTTATACCTAAAAGTATGGCGGTCAGGTTCCTTTTGAGCAGTTGTACCTGTTCGTATAGCGGTATTGCAAGTGCCACGGTTGCCGGCGTAAGCAGGTAACTGAGATACTTTGCACCGTTGTTGTAGTGTGCGTACTCAATGTCGAGCAAAAGCAGTGTTGCTATGGTGCATGCTATCGACACAAGCAGGGGGTTAAAAAGAAAAAAATTGAACCTGCTTTTAAGCCTCATACCTAATATATAAGTACCAACGCTCACCGCAACACCAAAAAAGAGTGATTCAGCAAGAATATCTTTCATCTCTCACCCTCCTTTCCTTTTCTATTAATGATAAACTGTGTTATGTGTCCGGCCACAGCCATCACCGCAACGGTACTCACCAGCGATATAACTATAATGGCAGTGAGAAAATTTTTCATCACCGCCCAATTATCTATGAGCCCCACGGTCGCAGGTATAAACATCATGGGCATTATGCTTATGAGAAATTTGCCCGTTTCGCGCACCTGCGACAGTTTAATAACCCCCGTACAAAGTGCCGTGAATAACAAAACCATGCCATATATGCTTGCAGGGACGGGTAGGGGAATAACTCTGTTCAGCAACTCACCCAAAAGTGATATTGCCAGAATTATTTCAAATTGTATTAAATATTTCATCTTGTCGCGTAGTTGTTTCAATCGTCTGCAAAATTACAGAAAATCAATTTAAATGAGTAATATGATTGTAATAATAAACAAAACGGCAACTAAATAATTTGCCGATAAACAAAAAACTCGCGTAACCTTGTGAGCTACGCGAGGGGGATAATGTACTTCTTATTAATAAATATGTATTATTGCTTTTTGTGGTAGAAACCTATCTCGCCGGCCGGCTCATACGAGTAAGGCACATATTTGTAAAGGCGATAAATGGCGGTGCTGTTGTTCCTTGTGCAATAAAGCTCAAGCATCAGTGCTTGGTTGCCGTTTTTGCAGGCAATGTTATGCAGTTTGGTAAACTCTCCGTTGCGTAGCGCCTCCTCAACCTCCGCTCTCTGTGAGTTGTCGAAAAAGAGAGTCGCTTCGTTAAGTTTTTCGTTAGTGTCGGTCGTTATGTAACATTTTCCGTTGTTGAACAATCTTATCACACCAACCACCATAAACACAAAGCCGGTAAGTAGCAAGGGCATAATCCCATCGCTGTCGGCCTCTAGAGTGTTTGCATATATAAATATAGGTAGAGCTATAACCATGCAAGCTATCGCCATGTATGGAGTTTCAGTTTTTTCGGTAATGTTGTTTGCTTTAAGTATCTCCTTGTTTATTTCAGTTTTCATTTGTATTATAATTTAAGCGTGTTATATATTAAAATAGATAGGTCGCATATGAGGTGTATGCAACATGTGGCCGCAAGAAAACTTGCGACCCTGTAAATATTTGTAATTTGTACGCTAAATTATTATATGCCTTAGAGCAAAGACATAGTACTCTTTTCTTTTATATTGCTTAGAGGTTGTGAGCACCTCTTTGCAGTGCCTGTATTTAGTTTTTGTAGCACTCGCTTCGGCAAAGGCAATCTGCGTCAGGCCTCCTCCGGCTCTCTTGGTCTTGCTGTCGCATAGCTGTTGGTTACCGGTTATAGCAGTGCTATGTGGCAAAGCAAGGCACGAAAATTTTCCTTGCTTGGCAATCTTCTCAATGCCGTTGTCGCAAATATAACCTGTAAACTTACCCTTTTCGCTCTTTGAGGCGCACAACATGTTTGTCGGCGCATTTTGTGCACCAACAATTATTAATGCCGAGAAGATTAACAGCAAAGCAAGTAAACTCCCTTTGCAAAGCGAAACAAAGTTTTTCATTTGTGGCAAATATACAAACAAACGAGCGAGAAACATGAAGTTTACTTCAATGTTTTTCAAAGCGGCAACGCGAAAAAGCGTTGCTTGCGACGACTGAAACTTTAGTTTCACAAAGGAGTGTTGCCTGCAACCCAAAGGATATATTCG